>JAVETB010000061.1:0-15790 GCA_034006265.1 Syntrophus sp. (in: bacteria) | reverse complement strand
GTCCGTGGCGGGAAATCGTCGACTCCGCCGACCCTGAGCGAACGGCTCTACCTGTCTGAGGTATTTGAGCAGGAGGATCCATTCGATATTCTCCACATCTATCTCGATTGTGTGCCTCTAGCGTGTCTGAGGACGAACGGCACGCCTGTTGTGGTAACTATGCCAGGGTTATTTTCTCCGGACAGCCTTTCTGACTACAAACACTTCAACACAAAAGCCCATTATGTGGCGGTCAGCGAGGCAGGCAAAAACCGCGAACTCGATTATGTCGCAACGATTCATCCTGGCGTTGACTTGCAGCGATTTCAGTTCCAGGCGGGCCAGGGGAAATACCTGCTCTTCATGGAAAGCCTTACCGAGTCAAAGGGGGTGGCGCAGTTCATTGATGTGGCCAGAGAAACTGGAATGCCGCTTTTTCTCGTCGGCGATGGTGAGGTCAGGAAATACTTTGATCGCTGCATACGGCCGAATATCGACGGGGACAGCATTCTTCACCTCAACCGTGCGGAACCGGAGCTGCAGAAAAAACTTCTCGGTGACGCTTATGCACTGATTCAGCCATTCTGCAATACAGACCCATTTAAATTTGCCGTTCTGGCTGCCATGGCCTGCGGAACGCCGGTGATAGCACTCAACCGGGAAGGAATGTCGGAAATTGTTGAAGATGGTGTTTCAGGAATTCTTGTTGAAAATCCTGAGGAGATGGCCGATGCGGTTGCAAAAGCTGGCCGGCTTGACCGTTTACAATGCCGCAGACGGATTGAAGCACGGTTCAGTGCGGACCGCATGGTGCAGGATTACATGGAATTATATGAGAAGCTTATCAGGCAGAAGGAAGGAGAAAAGCGCAGGCCTTGGGGTTTTTATGAAATTCTTTCTGAAGCTCCGAACCACAAAGTCAAGCGAATAACCGTCTATCCGGGGCAGCGATTGAGCTATCAGAGACACCAACGACGCACTGAGCACTGGTATGTTATCAACGGCAGGGCTGTGGTGAACAGAGGTGGAAGGAAGATAGAGCTAATGGCCGGTCAAGCCCTTGAGATACCTGTACGGACATGGCACCGCATCGGCAATCCCGACCCGGAAGAATTGTGCTTTATCGAAGTCCAAACCGGCGACTATTTCGGGGAAGATGATATTGAAAGATTAGAGGATGACTATGGTCGTCTGCAGAGTGAGAGGGGGTAACCTCAAGGCTTGCGAATATGCCTGCCAGGGGGCTTGATCTCACGCAAAGTGTATTGACACCCAATTAAAAGAGTGTTAAACCGCTAAACTCTTCAGGTTATGATTCAAGCCCCTGTAGCTCAGCAGGATAGAGCAACGGATTCCTAATCCGTGTGCCCCGCGTTCGAATCGCGGCAGGGGTACCAAAATCAATGGGTTATGAACTATTTCATAACCCATTTTTTTATGAATATAGACTGCCGTTGACCACAGTGTGGTTGTCAATATCCTGGAAACAGCCCGAGGCTTCGTAACAAACCGGAAAGGAGTGTCTGGACATGAGATCGAGCCGATGATCGGGCGGCTCGCTTTTTACGACTGATTAGGGCTCACGTTTAAAAGAGCAGGAACAGCATGAAAAGAGACACTGGAAAGGCACTGGACCGTCCGATATAAATCAGGCAAAGTCAATGATCCAAAGGTCCAAGGAGTGGAATGATGAGGTATCTCGTCATGATAGTATTATCCTTGCTTCTGGTGATGACGACCCTTCCCTGCTTTCCCAATGAATTTGGGGAAGGTGCACAGGTCATCATCTCGGTAACCGATTCCTGGAACGATTCCCGGGCCACCCTGTTTCTCTTCGATCGAAAGCGCGACGGCTGGTGTAGAAGGGGGGAAGGGATCGCCGCGGTCGTGGGTCGGCAGGGACTTGCCTGGGATTCGAACTCTGTTGGGATCTTACCCGGTGAGCCGATCAAGGCTGAGGGGGATCTCAGGGCTCCGGCCGGGATCTTTCCCATCCCGCTGGCCATGGGCCTGTCTGCACAGCCGCCGGAAGGAGTCTTGTTCCCCTATCGTCAGATCGTTGAAGGAACCCATTGTGTGGATGACCCGTCATCCCGTTACTACAACCGGATCTTCCGGACACATGAACTGCCCGACGGAAGGGGCAGGGATTGGAAAAGTTCGGAGCGAATGTGGGAGTTTGCGGATATGTACCGGATCCTGCTGGTTGTGGGTTACAATACCTCAGATCCCAAGGCCGGCAGGGGAAGCTGTATTTTTATCCATATCAGGCACTCTTCGGGCGAACCGACCTGCGGTTGCACGGCTCTTTCCGAGGGCGACCTGATAAGAATCATGAAGTGGATCCGATACGACAGAAATCCCATTCTGGTCCAGCTTCCCCGGAATGTTTACGCCAGAGTCTGGAACATCTGGCAGCTGCCTTCTCCAAGCCTTATGGGGGCTCGCTCCGCCAGCAAAGACGTTCCCCTGGTGGATGTCAAAACCATGGTGCCGGATGCCGCGGTTGACATGCGATATGCCGGGAGCGATAACTTCACCGGAAGGAAGATTTATGACTGCGGGCGTTGTTTCCTCAGGGCTGAAACTGCAGCCAAGGTTGCCCGAGCCCAGCGGGAGCGGAGAAAAAAGGGATTATCTCTGAAACTGTGGGACTGTTACTGGCCACTGGCGGCCCAGCGGCTATTCTGGTCCCTCGTGCCGGACGCCCGCTTTGTGGCAGATCCGAAGACCGGACCCCGCCATAGCCGAGGCAATGCGGTGGACGTGATCCTCGTGGATTCGGCGGGCAGGGAACTGGAGATGCCCACCGCCTTTGACGGCTTTTCGGCCCGGGCCGGACATGGGGAAAAGAATCTTCCACCGCAGGTCATAGAAAATCGAGCACTTCTTGTCGAGACCATGGAACAGGCCGGGTTCAAGCGACCTGAAAGCGAATGGTGGCACTACGATGACGGCGATGGCGCAGAGAAAATGATCGATGCTTCCCTTGATGACCGTTGCCGTTGACAGGATTCCCGAGCAGTTGAAGACCGGCCAGGGCATCTCAGGGTCTGGCCGGCAGAAAGCAAATCCCCTTTCTCCTGGGCTGGCTGTCTGCGCTCATCGGAGAGCCATTTCCGCAGAAGACTGACCGGAGGGCTCCATGATCCGCTGGAGTGCGTCGTCGAAGCTTCAAGCAACAGGGGGCTCTTGCCCTGACCGTGTGATTTCATGCGACATCTAAGGACTTATTATCCGGTTGAGGCAGAATATTTAGATCTCTCCCCCCAGGCAACGGTCCGTTATTCAACGTTATTCAACAATTACACAGCTCATAAACTATAAGATTTTATGGAAGTCAAAGTTACCGTTTAGTCTTAGATAAAATAAGGCTTTTCCGGTATTGCTTTTTGAGGTCCCAGTCCGTATTATTCAGCATCGGATCTTTGAAAATATAGCAATGAGGTAGTTTGTCGCATTGGGAAACTGAACCGGTTTACTGGCAACGATCTCCACTGCATCCTATGATGATGGGTATCTTGCCGACGCTTCTGAAATGATGGCTTTAGCATGAAGGGTGAGGGTGATGCGGGAAAGAGACATCGCCATGTCTGTGAGGAGATCCGTGATTTCGATGTGCCGATTCATCCGGTCATGCTGTTTATTGTGACATTTCTTTTGTGTCGTTAACCTGCCCTTCATCATTTGTTCATGATTGGTGCGTCGAGCAGAGCACTAAGGGGGCGTCCGTCGGAATGGCATTGCATTCGGCGGGTAGGTCCCGTGAAATCATTAAAAACAAGAGAGGGGGGAGAGATTGATATTTGAAGAAGTAAAGACTGCGGGCAACAGTAAGGTAATATTATAACAACTCCATAACAAAGGAGATGAGAAGATGAAAAAGATTGCTTATGTTTTTATGTTCCTGCTGGTGATGAGCTTTGCGGCAGGAGCCCAGGCTTACACGGTAACCACGTATACCAACTATGTCAGCTTCCTGAATGCGATTGATCCCTCGGCGCTCGTCGTGGAGAATTTTGATGATGCAGCGTTCGAAGCCGGATTCAGCCTGACCGAGGCGGGTGGAGCTGGAGTCGTTCATTACGGAATCTACGAGAATATCGTCGATGTGGATACAAACCGCTTCCAGGTTTACAATTATGCTCCCGGCATGTCAGCCTTCGGTGGCTGGTTCGATCTGAAGAATCCCGGTGGTGCGGGAACCGGCATCAACATGTACATCAATGATGACAACACCTTCGTGACAGCAATTCCCAACACGAATGAAGGGCAGTTTGTCGGCTTTGTCACGGACACAAGGTTCTTCGGTGTCAGACTGGAAGATGCAGCAGGCGCAGGAATTCAGGAAACCTATTTTGCAGTCGACGTGGCCATGGTTCCGAATCCGGTCCCCGTTCCCCCGGCCATATTTCTGCTGGGTAGCGGCCTTCTGGGACTTGGGTTTGTTAGAAGAAGGAATAACAAGTAGTACCAGGCAATTAGAGGAAAAGGTTGCCCGCAGTCTTCTCTTATTGCAGCAAGAGGACAGTCAGCCTGCAAGGGCTGTATAGAAAACTAAACCACCACCGGTTTTCAAGCCGGTGGTGGTTTAGTTTTTTTGTGGAGGTGAACAATGAAATCTTTTCGAAAAGAGTTGTGGATTGAAATTCCAAGCAGGGTGGGCTTTTTAAACATTACGGAACAGATTGTCCAATGCTTGAATGAAAGCAATATTCAGGAAGGTTTTGTCCTTGTCAACGCAAAGCACATAACGGCGTCCGTTTTCATCAACGGTGATGAAAAGGGCCTGCTTCAGGATTTCGCCCTGTGGCTGGAAAGGCTGGCGCCTCACGAACCTATTACACAGTACCATCACAACGAGACGGGAGGAACAAACGGTGACGCTCATCTGAAAAGGCAAATCATGGGCCGGGAGGTCGTGGTCGCCGTTACGAATGGAATCCTGGATCTTGGACCGTATGAACAGATCTTTTACGGAGAGTTCGATGGCCTCAGGGAGAAGAGAGTGCTGGTCAAGATTATCGGAGAATGATCCGAGGGAAAATTGCTCGCGTTCCTTTTATGGGCAATCGATCCGGTCGACGATTACCCCGTTTGTTTGATGGTCACCCACTCAGTCCGCTGCCTTTCACGATGATGGAACGGTTCTCTGACGGGATGCGGGTTGCCTTCCCGCCATCAAATGGTCTATGCGCATTCACTGTAGCCGCAGATGTGGCATACCACGCAGCCTCCCTCATGTTCGACGATGCCGCCGCACTCCGGGCACGCTCCTTTCAGAAAAACTCGCTTTTCCTGTACTTTGCCTCCGTTTGCCGCCAAGTGGGATTGAATCGCCTTGGCCACGGCATCCGCACAGGACAGGATCTTGTTTTCGCCAAAACCTGACGGAGAATGGCAGGAAATTCCCTGGAGCTGCCGAATGACCTGGCGCGCCTGAACCCCGCTGCGCCAGGCCAGTGATACCATGCGTCCGATGGCCTCGCTCTGGGAGGCGGCGCATCCGCCTGCCTTGCCCATAGTGGTAAACAGCTCGAAAAGACCGGTGCTGTCCTCGTTGATGGTGATGTAAAGCGGGCCGCAGCCGGTCTGCATCTGATAGGTCCATCCCTTTAGAACTTTTGGACGCTCACGCTTGATGGTTGTTTTTTCCCGATCCAGGGCCTCTGGAAGGATCTGCTCTTCCTTTTTCCCCTTGCTTAAGACCTGCTGATCCCGCGAACCATCGCGATAAATGGTTACCCCTTTGCAATCCAGCTTATAGGCAAGTTCATAGACCTGTGCGACATCCTGGATGGTTGCATCATTGGCAAAATTAACAGTCTTGCTCACGGCATTGTCGGTGAATTTCTGGAAGGCGGACTGCATGCGGATGTGCACTTCCGGGGATATGTCGTGGGCCGTGACGAAGACATTGCGGAGATCTTCCGGAATCTCGTCGATGTCGTGAAGCGTTCCCTGCTCCGCGATCTGCTGCATCAATGCGGGCGAATAAAATCCGCGTTGCTTGGCAATGGCTTCGAAGTAGGGGTGAACTTCCACAAGGATGTCGTTGTCCATGACCTGCCGGACATAAGAGACGGCAAAGAGAGGTTCCACGCCCGAAGAGGCATTTGCGATGATCGAGATGGTTCCTGTCGGCGCTATTGTGGTGACCGTGGCGTTGCGGACAGGAGGCTCGCCCTTCCGGTCATAGATGGACCCCTTGAAGTTCGGGAACGCGCCGCGCGTTTTGGCCAAGGCCAGTGAGGCCGCGTGTCCTTCCTGATTGATAAATCCCATGACCTTCCCGGCCAGTTCGATGGCCTCTTCTGAATTGTAGGGAATGCCCAGAAGAATCAGCATATCCGCCCAACCCATGACCCCCAGCCCGATTTTGCGGTTGGCAAGGGTCATCTCGGCGATCTGCGGGAGGGGGTACCTGTTGACTTCCACCACGTTGTCCAGAAAATGGACGGACAGATGGACCACCTTCTTGAGCCGATCCCAGTAGACGATTCCGTCCTTGACCATCCGGGAGAGATTGATCGAACCGAGGTTGCAGGATTCATAAGGAAGAAGGGGCTGCTCCCCGCAGGGATTGGTGGATTCAATCCTTCCAAGATGCGGAGTAGGATTGTCGCGGTTGATGCGGTCCAGAAACACGATGCCGGGCTCGCCGTTTTCCCAGGCCTGCGCCACAATGCGGTTGAATACCTTGCGCGCGTTCAGGGTTCCTGAAACCTGCCCGTCGCGGGGATTGATCAGTTCATAATTTTCATCCTTTTCCACCGCTTTCATGAACGCTTCAGTGAGTCCCACGGAGATATTGAAGTTATTGAGCTGTTTTTTATCGGCCTTGCACATGATAAAATTCATGATGTCCGGATGGTCAACATGTAGGATTCCCATGTTTGCACCGCGGCGGGTGCCGCCCTGTTTTATGGTTTCCGTGGCCACGTCAAAGACGCGCATAAAGGATATGGGGCCGCTGGATATTCCTGTGGTCGTCATAACCACGTCATTGGCCGGGCGGAGCCGCGAAAAGGAGAACCCGGTGCCGCCTCCGGATTTGTGGATCAGCGCTGTGTATTTCACCGCATCGAAGATCTCATCCATGGAATCGCCCACCGGCAGGACAAAGCAGGCGGACAACTGCCCCAGTTCGCGTCCGGCATTCATCAAGGTTGGTGAGTTGGGAAGAAATTCGAGGGAGGTCATCATCGAATAGAACTCGTCTGCCAGCTTTGAAACCCCATTCTTTTTGCTGAATTTTCTATCAGCCTCTGCAATGGTTTCCGCCACCCGTCGAAACATCTGTCCCGGCGTTTCCAGGACCTTGCCATCCTTGTCGCGCTTCAGATAGCGCCTTTCCAGAACCGTCAGGGCGTTTTTCGTTAATTCCGGGATGATGGGGGTATAAGAATTCTTCTTCATTGCAGATAACTCCTTAAGAAATAAGAAAAAGAGTGGTTCGAAACACCACATGCTGTATGACGGCCGACATTAACCACAATATGTAGAGTTTGTCAAGGGGCAGGGGGTGTCTGCCAAGGTCACGTCAAAGTTCGGCAATTTATTATAAATATCATGCACTTACAGAATAAAGTGCTTTTCGCTCTTTATTCAATATATACAATGTATTACGAATTTAGATGACTTGCCCTTGGGGTGTCTGCTTCTAAAAAGGAAGAAAGACGGGTTGTTGACTGTTCCGTGTGATCATCATCCATCCATGAAGCATGAGGGCTCAAACATCTTCCATCGCATCCGAAGTTGTCTGACGGCTTGAAGAAAACAGGTGCGGCCGTGAACGAGGCTTTGCAGCTGCCTTTTCAGGATGCGCAGCACACATTAGACGACAGCGTGCCGGACATTTCCGAAATTCAAAAGGGTGGGTTGTTGTACGGGCTGAGGGCGGAGCGGTTGATGTTGTGTAACGCCGCCGGCCTCGCTGAGGAAGCATCAGTTGTCGCCATGGATCGGAAGAAGAATGTGGCGGGAAATGTCAGCGGCGGTTTTTCTTGTGATTCAGTGACAAAAGACAGGGCCGCGCTGACCCCCGCTTTTGGAGAACGGGGGGCAGCGCGGTTCCTCGTCAATCTTCTTCAAACCGGAAGCCTATTTTCAGCGTGACCTGGAAATGTTCAACCTTGCCATTGACAACGTGGCCGGTGGTTTCCGCTACTTCAAACCAGTCGATGTTGCGGATGGTTTTGGCAGCAGTTTCAATTGCATTGTTGATGGCCTCGTCGATGCCCTTTTTCGAGGTTCCTACGATTTCAACTTTTTTGTAAACTCGGTCAGACATGGTAGCCTCCTTCTGTGTAATGGTGATTATCGATGAACATGAAAACCGGCGCAATCCTCCCAGCATGTGTGCTCTGCTGAAATCCGGTTGCCTTCCCTGTAGCGCATTCCTTTTTGAACCTCTGGTTCCTGCAGATTGTTCAAATGACTTCTGGAAAAGCTTCTATTGCTTGTCCTACAATATAAAGCTTGACGATGGTTGTTGTCAATAAAAAGGTCTGCGAGAAGAGACGGTCGTATCCTGAACAAGAATTGAATTTCAGTCGTTGTCCATGAGCTTAAATGGATTCCCGCCGGCGGGCGGCCTGTTCTTCCTGTCCGAACCGGCGGGAGGTGCTCTTTCCCTGGAATATGGCTGGTCAGGATATAGCGCTCCAGAGGGGTGGAAATGTGCTGCCCGATCGCGTTTCTGGTTAGGAGAAGCGGGAAGCAGGGAAGACACTCCCGAGGGTGTACAGACGCTTCCAGCAGGGCGGCAACTCGAGGATTCTCCCGGGTTTTCCCTTGACTTCAGGGGGGATTTCTTATCTACTATGCTGCGGGATTTTTACCGCGAAAAAAGAAGCGGAACCGATGTTGACTCTGCCCTCGACAGGCTCCATGCTTTTTTTAACACCTTATATGACTGAACCAGATTTATGCCCGGGTTGTGGTCGAGTCTGGCGGAGGGAACCGTTGGTTCCGGATCATTGGACATCTGTCGGACGGCATGGTTCAGGCGATGGGAAATGGCCGGTCCGCAATAAGTGCAGGGGCGCGAGATGGAAGAGGATAAGAAGGAAACCGCACTGGTGACAGGGGCCAGCCGGGGGATCGGTCGGGCTGTAGCCCTGGAACTGGCGCGCAGCGGATATCATGTGGTGGTTAATTACCGTTCTTCTGAAGCCAAAGCCGATGAAACAGTTTCTCTGATTGAGGCCGAGGGGGGGGTAGCAGAGACGCTCTGCTTCAACGTGGCTGATGCCTCCGAAAGCCGGCGCTGCGTGGAGGACTTGATCGCCCGCCGGCCTTCTCTGGATGTGCTGGTGAATAATGCGGGAATTACCGCGGATAATCTCTTTTTGATGATGCCGGAAGAAGACTGGAATGCCGTTATCGCGACGACTCTCAACGGTTTCTACAATGTCACGCAGCCCGTCATCAAGGCGATGATGAAGGCCCGCCGGGGATCGGTCGTATCGATGTCTTCCTTGTCGGCTTTGGTGGGAAACCGTGGGCAGACCAACTACTCCGCAGCCAAGGCCGGGCTGATTGCGGCAAGCCGGGCCCTTGCTTCCGAGGTGGCGAGGCTGGGAATCCGGATCAATGTGGTGGCACCAGGACTAATCCGGACGGATATGACTCGCAATATCCCCCAGGAGCAGATTCGTGAGAGAATTCCTATGCGGCGGGTGGGTGAGCCGGAGGAAGTGGCGAAGGTTGTCCGTTTCCTCTGCTCGGCCGATGCCTCGTATATGACCGGTCAGGTGATTTCTGTGAACGGGGGGATGTTCTAAGGCGATGCGTCTGTCCCTATCCGGACGGATGGCGCCGTATAGGACACCCTTGATCGTTCTTGCTGGCTGCCCTGATGAGGCAGCTTTGAAGTTTCATGGAACATAGAAACCGGGGAATGTGTAAAATGGGTTCCAAAGGGAGAAAAAACAATGAGAATTATTGATTTCCATGTCCATGCAGCACCCGTCAAGATCTGGAAACCCTGGGTCCGGGAGTATTTCCTGCAGAATAATCCCGATACGTTCGAACGATTCGTTGAAGGTCTGACGTCTGAGGAACTGGTGGCCTTCTTTGCCTCGCAGGGGGTCTCTTCCGCCGTTGTTTTGGCCGAATACGCCCCGAAATGTACCGGTATCATAACCAACGAAGAAACCGCCCGCTTCTGTCGCGATGAAGAGTCGTTGATTCCCTTTGCGGCTTTCAATCTCGGGGAGGACACACCCTGCGAGGTTCAGGCTCGGTATGCTGTTGAGGACCTGGGGATGAAAGGCTTCAAGCTTCTACCTTCCTATCAGCATTTCTATCCCAACGATCCGTCTTTTTTCCCTTTCTATGAGTATGTTCAGTCTCGAGGCCTGCCCATTATGTTTCACACTGGCTCTTCGGTTTTTCAGGGGACGCGGATCAAATATGCCGATCCGCTGCTGCTCGATGACGTGGCCGATGAATTTCCCGAATTGAAGATTCTCATGGAGCACGGGGGCAGGCCATTCTGGTATGACCGAGCCGCCTGGATGGTTTCCAGGCATCGCAACGTCCACATCGGAATTGCGGGGATTGCCATCCGCCACCTGCCTCGTCTTTTTCCGAATCTGGAAAAGTTTCCCGACCGGTTCCTTTTTGGAAGTGACTGGCCCGGAATGTATGACGTCAAGGGACTGGTGGACAGGGTTCTGGCCCTGCCTTACTCCAATGAAACCAAGGAGGCCATTCTCGGAGGAAATGCCCAGAGGCTGCTGGGAATGGCAGGGTAGGGCCGTTCGAAAAGTCCTACTCCGGGATCGGATCCTTTTCAATCCCAAACGACCCTGGCTGTGACGATCTGAAACTTCAAGGAAGATCTTTTCAAGAATGACCCCGGCGGCCAGTGCGGTGTGCGTCGGTACCGGATGAGGAATGGCGGCTTGGGTTGTCCTGTCCTGAAGAGACGGGCCGGTCTGCTTGTTGCAGGGCTAACTGAAACCCCCTGCAGAGGAGAGCCGTTGCGTCACAGTCTTTTAAGCCTTCTCATCGTGATCCTGTCATCGTTTCCGGGAATTCTACTGACTTCCGTTCCACTGCCGGCCCAGGAGCGCAGTGGCGATGTCTTGAAATCTCTGGAGCGGGGCGCGGAACGGCCCAGGGAAGCGGAAAAAATCCCCAGAATCGAAACGGAACCGGAACGAAAGGCGGAGACGCCATTCCCATCCCCGAAAATCCGGGTAAAGGCCTTTCGTGCGGAGGGTTTTACGATCCTTCCCTCCGAAGAGATCAAATCTCTCGTGTCTCCCTGGGAGGGGAAGGAGCTTTCTCTGGAGGAGATCCAGGGGGTTGCAGACCGGATTACAGCCCACTACCGGGAATTGGGCTATCTCCTCGTCAATGCCCATGTTCCTGCCCAGACGGTTCGGGACGGCGAAATCCTCATTCAAGTTGTGGAGGGGCGGCTGGACAAGGTGACTGTTACCGGTAACCAGCGATACAGCAGCACCTTCATCGAAAGGCATCTTGCCCGTCTGCGCAGCGACCCTTCCCTCCGTGAAGCGGCTCTGGAGCGCTCCCTTCTGATTTTGAACGAGTATCCCTATCTTTTGGTCAACGCCCTGCTGCAGGCGGGGCATTCCCCGGGAACGACGGACCTTGTGATTCGGGCGGAGGAGCGCCCCCCCCTTTCCGGGAGCCTCTCCTACGACAACTTCGGTTCAAAATCTTCCAGCCGGAGCCGGGCCGGGTTGATGCTGGAAACGGGCAGTCTCCTGCTTACCGGAGATCAGCTTACCCTGCGGGGAGTGACCGGCCTCGATCAACTGGATCTGGAGCGGCTGTCCTACGGGCGGATCGATTACCTTGTCCCCCTGGATTATGACGGCACAAAAGTCGGCTTCTACTATACCAACAGCCGTTACGAATCCGGCGAGGAGCTGAGGGCGCTCGACATCAACGGAAAATCAGATCTCCTGGGCCTCTATGTGATTCACCCGCTTTACCGGCGGTTGACCCAGCGTCTCGATGTGAAGTCCGGTTTTGACTACAAGAATTTAACAGATTATATCCTTGATGAAACCTGGAGCCGGGACCGGATCCGGGTCTTCTCTCTGGGGTTTTCCTACGATGTTGTTGATGATTACCGGGGCCGAACTAACCTGGCCTTTACAGCCTACCGTGGCGTCCGGGACCTCTTCGACGGTTCGGGCCGCAGCGATCCCGGCGTGAGCCGCAAGGGCGCCGACGGCTCCTTTTCCAAATATACCCTGGATGTTTACCGAATCCAGATGCTTCCGGGCAACAGTTTTCTGACCCTGAGGGGGGAGGGCCAGCTTTCAGCGGACCGCCTGTTCGTGGTTGAGCAGTTTTCCCTGGGCGGTATGGGATCGGTCCGGGGATTCGACGCATCCTGCTGCAACGGGGACAGCGGCTATTTTGTATCGGCGGAGCTGCAGACCGCGCCTTTTTTTCCTGAAAAAAGACTCTTCGGCCGGAGGATCGGAGACATGTTCAAACTGGCTTTTTTCGGGGATCACGGGGGGGTATTCCTGAATGACCCGGAGCCCGGGGAAAGTCGGAATGACTATCTCTCCAGCCTGGGATCCGGACTGAGGCTGTCTGCAGGAAACTCCTTTGCCGTCCGCCTGGATTGGGCCGTGCCCAGGAAGAATGATCGGTTCAACGCAAGACATGCCGAAATATATGTATCCGCGGCATGGACCTTCTGAATTTGCCCCTTCCGGAGACGAACGCCTGTTTCAGAAACCTGTTGATATGACGTTTGGAAAATCACCGGGGAATCCAGGATCTGCAGCCCGAGATTTCAGCTCTCCATCAGCCTGATGACCTGCAATTTTACGCCGCTTTTCTTTCAAGGAGGACTCTCTGCTGGAGATCTGAGCGATGTTCCACCCGTGAATGTACGCTTCTGCGCAGCCTCTGCCCTTCCGGATTTTTCTCTTTTCTGAAAAACATCACCGTGCCTTTTCTTGAGTATGAGTCGAAAAAAACGGATGAATCTGCGTCTGGGAGACCCTCCGTGAATAGGGTGAACAACGTGAATAAAGAGCGCTCAAAGGTTATATAGTTCACTATAAGTCAATGAAATTGAACCATTATTGCGTGCTCCACTCTTCAGATCACCTATTAACGTTACGTGGAGGGGCAAAATGAAGCGAGCGAAGCAGGCTTTAGGACGGCAGAGGAAGACAAGGATTCAACGAAGCCTCACGGTGGCACTGTACGCTACGCAACAATTACGGGATGCGATTCTGGAAACGGGTAAGAAGGGGGCTCTGGGCATCAGTGCCTTGACTCTGGCCGCAACTCTGTTGACGGGTTCCGCTTACGCACTGCCCAGGGGGGGCGAGCTGAAAGCGGGCAGTTCCACGTTTTCGCGTCCCAATGCCAGAACACTTGAAATGACGCAATCTACAAAAAAATCAATCCTGAACTGGGAAAGTTACAGCATCGCCAACGGGGAAGCGGTGCGCTATATCCAACCCTCCTCATCCGCCATTTCTCTGAACAGAGTGACAGGATCCGATCCTTCGAGACTCTGTGGATCCCTTTCAGCCAATGGCCAGGTCTGGCTGATCAATCCAAACGGCCTGCTTGTGGGACCGCATGCTAAAATCAGTGTTGGGGGTTTTCTCGCTTCGACTCTTAATCTCGCCGACAGGGACTTTTTAGGCGGCAATTACAGCTTCCAGAGTTCTGCCCCCCTGGGGGGCATCCTCAATCAGGGAAAAATTCAAGGGGGGTATGTCGCCCTGTTGTCACCCTCGATCGCAAACGAGGGGACGATTCAGGCGTCTCAGGGAACGGCTGCCCTGGCTTCAGGGGATCAGGTGCTCGTTCATTTTGCAGGAAACGATCTTGTCGGCTTTGTGGTGGAACCGGGAAAGGGGGCGGCTGCAGAGATCCGCAATTCGGGAACCCTGTCGGGAAATTCCGTCCGCCTGACTGCCCGGGGAGCCTCCGATGTCCTCCGGAGCGTCGTGAACAACACGGGGGTGATGAAAGCCCTGTCCATCGAGGAGCGAAACGGCGAGATTGTCCTGGCCGGCGATGAAGTGGCCAGCACAGGCTCTTTAGATGCCTCGGGAAAGCAGGGCGGGACGATCCGGATCGAAGGCGGCTTTGTTTCCCTGGGGGGGACGATATCCGCTGACGGCCGGACTCAGGGGGGGGATATTTCCGTTCATTCTTCCGGCACGTTGTCCCTGGCGGACCAGATGCAGGCCCGGGGCTTTGAGGGAACAGGCGGGCAGGTGAACTGCTCCAGCAACGGTCGGACATTGGCAACCTCCACAAGCGTTGCAGATGTTTCCGGGACAACAGGCGGCGGGTCGATCCGGCTGGAAGCTCAGGGGGGGCTTCTGAGTTCCGGAACCTATCGGGCTTCCGCTGCAACCGGCCCGGGGGGACGGATTGATCTCTCTGGAAGCTCCGTGCGCCTGTTTTCGGCAGTGGTGGATGCCTCCGGAGGGAGCCGGGGCGGTCTTGTGCGGATAGGCGGGGCCTTCCAGGGAGGAAAAGATTCGGACCGCTCAAGGGCATACAATGAAGGTTTCCTCAATAGATGGGGGACTCTTGAAACACTATCCAACGCTGAGAACGTGTTTATCAACGACACAACCGCTATTGACGTTTCTGCGGACCAGACCGGCAGTGCCGGGGGGACGGCGGTGGTCTGGTCGAATAAGCAGACGACCATGCTGGGACGGGTTTCCGCCGGTGGCCAGGTTTCAGGGGGGTATGTGGAGGTTTCCTCGGCGGAACGGCTGCGCCGGGCGGATATTCTCAAGATCGATGCCGGTCGGGACGGTGAACTCCTTCTGGATCCGAAGAACATCGTCATCGGGGGCAGCGATGAGCTTTCCGGCTGGACGTATCAGGGGATCTTGGGCCTGGGCTATGGGGAAAATAAAGATGTCGATGTCAACAGCCTGGAGGCGGATGACTCCTTCGGTGTTTCGGTATCGCTGAATGGTGACGGGGACCGCCTTGCTGTCGGAGCGGACTGGGATAACGGTCATGACAATAGTGTTGCCGCGAGTGGCGCCGTTCACCTCTTCAGCTTTTCGGATACGAATTTCAGCGGCGGAAGTCTTCAGGGGATTATCGGGAAAGGCTATGCGGGGGGCAAGAATGTCAACATCTCCGATCTGGAGGCCGAAGATTTCTTCGGCCGTTCGTTATCGTTGAACGGATCAGGCAATCGCCTGGCTGTCGGAGCGTATGGAGATGACGGAGCTGATAATGGTACGGTGGACAGCGGAGCGGTTTACCTGTTCGGTTTTTCGGACACGGATTTCAGCAGCGGCAGCCTTCAGGGGATCATCGGCAAAGGGTACGGGGGCGACAAGAATGTGGACATTGCCCGTCTGGAGTCTGGAGACAGTTTCGGCATTTCGACGTCGCTGAATAAATCAGGAAACCGTCTGGCTGTCGGGGCGTATGGAGATGATGGCGCTGATGATGGCACGGAAGACAGCGGAGCTGTTCACCTCTTCAGCTTTTCGGACACGGATTTCAGCGGCGGCAGCCTTCAGGGGATCATCGGCAAGGGGTACGGTGATGACAAGAATGTGGACATTGCCCGTCTGGAGTCTGGAGACAGTTTTGGCATTTCGGCATCTTTGAATGGGTCGGGAGACCGCTTGGCTGTAGGAGCTGAGGGAGACGATGGAGCTGAAGACGGCACGGAGGACGGCGGAGCGGCTTACCTGTTCGGTTTTTCGGACGCGGATTTCAGCGGCGGCAGCCTTCAGGGGATCATTGGAAAGGGGTATGGGGGTGACAAGAACGTAGACGTTGCCGATCTGGAGAGTTA
>JAVETB010000060.1:0-15982 GCA_034006265.1 Syntrophus sp. (in: bacteria) | reverse complement strand
ATCCCTTCATCTTAGCCATCTGCTCTTCGGGGCTGAGGCTGGCCCGGATCTTGTTCTGGACGGCGATTTCCTCGGTACGCCAGCCGATCTTCTTGAGGTCGCCCTCAGAACCCTCCCGCATCTCCATCAGCAGCTTTTTCAGTTCGTCATCGGGCGACTGGAGAATCGCGGCAGGCTGAGAACGGCGCCAGTCTTCCATCAGCCGCTCCAGGTCCAGGGTCTCGTCCAGGCTGACCATGCTCCCGGCGTTCAGGGTGATCAGTTCCTTTTTCACCCGGTTCACCTGCCCCCCTAGCGCCTCACTAAGCTCTCCGCCCACCTCGAAGGCCTCCAGGTCGGCCTTGTTCACCCGACCCATCTTCGCGAGCATCTTAAGAATCCGGCCGGTCAGTTCACCGCCCTCATCCATCATCCCCAGGTTCTTCAGGACAAATCGCAGTGCGGCCTTGCCGGAATCGGTATCGCCGAATTTCGTCTTCAGTTTTTCCAGCAGCTGCTCCTGCAGAGCTTTGCCGTTGGGCGCGGTCTTCATCTTGTTGAGGCCGGCCACGATCTCGTTGAGGTCCATACTGCCCTTGGCCTCGCGCATGATTTTCTCGATGTCGTCCAGGGAGCGGGCCGAGCTTGAACCCAGATCGGTGACGATCCGGTTCATGTCCTTCATCATCTGGGACTCGGTCCAGCGGAAAAGCATATTGCTGATGCCGCGGTTGAAGTCGTCCACATTGCCCATGCCCAGTTCGGCCAGGATCTGGTTGGCGCGCGAGGGGTTGTTGCTCACCGCCTTGGCCGCCGCCAGGACCTTCAATTCCTCCTCGGTAAGATCCTGGATGGCGTTGAGCCCCATGTCCTTCCAGACGCGCATGGCGTATTTGGCGTTGTCCGAAGGGCCGCCGTGCATATGGGCAAAGAAGAGGGAATAGTCCGAGGCGATCTTGGTGAATTTGACCTGCCCGCCCCCCAGGCGTCCGAAGCCGATCCGCTCGACGATTTCGTCGGGCAGGGCCTGGATACCTCCCTGCCGGAGCGTCCACTGGCCGTTGGCATCCTGGCCAAAGACGCGGGTCCTGCCGGGATCGTCCAGGTAGGTCTTCCGAAACCACTCCTGCCCCGTCGCGCCGCCATAGTAGTCGGGATTGGAGGCCGCGGCGAAGTGCGCCCTGACGTTGTTGGTCATGGCATTACGGATTTCGTCGCGGAACATGCGGACGACGTCATCTTTCGAGTCTCCCCGTGACAAGGCGTCCTTTGCCTTCTTATAGGCGTCGTGGAGGTTGCGGTAGCCGTAATTGGGCAACTCCGTCGTACAGACGGCCAGGGTGCCAGCGGAGAGCCTTTTCGGAACTTCCCCCGGATACTTGCTGAGAATGGGATCATTCCCGGCATTTCTCAGAATCCTGCCCGTCACCGTGTCAAAACTCGACTCGATGGCGGATGCCGCGTTGTCGCCGTTCTTGCCGAGATAGAGGATGTCGGCGTCCCGTCCCGGTTTCCAGCTTCCCGTTGCCGCGAAAACCGATTCGGCTTCGCCAAGAGACCGGGCCGCCATCTGGGCGGACTCTCCGGCAACATTCACACGGATCTGCTGCACGCGGCTCTGCAGGGCCTCCGGCAGGCGGCTCATGTTCTGTTCGTACCATTTCAGATCCCTGGTCATAAGCAGCAGGGCCGAATCCGTCGGTTTATCTCCCTTGAGGATCGACATGAGAATGTGCTCGCCAAGGTCATCAGCCCGGCTTATGGAAGCCGCGCCCAATAACAGCAGGCTTGCAAGAGCAATCCAGACTGACCAAAGAATGTTGAACCTTCCCCTTCGAGTGTTACTCATGAACTCCTCCTGAATCGATACCCCTTCTGTTTTTTCGATACAGCGGGCTACCGCCGCCTCTGCCCGGTGCGAAAAAAAGCCCCCCTCCGTCGAGCACGGGGGAGGGCCGTTTTTATCCTCCTGAATCATCCATGATTATTTAACGATGAACACTTTATGAGCTTCCAGTATCTTTTTGAACTCCGGATGTTTGCGCAGGTTATTGAGGTCCGGATCTTTCCGCAGGGATTCGTAGTCGCTGAATCCATTCGCAAGGGCCGCATCCAGTTCATCCAGACCGAAGTCCACATCCCCCTTCAGAGAATAGAGGCACGCCAGATTGTAGCGGATGGAGGGGCTGTCCGATTTGAGCTCCTTGGCTTTTTTCAGATCCTCCAGGGCCTTGTTGAATTTATGCTGCTGCATATAGGCGACGCCGCGGTTTGAGTAAGCATCGGCGTAGTCCGGATCCTTTTCTATGGCCAGAGAGAATTCCTTCAAGGCGTTCCCTATGTTTTCGTCAAAAAGGGCTTTGTTCTGCGCGTTCTTCGCCGTTGAAACATAACTCAACCCCTGCTTGATGTGGCTCTTCACCTCAATGGACGAATCCGCGGACGCTGCTGGGGCCTGCGGTACCACAGGGGCAGGCTGCGGAGCCTCTGGAGCGGCCGGGGCGGGAGCGGGTGCTTCCTGTTTGGGCATCTCGGCTTTATCCTTGCCGTCCTGGGCCTTTTCACACCCGGTTAGAGAAAGCGATGCGCAAAGCAGCGCCGCTGCCGCGAAAACCATCGTGCTGCCATGAAACTTGCTGAGCATAAAAAATATCCTCCTTCGAAATTGTTGAATTGATTAACGCCGTCTCTGTCCGAGCGGCATGTTCCATTCGCTCTGTGACGCAACAACCTGTGGATTCTGGTCGATATCGCCTCCCTTTTCCTGCTTGACCCGCTGTGTGACACGAGGCTTTGCGTAGTAAAAGGCGTTCTGCACCGCTCCGTTGTTCCTGTTGAGCCCATCGAGAAAATAATAGGTAAAGATGCTGTTGTTCAACTGGTCCGACTCCCAGGACTGTTCGCCGGCCCCGCTGGCGCCGATGAGGACCTTGCCCCATCCGTCCTGGGCGCCCATGGATTTCGATCCTCCCGATGCCTTCCTTTTCGTACCTTCATCGTCAAGAACGATATCCTTGGCGCCGAGCAGCCGCCTTCCGTATTGGGGGGAAAGGCCATAGCCCTCATGATCGTCGGCACCCAGCGATTTGCCGCCGGGAGGAAGAAAACCCGGAACCTTTCTGTATGCGCCGTTACTGTAGCAGGCGTCCAGAATCATCACCAGCCGCTTGGCCTGCAGATTGTCGATAAAGTCCCGCAGGATTCCTTCACTGATGGACGTGTGCCACACTTTCTCCCTGGGCTTGATTTCGGTATCGTAGGTGACGATGAACACACCTCCGAATTTTTCCGGCGGCGTACCGTGGCTGCTCATGTAAACCGTGACGAGATCATCGGGACCGGCCATCCTTTTGATGCGATCGAGGGCCACGGAGATATTCTTTCTTGTCGCATTCGCATTCGTCAGGAAGGTCACGTTCGGTGGGGGAAATCCTCCCCGATTCGGATCGACAAGAAACCGGTAAAACGTGTTCGCGTCATGCACGGCGAAGTGAAGTTTCGGAATGTTGCTCATGAACTCCCCGACGCCGACGACCAGGGCGTAGCGGTTGCGGACGGGCCCCGGAGGAGCGTCACCCCTGACCGCGGGCTTCAGGACATTGGCCCGGGAAAAGAGGTTGCTGAATCTTCGCTCCCATTCTTTTACCTTGATATGTTCCGGCGTCACCGGAGAAACCCACCGAATGCCGACGACGGTCTGAGCGATGGAGAAGGCACGGTCCACCTGAACCTCATCTTCATAGGACCCCTTCAGCTGCACCCGGCCGAAGGGGTCAAGTTCGACGAATCCACCGCTGATGCCGCCACGAAGCAACAGTTCATTGATCTGGGCGATATGGGAACTTAAAACCGGCGTATCCGCGGAACGCGCCGGAATGGTCACCATAAGCGCGACGACCAGGCACAGCAGAAAGGAAGCGGTCAAACACGCCCTCGAAGGGTAACGCGTGCTCCCTGCCCGGCTCCGACTGCAGAGGGCGGCTTTGATGTTGCACAAGATGCTCATAAGGTCTTCCTTTTGATCTCCATCTATTTTTTCTTTTTCGCTTTCTTCTTGACGTCACCCTTACCCAGTGATTTTGCGCCACTGGCGGTCCCTTCAACGGACTCCGACGGGCCCATGGCCAATCCCTTTTCAACGGTGAGATTCTGCGCCAATTGATCGGTCTTCCCGAACGCGGATACCTTGAGGGTAATGCGGTAACGGCCCTCCGGCGCATCGGCGGGGATGTCAAAGTTTCCTTCGGCACGCCTGGTTCCGATGGCGGACGTGACCTCCTGATCGACCGAGCCCAGATCCTTCCACTCATTCTTTTCGGGATCAAAAAAAGCAAGGGCCCGGGTTTCGGTCACTTTGACTTCACGTTCGCCTTCCGGCGCCATGACATAGTAGGAGCCGTTCATCTGCACCTTTCCTCCCGGGGACACACCGGGGGGATTGAGGACATAATTCTCTATTTTAATGACTTCACCCTGCGAGGTATCGTATCCCGTCCGCTTCGCCGTCTCCGCCCCCCCGGCGACGGGATAGCTCGTCAGGTCCGAATAGGCCGCGAGGCATCGCCCCCAGGCAATGGCGAAGGCCAGGGTGCCGCCCACGGCGGCACCAGCCGCGGCGCCGATGAGAGCCCCCTTCCCCTTGCCGGACACGGCTCCAATAAAGGCGCCTCCAAGCGCCCCTCCGATTGCGCCCACCGCGGTATAGGTTGCAATGCACCGGCGCTGTGCCGATGCCCGCTCTTCCGGTGTAAGGGGCGTACCTGGCGGCGGCAGCGGCGCACAGGCTGAGAAAAGAAAGACCACTAACAGAAAAGGAATCAGTCGGCGGAAATGTTTCGTCTTCACGGCTTTCATCCCTCTCAGCGGTGGCGCAGCTTAACCTTCATGGTCAGTATCCCGCCCCCGGACATGGCAGACGCCGGGACAACGCCGAAATTCTTTCCGCCCTCCGATTCAAGGATGATGTCTTTGGCCCCTCTGCCGGCGGGCTTCCACCCCGTTTTCGGCGAAATGACGGCATAAGTCGTCTGCATGCTGTCTTCGACCACAATATCCTTGGCTCCCCGCAGGCTCTTCGCTCCTTCCATATTTGATGCAATCTCGATCGGCGGAGGTGGCGGAAGATCCGCAACACTGGTGGACGCCGTGCTCATGCCCGGATCAGGCGAAGAATACGAAGGGGACGAGGACGACGGAGAAGGGCCGCCGGCGGTCACGGCACCCTGCTGGCCGCCCACGATGGGACTGGGGTTGTCGGAGAGCATGATCATCAGGGTTTCCGTTCCCGGCCTCCCGACAAACCTGAAGGTCGTTGCTTTGGGAATCTCATGCATGGTGTAAGCCTCGACATATTCATTGAAGAGAATGTTCGTATTGCCGGATGACCCGATGTTGAGAATGGTCATATAACCCGGCCTGTTGGTCCTGACCAGCATCTTGATCCGCTCCCCGGAGCGGAAGGTGCGGGCTTTCGTCACCGATGTCATTTGACCGTCATCAGAGAGCAGCATCAGCTGATAGGAGATGCCGGTGTAACGTTCCCTTGACGGCGCGGCCTGCTTTACGGTCTTTTTTGCCACCACGCTCCTGACGGGCGTGCTCTTGGCCGGCGTGGAAGACATGGAGACGGAAGGCCCCTCGCCGCTGTCAAAAATCGCCTTTGCGCCTGTCGGCCCGGCACCGATGGCAGGCAGCGCAATCAGCAGTGCCAGAGCGCAGCATCCTCCGATTGTGAGAAATCGTCTTTTTTTCATGTTTCATCCTCCTCTATTGTAATGTAACATTCTGAAACGGCATGAACCTTTGGCCTGAACCAGGGGGGATGGTCCGGAAAGACCGAGTCAAAAAAATGATGAACCCGAGAGCTGGACTCTCTTCTTCCGATCCTCCCTCTCCCCCCTCGGAGATATCGCGGGGCACTTTATTCCTTCCAAATTCGACATGCAAACACAACTTCTTCCCGGCTTGATAAGCACAATCCATTGATATTAATGATCATTTTCAAAATATTCCTGAAGAGTTTCCTGGATGGGCCGATCAATCCGGCCCGTTGAGCACGCTTTTGTCAATCAATAACCGTGCCCTTTATGGTGATGTCCTCTCCAGCCGGCATTGTGGCTGCAGAGAGCCCCTTCAGGCTTTTCCCTTGATATTTCAATGGAAAAAGCAGGGACACCTTTTCTTTTGCTTGATTATATTTCAGAAAGATCCTAAACTGCGTCATCTTCCCGTGTGGGGGAAAACAGTCAACGTACCGTAAAGCTTCCTGAAATGACAAAGCACCTGAATCTCAATATCTTGCCGATCGTAGCGAGCTGGTCGTCAAACAGCACCAAGCTCATGAAGATCCGGCGGACCCGCACTGATGAAAACCATGCCATCTGTCATTTTTTATTTTCAACTGCACCAACCGTTCCGTCTTCATCCTGACAGGGACAAATTCCTTTGGGACGAAGAAAACAGGGAAGTCTTTCTGAAAGCTTCCGAACGGTCCTATCTCCCGTCGCTCCGGATGTTTGCCGATCTGATCCGGCAGCATCCCGGTTTCAGGATCACCCTGAGCATCTCGGGAACATTTCTCGAACAGGCCCAGAGTTATGATCCGGAGGTGATCAATGCCCTGCGGACTCTTCTCGATGCCGGGAAAAAGAACCATCAGCTCGAATTCCTTGATGAAACCTATTACCATTCCCTTACCTGCCTCTTTGCCGATCCGCACAAGCAGGAATTCCGCGACCAGATCACTCTGCACCGGGAAAGCATGAGAAGGCTTTTTGGCGTATATCCCCTTTCCTTCAGGGATACCGAGCTGATCTTCAACGCCTCCACAGCCGACATCGTCGCCGACATGGGCTATCTCGCCATCCTGTGCGAGCCGAGGCAGCATCTGCGAACGGATCACGAAACCGGCGCCATGGTCCCCAACAGGATCTTTCGCGCCGGGGGATCCAAGCTGATCGTCATTCCCAGGAACCGGTCTCTGAGCAACGATGTGGCCTTCCGCTTTTCCGACCACCCGCCGACGCCGGAAGACTATGCCGCCTCGATTGCCCGAACGGACGGCGAAGTGGTCCTGCTGGGCTATGATCTGGAACACATCGGCGGCCATATCCACGAAGACAAGGGGATCTTCGAATTCTGGCGCGGACTTCCCGCCGCGCTGGAGCAACATCCCGAAATCAGGGTTGAAACGCCTTGCCAAGTCGCTGCCCGATATAAGGACGCCCACTGTCCAACCCTAACCCCCCAGAGTGCATCGGCCTCCTCATGGCTGGATGCCGTCAGGATGACCTTCGGCTGGCTGGAAAGCTCGACGCAATATGACCTCTTTAAAAACCTGGAAGGAATGGAAGGAGTGGCGCGCCGGGCCGGCGGTGAGCTGTTGACCCGCTGGCGCACCCTGACGGCATCGGATCACATTTACTTCCTCAACGACCAGGTCGATGCGGAGCAGATCCTTCGCCGCTACGACAATCCCTATGAACATTCGACGATCCGGGCCACAGAGATCCTGACGCGGAAGATCTGCGTTCTGGAAGGCTCCATCACCCGCTTTGAGATTCTCAAGAAGGCGGATAAAACACCGATTCTTCTCATCACTCCGGAAACGGGTAGGCTGCCCAGCGACATGGGGCTGCTGGCCAAATTCATCTCCGGAAAAAGCGGGGGGCAGGGCGATGTGGTCTCCGCCTTGTGCGAGGGACTTCTGGACAGAGGCATCGAAGTTCACCTGGCCACCCTGAATCTGAAGAAACGGTTCCAGCTGGAATCCCATATGACGGAGCATCAGTGGCGGGAACTTCGCTATAAGATCGATCCCGAAAACATCCATCTCATCAGTTCCGACATTTTTGCCGATAATCTCAGCGCCTATTCCGGTGATGTCCTTTCAACCGCTGCTGAATTTCAGAGGGAGATCGTCAACAACGTCATCAAGACCGTCCGCGCAAAACACGGGGGGCGGATCATTATCCACAGCCACGACTGGATGGCGGGCGGCGCCATAACCGCCTATGCCAAATCCGCCGAAGTGCCCGTTCTGCATACCGTGCACAATGTATTTACGGAGAATCTGCCGCTGGAGCTGATGTCCGGGATCAATCTGAATCGCATTTCTGATCATCTTTACTACTCGGAAGCCTATGGAAAAACCTGCATCGACTGCCAGGCCACCGCCATCAAAAATGCGACGGTGATCAATTTCGTGGGAGAACATTTTCTCCTCGAGGTCGTGGATGACTATTTTCTTGACAGGCCCATCGTTCCGCCCAGCGTCCGGGACGAAGTCAAAGTGAAGTATTTCAGCAACGCCGCCCAGGCGATCCTGAATGCCCCGGCCTCCGTCATGTACCCGGAAAACTGCCCGTTCCTGGTCCGGAAATACGGCCTCGACGACTCCATCATGAAGGCCAAGCGCGAAAACCTGGTGGTGTTTCAGGAAAAAACCGGATTGGACGTCAACCCCGAAGCCATTCTCTTCTTCTGGCCTTCCCGATTGGATCCGCTTCAGAAGGGTATTGAACTTCTTGAGGCAATCGCCCAGTCCTTCGTTTCAGCCCATCCGGAAGCCCAGATTGCGGTCGTGGGGGATGGTATCGGCGGCGACCGCACCCACGTGGAGATTATGGGGCGCATCGCCTGCGCATCCCGGGGGCGGATCGCCTATTACCCCTTTGATGAAGCCCTGTCGATGCTCGGATATGCCGCTGCAAGCGATGTCTTCGGGGCTTCCCTCTACGAGCCCTGCGGCCAGATCGACCAGGTGGGAAATCTCTTCGGCGCGACGGCAACCAACCGGGACACAGGCGGTTACCACGACAAGATCACGGAATTGAGGTTAAAAATGGACGGTGCTCCTCAGGATGAAGGCAACGGTTTTCTTTTCAAGAATTACGACCCGGGCGGACTGTGGTACGGCCTGGAAAGAAGCCTGGACTTTCACAAGAACCCTCTCGCCATCCGTGAAGCCCAGATCCGACGGATCATGCGGGAAGCCCGGGAGAAATACAGCCTTCAGACAATGATCACCCGGTACCTCAGGATTTATGAAAGGCTCAACGGCGGAACCCCCCTCTGACAAGCCTCCGTCCTCAATCTTCTTCCTTCTTTTCGCTCAGAACCGAACCGTCCGGGGGATAGTCCAGTGTACCGTCAAGCTGTGCAATCTTCCCAGACGCATGGTCAGGGAAAGGCAGCTCGCTTCGGGTCCGCCAGCGCTGAACGGTCTCGGAGGCTTCACCCTTCCTTTTTTCATCCAATCCAACGTCCCGGGTCATGTAAAGGGTCCGGGACGGGAAGGCAAAGCCGCTGCCGGCCGACTCGACAAGATCCATGATCCGCAGCAGCAGATCCTCCTGAACGGCCAGATAGGCCCCATGCTCTGTTTCAAAAACATAGGCAAAAATCTCCACATCGAGGGACGACTGCCCGAAGCCGATGAAACGAACGCGAACCGTTGCCGAATCCACCCGGGGATGCCGGTACAGAAGTTCACGCAGGCCTGTCAGGATGAAGCGGAGCTGATCCGCCGTCGTCTCATAGCGAAGGTTCAACGTGTGGCGGAGGAGAAAGCGGTCGCGCAGGGTGAAGTTTTCGACAGCGATCGACGAAAGCTGGCCGTTTGGAACAAAGGTGACCGTGCGGTTCAGAGTCCGGATCTGAGTGGAGCGGAGGCCGATATGCTCAATGGTGCCCATGTACTCACCGGCCTTGCAGAAATCGCCAAGGCGGATGGGCTTGTCCCAGACAAGGAAGACTCCCCCGAAAAAATTCTCGATGGTCTTCTGGGCGGCAAAGGCCACGGCGATACCGCCGATGCCGAGACCCGCCACCACGGCCGTGAGGTTGATGCCGGCAAAGTAGTGGAAGCTGACCACAAGCGCCGTGATAACGGCCAACGCCTTGAAAAGCGTCGCTGAAAGGCGGATGACGGCACTGGCGGCATCCGGCCTGCGCCTCTCCAGGATTTCCGCCCCGACATCAACCAATTGGATGCAGATCCAGGTCAGGCCGGCAAGGGCCATGGTCGACGAGAGAAGCGTCCAGAAGAGCCGGTCCAGCAGCCAGAAACTACCTAGGGAAAAAAGATAGATTACCCCCGCCGAAAAAAGGACAACCAGGGGCTTTCTGATCCGCCCGAGCGTTATCAATCCCAGTTCGTCAACGCGGTGGCGAATGGACTTCTGCAGCAAAGCATAACATAAAACCGTGAGAATCCAGCCGCAGAAAATGGCGGCAGGGAGCATCAGCAGAGGCAGGATCCACCGATACAGAGGAAGACCGGCCAGGCGGTTTCCCGTCAGTGCTGCGGGCAGGTGCCCCTCAAACCAGGGGGCTTCGATTTCCTCATAGATCCGTGGCACGGATCGGAGCGTCTCCGAGGAAAACAGCCAAACCTTGGGGCTGTCTTCCTTTTGAAGGCGCTCAAGAAGGATTTTATGTCCCCCCGTTTTCGTTTTGACAGACGCTACGACCTCTTCTTGAGCGGGCAATCCGTCATCCAGCTCCCCTTCGGGTTTCGTGCTCAACCTGGACCTGGATACGGAGACCCTTTCATCGAGAACCCGCTGAAGTTCGAGGGCAAGTTGACGGGCGTTCTTCCCCTTCTGCCTCGTGTCGAGATATTCGATGGCCCGTTCATAGTCCTCCCTCTCCATCGCCCTCAGGAAACCGACGACCGTTCCCTGGGGGGTGCTCCGCCCCAGGGGATCATCGAAGGATTCTTCCGCCTGCTGTTGCATCTCCTTGCCGGCCTGGTCACCCTCCCCCTTAGCAGCGGCCCATGCACCCGATGTGATCATCAGACAGGATATAACCGCCAGGATCATTCCCATGGTGTGCTTTCGGATCGTTGACATGGTCTTTCTTCCTTATATTTCTTGATGTGCATTCTATTCCCGATGTTCATAGCTTCTTACCGGAACAAAGTAAAGTCATTACGAAACCCCCTGCCAACCCCATGCCGTTCCGTCCCGGGTGGGAGGATGCGATGTCCCTGCGTGAGGAATACCCTTTGAGTTTCACACAGGGATGGTTTAGAAGAAAGAAGATGGGATGTTCATAGGAGCATCAAAACATGACTCCGCTTTTCAGAGACCGACAATTGGTTGATCGTTGGAAGGTGAGACTCCTGTATATTCGGATACCATGGACAATTTATGGCTTGCCTTCGGGCTGACCCTTTTTGCAGGCATGGCTACGGCGATCGGCAGCATCATCGCTTTCAAGGCCCGGAGGGCGGACTACAGGTTCCTGTCCGTGTCAACCGGTTTCTCTGCCGGAGTGATGCTTTACCTGTCGTTTGTAGAGATCTTCTTCAAGGGATTGGAATCCCTCACCAACTATTATGGGGACGACTGGGGCCCCTGGATCAATGCCGCCTCCTTTTTCGGAGGGATGCTGCTGATCGGCCTGGTGGACAACCTCATCCCATCCGCCGAAAACCCCCATGAGACCCACTCTGAAGCGGAGCTCATGCCGCTCCATGACGCTTCGGCTCCGATTGCGGACTATGAGTCCTCCATAAAAGTGAACCCGTCGGGAAAGGAGGTCCAGAATGACAGCGCCCATTCTCGAAAGCTCATGCGGACGGGGCTGTTTTTAGCGCTGGTGATCGGGATACACAATTTTCCCGAGGGGCTGGCCACCTTCATGGCCGCCCTTCAGAACCCGGGGCTGGGAGTGGCCATTGCGGCAGCGATTGCGCTGCACAACATACCGGAGGGGATCAGCGTGTCCGTACCGATCTTCTATGCCACCGGTGACCGCAGGAGAGCCTTCCTGTATTCGGTTCTCAGCGGATTAGCCGAACCGCTCGGCGCACTCACCGCATATGTCGCAATGCGGTTCTTTCTGGCAGACAGTTCCGGGGTGATTCCATCCCAGGTTCTCGGAATCTCCTTTGGAGTCGTGGCCGGCATCATGGTGTACATCAGCCTCGATGAGCTGCTCCCGACAAGCAGGGCTTACGGGAAAGGGCATGACAGCCTGTATGGCCTCGTCGCAGGCATGATGGTCATGGCGTTGAGCCTCCTCCTCATGAAGCCTTGACCAAGGAGAAAAGGGCTTCTTTCATGACGGCCTCCGAAAATCATCCCCATCCTGAGCACGTCGGACAGTTCACGGTCAATGGCCCTGCGAACCAACAAGGCCGCAAGGAATGGCCATGATCAAGGGGAACAATTCGCCGATCCGGACGGATGCCATTCAGCAGGGAGGTTTTCCACCAGGAAGGCCGGGGCCTGCACCGCATAAGCGGACGGAATTTCCTGTTGCACACTCTTGAAGGCCTTTGAAAACAAGTCATGTTGTGCCGTACCGCACCGGCTGCCAATTAAAACAGGACAAGTGGCTAAAAAAATTCAGGAATATGAAAATTTTACCTTATCTTTCTTTTCTAAAAATGATATAAACATCCTGTAGTTGAGACCGCTTGACAGCCATGGATCTGAAATCACGGACGGATGGCGTTCTCCATTCTTACATGAAACGATTTTAAAGGAAAATTCGTGCCGTGCCACTGTCCCTTATCACCTTCAACATCGATGCGCATCAGGCAAAGAATACCTCTTCCGGCTTCGGCCAGGTGCGGAGTGGATTGCATGAACTCGTGCAATCCATCCATGACGGTCATCTGGAAAAAGCCAGGCTGGCCTATAAAAATCTCTCTCTAACAGCGCCGGCCGTTTTTGACAGGGTCAGCCTGAAACTGACCGGGGGTTATGATGCCATCGGACGCGCCCTCGGGGAAAGCAATATTGCTGAAGCGCAAAAGGCCGTTTTGCAGCTGGGCAGGGATCTTCACGACATCGGACGCGCGGAGAGCGCTTCCCCCCGATATTCGAATACGGCCGGCCCCCGGATTCTTTCTTCGTCACTGCAGAACATGATCCGGGCATACCGTCCGGAAGGCGTTCAGGGGTTTCCCGTCGGCATCCATATCGACATCATGGCCTGATTTCACGCCTCGAGAATATCCGGTTGGACCGTTAACAAAGCGAGGGCACAGTATGGAACAGGATCCGCCGATCGAAGAAGAAAAGTTGCGCATTCGGGAATTGATGATCGACGATCTTGCCGAGGTCTTCCACATCGGCGAGGAGATTTTTACCGCCGAGTACTCTCAAAACCTCTACCGCACCTGGGACGAGTATGAAATCACCACCCTCTTCAATTCCGACAGCGAACTCTGCCTCGTGGCGGATACGGGAAACACGATTCTTGGCTTCGCCCTGGGCACGACCGTGGAAAAGCACAACTCCCCGTGGAAATACGGTTACCTCGTCTGGCTGGGAGTACGGGAGGAAGCCCAGAAGAGGCAGGTCGGCAGCCGGCTATTTTCCGAGGTTAAACGGCGGATGAGAGAACAGGGGGTCAGGATGCTCATCATCGACACCTCGGCCGACAATCAGCCGGCTCTATCATTCTTCGATAAGATGGGGTTCAAGGATCGCCAGGAACACCTCTTTCTCTCCCTCAACCTGTCCCGCAGAGCCAAGAAAAAATCGGTCAGGAAAAAGGCACAATCATGACCCGTGACCTGAAGCTGCTGGAAAAAGCCATTCAGCCGGAGAGGCTGCATGAAATGCTTCTGGACCTTCTCGACATCTACTCCCCATCCGGCAAGGAAGCGGACATCATGGCCTACCTGGAAAAGCTCCTGAGGGGGGCCGGCATTGCCGTGAACCATCAGGAGGTGGAGGAAGACCGTTACAACCTCAGCGCCTCCATGGGGCCGGGCGAGCCGCTTCTCTACCTGGTCGGCCATGTGGATACCGTCGCCTCCTGGGATCTCGAGGCGTTGGGAACGCGTGAGGAAAAAGGCGTTCTGTACGGACTGGGCAGTGCCGACATGAAAGGGGGATGCGCAGCCATGGTGGAGGCCTGGCTGTCCCTTGCGGAGACCCTGCAGGTCGACGAACGGCCGCCGGTGGGCCTGCTGCTTGTGGTCGGAGAAGAAGAAAACGGCGACGGCAGCGCCGCCTTTCTGGACAGCTGCCGCCCTCACTGGGCCGTCATCGGTGAACCCACGGGACTGTCGGCCTGTTTTTCCCATTACGGCTACCTGGAGGCGAATTTCATCACCCGGGGCCGGCGAAGCCATTCATCCCTGCCGGAGCTGGGCCACAATGCCGTGGAATCGATGCTGCGGCTTCTGCTGCATCTGGGTAAAAACACCCTGTTCGACCGTGACCAGTCGGACGTCGTCTATTCGATCCGGGAAATGAATTCTTCCCCGGCGGGCTTTGTCGTTCCTGACCGTTGTGAAGCCTGGATCGACCTGCACCTTCCCCCGGACAGGGAGCCCATGATGATTCAAGAGGCCATCCGCAGGGGCATTGAGGGAGCGCATCGCTACATCCCCGACCTGGCCGTGGAGATAAGCTTTGATGTCTCCTATGGGGGATACGATCTCGGAGCCGATAATTCCATGGCCTCCCTTTTAAAAGAGATTTATGCGGATCTGAACATTCCCTTCCGCCAGGAAGCCTTCCGTTCACATTCCGACGGCAACCTCTTCTATGCGGCGGGGTCCAAGCCCATTCTGCTCGGACCTGGCTCCCTGGAAACCGCACATACGTCGGACGAGCAAGTGCCCTTCCGGGAAGTACTGGCAGCGGCCCGGATCTATGCCGCCCTCTGCCTGAAGCTTGTTCCTGGAGCAACGGACAATCCCGCGGCGAAGTAAACCCGGAAACGATGCGACTGGTTCCAGCTCTTCAGAAGCTCGTCAAGCCCTCCAGATTGTCCGCCATTTCCCGCCCGGACTGATACCGCTCTTCCCGCTTTTTGCTCATCGCTTTTTCTACAATGGCTGCCAATTCTGTTGTAACGATGGGATTTCTTTCCAGGACAGGGGCCGGGGAACGGTTGACGATGTTGTTCATGACGGCGGCAAGAACGTCCCCATGGAAAGGTTTGCTTCCAGTCAGAAGCTCATAGAGGACCACCCCCAGGGAGTAGAGATCGGCTCTCCCGTCCACCGTCTCTCCGTTGACCTGTTCCGGGGACATGTAATTGGGCGTACCCACGATCGTGCCGGCCCGGGTGCCTGACAGATCAGCCACCCGGGCGATCCCGAAATCCGTCACGGTCACATGGCCTGCCGAGGATATCCGGATGTTGGCCGGCTTGATGTCCCGGTGAACCACACCCCGTTCATGGGCATAATCCAGGGCAAGGGCCACATCCCTGGAAATTCTGGCCGCCTCCGCTTGAGAGAGCAGGTTTTCTTTCGCGCAGTACTTGCTCAGATCGCAGCCCTCCAGGTACTCCATGGCGATGTAGGCCATTCCCCTGCCTTCACCCACGTCGTATATCGTTACGATGTTCGGATGGGAGAGGTTGCCGGCCGCCTCCGCTTCCCGGAAGAAACGGAGCCTGGACAGGGCGATGTCGTCCCCGTCGGTGTAACGCAGCGTCTTGATTGCCACGGTCCTCTGAATCAGGGGATCCCTCCCCAGATAAACCGTTCCCATGGCGCCCTGTCCGATAACTGCAAGGATTTCGTAGCGTCCGATGGTGAGTTTTGCCTTTGCGGAATCCATGATCACCGTGGCATCTCCGTCGTTTCCGCACGCCCCGATATCGCCGGCGGCTGAAGCACCTCCGTTCTGTGTGAAAATGGTTTTTCCGGAAGAGACGGTCTGAGCGTGGATCATACCAGCCGGTGGACGGAGGGAGAGGGCGTCCGCCTCCCTTATCTGGGACAGGAAGGCACCCTCCTGTAAAAGCGCCTGCAATCGGCTTCGTTCTATGATCTGGTGATAGCTGGGATGGAGAACATCAGCCTTGAGATGTTCATCGCCGGCAATCCCCTTTGCTAATTGATCCGCCATGAACAGTACAAAGAGATAGGGGAATTGATCCCGCGCCACAGTCAGGGATGCACGGTCTCGATAGGAAAGCACATGGTGATTGACCACGGCGTTCACCATGAGATCGGAAAACCCCCATTCGGAAAGAGCAATCCCGGCAATGACGGCATGGTTGACTCCAAAAAGCC
>JAVETB010000004.1:0-77064 GCA_034006265.1 Syntrophus sp. (in: bacteria) | reverse complement strand
GCTCGACGTGATCGAACTGACGGATGCGGCAGGCTGCCGCAGCTTTCCCCGGGTCCTCTTTCAACGGGGGATCATGAACCGGACCTTTTCATCCCCGGGCGGTCTGCCATCGGAGCGCCCGCCTTCATCCAATCGTGTCCAACAGCCCGCCCGGGCCGTGATCTCTAGAAATTTCGAGCCCATGCAGAAAATCCTTCTCATCATCCTTTTCTTCCTTTCGGGATGTTCACCACCCCTCCAGGAGCATCGTCCCTGGACGCCATTTTGGAATGAGGATTCAACACTGATGGGATTTAAAGATTCTGAAGGTCGCATAAGAGTCGCCCCACGATATGCCCACTTTTCGACGGCCCGAACATTCGAAAAGATCATCGCCGTCATGGAGGAGAAAAACGGCGGGTTCGAGACCTCCTATCTGACGATATCCGGAAAAGTCGTCGGACGGGGCAATGTCTATATGATCGACAACGGACCGGATTGTGAGAGTGAAGGCTTTATCCGGTTCCGGGATCACACGACGGGCAAGGCAGGTCTGTATGACAGCCAGGGCAATGTGGCGATCCCCTCGGAATATGACGATCTTTCCAATGTCCGAAATGGACTGGTCGCGGCCTTGAAAGGCGCAGAGAAGAAATACTGGGATGGTGACGACATCTGTGGGTGTGGCCACTACAGTTGGGCTGGAGGAAAAGAAATTCTTGTCAATACGCATCATCAGATTCTGATCGATCCCTTCAACCTTGATCCACACCTGGACTTTTTCTCATTGAGAATCACAGATCATCCTCTCGAAGCCCCCAATCGAAAAACCTTCCTTGGTGTGGACGGCCGATATTACTCTTTTCTTGACTACAAAAAGGAATTTTCTTCATGGCTTAATAATTTGTTACGAAATGGACTTTCCAGAAAGGTGCTCCTGGATTGTTCGCACGGAGCCATTTATTTTTGGAAAGAACCGGATGGCTGGACATCTGAAAGGAGCCCTCAATTTGTCGAAAGGAACTTCGAGCTTATCAGGGGCCGACTGTCGGAGATTCTTAGTGAAAAGGCCGATTATTTCATTTCAATGGACGGACTGAATCCCTTCATTTATGAAGGGGCTGAATTTGCCGGGTACTTCAACAACTGTGGGGAGCCGAAGCCGTGGCAGTATCCGGTGATGAGTGTCGTCATCAATCGCAAGACGGAACGGAATTTCCGGCAGGACCACTTTGATTTTTTAAGGACGGATAAGGGGTACAAACTGATCAGTGTGTCGCTGGGAAATGAAGACTGACCGCGATGCCGGAAAATCGGCAAGCCGGAGTCCTTTCCGCCAACCCGCCCCCATATTTTCATCCTCTCCTCTTAAGATTCCTGTCCGGGAAAGAACTGGACTTCCCCCTACGTCATGACGCAGCGCCTTGAGGCGGATCATGATTTTATCGTTGCCAAAAGAAATTTAATCCATTATAAGGAGGCAGTTTTCTGACAAATTGCATTTTCACATGAAAGGAGCTTCAGGGGCATGAATATTCTCATTTTTGGACCCAATGGGAGTGGTAAAGGAACGCAGGGCGCGATCGTACAGAAGAAATTTAATGTTCCCCATATTGAAACGGGGGTAATTTTCAGGGAAAACATCTCCAAGGGAACGGACTTGGGAAAAGAGGCCAAGGCCTATATCGACCGCGGGGACCTGGTTCCGGACAGCATCACCATTCCCATGATCCTTAACCGGATCAAACAGGACGACTGCAAGAGAGGCTGGCTGCTTGACGGTTTCCCCCGCAACCTGGCCCAGGCCGAAGCCATGTGGGATGCAATGCAGAAGGAAGGGATCAATCTGGATTATGTCATTGAAATCGTCCTCGACCGGCAGACATCGAAGAACAGGATCATGGGACGAAGGCTCTGCGCCGTTGACAACAACCATCCCAACAACATCTTCATCGACGCCATCAAGCCGGTTGAAAAAGACGGCAAAATGGTCTGCCGGGTCTGCGGAAGCGAACAGTTGACGACCCGCGCCGACGATCAGGACGAGGAAGCCATCGGCAAACGTCATGACATTTATTATGACCCCAAAACGGGCACCCTGGCTGCGGTGAATTTCTTCAAGGAGAGGGTCAAGGTCTTCGAAGTTGACGGTCTACCTGGGGTGAAGGAAGTATCCGAGGATCTGCTCAGTAAACTTTCCTGATGTTCATCTTCTCTTTTTTTTGCTAAAAAAAAGCCTTCCAGATATTCCGGAAGGCTTTTTTATCTGAAGACGCCGCAAAGGCATGTCGAACGGGATTGTTAAGCGTTTTACGTAAATCAACCTTCAAGGACAAATCAGAATTAGAGATGGATTATATACGCAATTTCAGCATCATAGCCCACATCGATCACGGAAAGTCCACGCTGGCCGACCGTTTGATCCAGTTTACCGGCATCTCCGACGAACGGACCTTCAAGGACCAGATGCTCGACAATATGGACATAGAACGGGAGCGCGGCATCACGATCAAGAGCCAGGCCATTACCCTTCCCTATAAGGCAAGGGACGGCAAAACTTACAGCCTGAACCTCATTGATACGCCGGGCCATGTGGATTTTTCCTACGAGGTTTCCCGTGCCCTGGCTTCCTGCGAAGGCGTTCTGCTGCTTATTGACGCTGCCCAGGGGGTTCAGGCCCAGACGGTGGCCAATCTCTATCTTGCCATGGAACACGATCTGGAAATCATCCCGGTGATCAACAAGATCGATCTGCCTTCGGCTGATGTGGAGCGCGTGATCGAGCAGATTGACGATGAACTCGGGCTGGATTCGGAAGGGCATCTGAAATGTTCCGCCAAGGCGGGAATCGGCATTGAGGAAATCCTGGAAGCCATCGTTCAGCGCATTCCACCGCCCAAAGGAAATCCTGAAAACCCCCTGGCGGCTTTGATCTTCGATGCCCATTACGATGCCTTCCGCGGGACGATCATCCACTGCCGGATCATGGACGGCACGGTGAAAAGCGGTGACACCATCCGCTTCATGTCCAACTCGGCCACCTATCGGGTTGAGGAAGCGGGTCATTTCCTGCTGCAGAGAGAAAAACGCCAGGCCCTGTGCGCCGGTGAAGTGGGATACATCATTGCCGGGGTCAAGACCGTCTCCGATGTGCGGACAGGGGACACGATTACCCTGGATGAAAATCCCTGCTCCCGGCCGCTTCCGGGTTTCCGCGAGGTCAAGCCGGTGGTTTTCGCCTCCATCTATCCCATTGCCTCAGACGATTATGAAGATCTCAAGACCGCCCTGGAAAAATACCAGTTGAACGACGCCTCATTCATCTACACGAAGGATTCTTCCGCCGCCCTTGGGCAGGGCTTCCGCTGCGGGTTCCTCGGCCTTCTTCATCTCGAAGTGGTCCAGGAAAGGCTGGAACGGGAATACGACCAGTCGATCATCCTTTCCGTACCCAGTGTCCGCTATCGATTTACCCTGAAGGACGGGTCCGTCGTCTATGTAGACAATCCGGCCCACTATCCTGGAAGCTCTTCCATCGAGCTGTCCGAGGAACCCTACATCCGCGCCAACCTGATGCTGCCGGAACGGTACCTCGGTGCGGTGATGAAATTATGCATGGAAAAACGGGGGGCGAACTCGACGCTGAACTATCCAAGCCCCGGCCGGGTCGAACTGATTTATGAACTGCCTCTGGCCGAGGTGATCTACGATTTTTATGACCGCTTCAAGTCCGTTACCCAGGGATACGGCTCCTTCGACTATGAAGTGATCGACTACCGGGAAGGCCAGCTGGCCCTGCTGGATATCCTGGTCAACGGGGAACGGGTGGATGCCCTGTCGCAGATTGTCCACCGGGACCGGGCCCGCGCCCGCGGTCTGCAGGCCTGCGAACGGCTCAAGGAGGAGATACCGCGCCAGATGTTCAAGATCGCCATCCAGGGGGCCATCGGGGGTGAAATCATTTCCCGGACCACCATCTCAGCTTTTCGCAAGGACGTCATCGCCAAATGTTACGGGGGAGACATATCCCGGAAGCGCAAGCTTCTGGAAAAGCAGAAAAAAGGCAAGAAGCGCATGAAGATGATCGGACAGGTCAGCATTCCCCAGAGCGCCTTTCTGTCCGTATTGAAGTCGGACGCCGACTGAGAGCCCATCAGGAAGTGAGAAGCACCATGCAGAAACGGGTCCTGACATCGCCGCCGGGGCAGGCCGGGAAAATCAAGGAGGGAAATGCCTATCGCGGATGCGCAGAGGTTCAGCTCCCCGGCCTTTATCTGCACATCCCCTTCTGCGCAGTCAAGTGCCGTTACTGCAACTTCTTTTCCGTCACGAAGATCCCCGAGATTCCGCGCTTCCTGCAGGCGCTGTTTAAAGAGGCCCTCCTCCAGCGGGGGGTGTTCGACTCCTTCGACACCCTTTATATCGGCGGTGGAACCCCCTCCCTTCTTTCCCCCTTCCAACTGTCCGAACTCATTTCCCATCTTCGGAAGACCTATGACATCTTCGAAGACGCCGAAGTGACCATGGAAGTCAATCCAGCGGATGTGGGTTTACCTGTACTCGAGCATATGCGTGCCCTGGGAATCAACCGGCTGAACATCGGGGTGCAGTCCTTCGACGATACCCTTCTCTCCTTCCTCGGACGAAGACACGACGGCAGCCAGGCGATTCAGTCCATCATGGCTGCCCGGCAGGCCGGGTTCGATCATATAGGCATTGACCTGATCTATGGAATTCCGGGGCAGACGCGGCAGGCATGGAAGAAGGCTTTGGAGTATGCGGCATCGCTGAACATTCCCCACCTTTCCTGTTACCAGCTCACTCTGGAGTCGGACACGCCCCTCGGCAAAAGCTGCGCTCAGGGCCTGTTCAAAATTCCCGATGACGATGAACTCTTTGGATTTTTCATGGACACCTCTGAATTTCTCGAGTCGTCGGGATACACTCACTATGAGGTTTCCAATTTCGCCCTCGGGAAGTCCTTCGTTTCCCGGCATAATTCAAAATACTGGCGGCACATCCCCTATCTCGGGCTGGGCCCGGCGGCCCATTCCTTTGACGGAGGAAAACGTTGGGAAAATGTCCGCTCCCTGGAATGCTACTTCCAGCGACTGGAGAGAGGCGAGCGTCCCGTTGAGAGCTGCGAGGTGCTGACGAACGAGGAGCTGCAGATGGAGACGCTTTTTCTGGGCTTTCGAACCAGGGCGGGCATCGACCTCGGAGCCTTTTCCGAGAGGTTCGGTGTTGATCTTTGGGCGAGTAAAAAAGATTTTTTGAAGCCGCTTCTTTCGGCGGGTCATCTTCGAATCGCCAATGGCCGGCTGCAGCCGACTCGGACAGGCATGGCCCTGGCTGATGCCCTTGCACTGCTTTAAACGATACCCCTATCCTGAAAGGCGGAGTTCCTTCATGCGGACGCCGAAGAATCGGCAATACGAAACGGTTTCCTGCCGCTCTTCTTGGCGGTATACATGGCCTCTTCAGCCTGCTTGATCAGCGCCTCCATTTCAGCGCCGTCATCCGGATACAGGGAGATCCCGATACTGGCGCCTCCGGCGATGGTCTTGTTCCTCTTGAAAAGGATCGGCTGGGAGATGAGGGCATTGACTCGCTCAACGATCTTCTCCGCATTCCCGGGGGCATGAATCCCCGAAGCAATGATGAGAAACTCGTCCCCCCCGACGCGGGCCACCGTATCGCTTTCGCGAACACAGGCGAGGAGCCTCTGCCCCGTTCTGATCAGGATGTAATCTCCCGCTTCATGACCGAGGCTTTCGTTGATGGCCTTGAATCCGTCAAGATCTAAAAACATCACCGCAACGGCTGTTTTATTCCGGCGAGCCAGGCTGATGGCCATTCCAAGGCGGTCCCTGGCCAGCAGGAGGGTCGGAAGATCCGTCAAGGCATCATGGGTCGCCAGATGCGCTATCTCTTCCTCCGCCCGTTTCCGCTCGATGACCAGCCCCAGGTAATTGGCTGCGATATCGAGCATCTTGACTTCTTCCGGCAGAAAAGGATCATCGCCGTCTTCCGGGGGCTCCTGCCGGTAATTCACCTCAATGATCCCCGATACGTTGTCCTTTACCTTGATGTCACTTGCCAGGCGCCATTTGCTCTGCTGATAATCCGCCGTCTCGAAAGGATAGCCCTGCATGAGAATTCGCGCACAGGCCATGGAAGGATACCGGAAGGCGGAAGGCAGGAGTTGAACCGTTTCCTGGAGAATCTCCTCCATGAAAATGCCCGGCGTATCGATCAGATTACAGATGCCATAGATGCAATTCATTTCTTTTCCAGCCACCTGCGGGTTCCTCCTCCATCTAAACGCTGCGGATTGATTCTTCTTCGAAGAATTCTGTCGTCATTCCATCCCTCACCGGACGGCCCCTTCGGCATATACGTTTCAACGCCGCTGAAGTGGTCATCCAATCATTGAACTAATTTCCCGGAGCGTCTGGATCGACAGATTGATACGATATTTTTCCTCCATACTGCGCCTCAGATTCTCCTCATCGCACATGCCACCGGCTTTGAGCTTTTTTATAAACTCCGTCAGACCTTCCCGGGTATGCCAGGGGAAAATGACCCATCGCCACTTTATGATTTTTCTGAGAGAGTAATCGGGAATCATAGTAGAGCAGTTCTTGTGTATCAGGACAACGGTCCGTATTTCCCGCGGTTGCAGAGCTTCCAGGTGCTGGAGTGAAACCTTGAGGGTGTCGCCGGTGTCCGTCACGTCATCGACCAGCAGGACGTTCATGTCCCGAATCTCTGCGCGGTGCGGATACTTGACGAAGGCCTTTTCGTTTATCACTGCGGTTCCCCAATGTTCGACCTTTATCGACGTAAGGTCATGAACATCGAAAGGGGCATGTCGGGACGCACCTCCTGTGTCACCGACGGCGTCTTGGCGAACTTCCCGCAGCGCCTTCCTGATCCGCCAGCATTCCTTCAAGGATCACACCCACATCCCGGAAATTCTCATAGGCGATGCAGGCCTTCCCCCTCTTCCTGCATTTCTCCGAGAGGATTGGTTTTGCAAAGACCAGGTCGGCCTTCTGGGACGGGCACACATCGGAATAGCCGTCGCCCACGTAAATGATCCAATCGTAGGCCTCCCGATGGGCTTCGAGTATCGTACTCTTGCAAGTTCCGCACAGATCGCAGCCGTTTCGTGGTGACGGAAACTCGATGGACACGGTGGCATCGTCCCGGAAGACAACCCTGTTCGAGTAAAATTCTATCTCCTGCAATCCGTGCTTTTGAAGAATGGAGGAAATATAAAAGTCCAGACCGTCCGAGAGGATCTTCAGATCGATGCCACTTCCTCTGCAGGCAGCATAAAAGGACAGAAAATAGGGGTCCAGCTTCTCCTCCTCCAGGGCGTAATCGACCATTTCCCTTTTCGTTCCCTTGAACAGGGGCTGAATCTGCAGATAGGCAAGCCGTGAACCGATGACATTGGCGTAATAAGACCTGTCAATATCCCGCCATCCCGCGGCAAAGCGGTTCATGATGGCCTTTCCCATGTCATTGCTGCATGCTGTTCCATCAAAATCACACAAGATCAGGATCTGGTTTCCGTCCATTCTTAAGGAATCGTTCACACTCTTCCTTTCTATTCCTTGTCTTTTAAAAAATGACTGAACAGTTCAATGGGAACCGGGAAAACCGTCGTTGAGTTGTTCTCCGCGGCAATCTGATTCAGGGTCTGAAGATAACGCAGCTGAACGGAGATCGGCTGGGTTCTCATCAGAGCCGCTGCCTCAATGAGCTTCTGTGCCGCCTGAAATTCTCCTTCCGCGGAAATGACCTTTGCCCGTCTCTCCCGTTCCGCTTCAGCCTGTTTGGCCATGGCCCGTTTCATCTCTTCCGGCAGATCGATATGCTTTACTTCCACCAGAGACACTTTGATTCCCCAGGGATCTGTGCTGCGATCCAGAAATTCCTGCAGTTGAAGATTGATCTTTTCCCTTTCAGAGAGCAGTTCATCCAGTTCAACCTGTCCGCAGACACTCCGAAGCGTGGTCTGTGCAAGTTGCGATGTGGCATAAAGATAATTCTCCACCTGAAGCACTGCAGAGTTGGCATCCAGCACCCGGAAATAAACGACGGCATTCACCTTTACGGATACGTTATCGCGCGTGATGACGTCCTGCGACGGTACATCCATGGTAATGGTGCGCATGTCAACCTTGATCATCCGGTCGATAACGGGAATCAGGATAATAAGTCCCGGCCCCTTAACGTCGAGAATCCTCCCAAGCCGGAATATTACCCCCCGTTCATATTCATTGAGAACACGAATGGCGGATGCCAGAAACATCACCACCAGAACGACAAGAACTATTGGCACGTACATAATCCATCCTCCCCTTTGATATGGTTATATTTCCATGACCTGCATCTTCATCCCTGCAATGCGCTCAACCCTGACTTGTTTTCCTTTCGCCACGGGGTGTTCACTCCATGCATCCCAGTATTCCCCCCTTATAAAGGTCTTTCCTGTATGGTAAATGTCCGTCACAGCAATTCCCTCCGCACCGATCAATTCATCGAGACCGGTATGCTTTTTCCCCATCTGTGCCTTGACGACCAGACTGACAATAAAGACAAAAAAAGCGGAAACGATCCCCAGAGTGGGGATCATGACCTTAAAGGATACCCGGAGTGCCGGTTCAGGAGAGTCAAACAGCAGAAGCGAACCCAGCAGGAGTGAAATGACGCCCCCCACCGACAGGAGGCCGTGGCTGATGATCTTGATTTCTGCGATAAAGAGAATGAGGGCAAAAAGAATCAGGGCAATGCCTGCATAATTCACGGGAAGGGTCTGCATGGCGAAAAAAGACATGATCAGAGAGATGCCGCCGATCACGCCGGGAAGAATCGCCCCTGGCTGGGCTAGTTCAAAGTAAAGGCCGGCTGCCCCGAGAAGGAACAGGATATAGGCGATATTGGGATCACTGAGGGTCGTCAGGACCTTTTGTCGAAGGTTCATCGAAATTTCCCGGATCATGGCCCCTTTTGTTTCCAGAACCCGCACATTCCCGCCCACCCGGACTTCACGTCCGGAAAGCTGCTCGAGCAGCTCGGTCAGATCCTTGGCAACCAGATCAATGACCCGCGCCTGGAGAGCCTGATCGGCTGGAATCGATTCGCTCTTGCGCACCGCCCTTTCAACCCATTCCTCATTTCTCCCCTTCTGCCTGGCAATGCTGATCGCATAGGCAACGGCGTCATTTTCCACCTTTTCCATCATGACCTTGTCGGTTCCCCCCCCGATGCCGATCCCGACAGGATGCGCCGCACCGATGTTGGTACCAGGGGCCATAGCCGACACATGGGCCGCCATCATGATGATCATCCCCGCTGATGCGGCCCTGGCTCCCGAGGGGGAAACATACACAATGACAGGGATCGGGGCCCCCAGAAGGCCTTTTACAATGTCCCGCATCGCGAGGTCTAGTCCGCCCGGAGTATCCAGAAGAACAACCAGTCCATTGGATCCGGATTTTGCCGCCCCGTCGATGCTCTGCAGAATGTAATCGGCAACGGGAGGCGTAATGGCGGAATCGATGCGAATTACGTCATAGACAGGCCGCCTTTCAGCGGCAGACATAAGTCCCGTCCATCCCAGGATCAGCCACAGGATCAAAAAATACCGTGTTTTATATTTCACCTGATTTCTCCTCCCCGAGGACTTTCATGATCTTTTGCACATCTTCCCACGCCTGCTTTTTGGCCGCTGGATTCCGCAGAAGATAGGCGGGATGGTAGGTCGGCATCAGGGGGATTCCGTGATAATCATGGAAGCGACCGCGCAGCACGGTAATGGGCGTGCCTTTTTTTTTCAGCAGTGTCTGGGCCGCGAAGGTTCCCAGGGCACAGATAACCCGGGGGCGGATAGCCTCCAGCTGCTGCACCAGATGGGGCTCACAGGCCGCGATTTCCTCCGGCAGGGGGTTCCGGTTTCCCGGAGGACGGCATTTCAGGATGTTGCATATGTAGACCTCCTCCCGCTTCAGCCCCATGGCATCGATAATCCGGGTCAGAAGCTTTCCTGCGCGACCGACAAAGGGCCGCCCCTGCAGGTCCTCTTCAGCTCCCGGCGCCTCCCCCACGAAGACCAGCTCCGCGCATGGGCTGCCCTCACCAAAGACGAAGTTCCTTCTTGTTTTTCCCAAAGAACAGAGTGAGCAGTGTTCCACCTTCCGGAAAATCTCATCGAGAGATCCACCGTTTTGACCTGATCCTTCCCCGATCATCAATGCACCCGGCACAGCAGAAGGTTCTTCTTCGAAAACAGGATGCTCTGTCCCGGAAGATTCTGTTTTCTCCGCCCCCACGGCCAGCCACGACAGGGGGTGATGCAGATCCCGCTCGATCTCAAGCTGGCTCTTGAGTGAACGAACGAGCGTCAATAGCTCCTCTCTTAAACGATCTGCTTCCATATTCGAGATCATCCTATTGAAGTCTGCTTTTCCCACCGGCGGTCTTCCATAGAGACAACAAGGACTCCGTCTTCTGGTCGGGTTGACTGCGGAGGCGTTCACGAGTCTCCCGGACTTTGTCCAGGATGACTCCAGCCGCCTCCATCTTATCCATCAGCGGCAGCTCCTGCATCTCCCCATCCCTGTCCAGAATCGTGATGAGATTGGTATCTCCCTGAAAACCGGCTCCCTCTTTCGTGACATCATTGGCCACAATGAAGTCCATATTCTTGGCCACCATCTTGCCAATGGCGTGTTCAACAAGATGTTCGGACTCCATGGCAAATCCGACCAGGATCCGGTCCTCCTTCTTTTCTCCGATTTCATGAATGATATCGGGATTTCGTTCCAGCTTCAGGGTCAAGTCATCATCCTTCTTCTTGATTTTCTGCTCCTGCCTGACCGCCGGCCTGTAATCGGCCACCGCTGCTGCCTTGATCACCACCGTAGCTTCTGGAAGGGCAGCCATTACGGCATCCCGCATTTCCCTTGCCGACGAGACGGAGACATGGAAAACCCCGGCAGGGATGGGCAGCTGCACCGGGCCGCTGACGAGGGTCACAGTTGCCCCCCGCCTACGGGCCATTGTGGCGACTGCGTAGCCCATTTTTCCGGAAGAATAGTTCGTAATGAAGCGGACGGGGTCAAACGGTTCCCGGGTCGGCCCTGCCGTGACCAGGACATGCTCATCGACTAGATCCTTGACCGTCAGCAGGGATTCGATTTCCTCCAGAATTTGCGGAATTTCCGGAAGTCTGCCCTTTCCCGATGTGCCGCAGGCCAATTCGCCTGCCGCGGGCTCCAGAACATGATATCCATGCCCGGACAGTTTCCGGACCTGTTCCTGGACGATGGCGTTCTCATACATGTTGACATTCATGGCCGGACAGATCAAAACCGGCGCCCTTGTCGCCAAGACCGTTGTTGTCAGGAGGTCATCAGCAATTCCCGAGGCGATCTTCCCGATCACATTGGCCGTTGCGGGAACGATGACAAAAAGATCCGCATAATCGGCGAGGGCGATGTGCGCAATCTCAAATTCTTTAATGGTATCATACATATCAATAAAAACGGGGCCTCCCGAGAGGGTCTGCATCGTCAGCGGAGTGATGAATTCCCGGGCATGGCGGGTCATGACAACCTTGACTTCCGCTCCCCCCTTCACCAGCTGCCTGGTCAGCTCGGCAGCCTTATAGGCTGCGATTCCCCCGGTTATTCCCAGAATGATTTTCTTGTCTTTCAGCATTTTGGTCGTTCCCTCTAATAAGTAACCGTAATTACGTATATTTACATGACCCAGACTATAGCAGTTCTATGTGGCAAGTTCAAGAAATTATTCGCCTGTTTAACGACCCGTCTTGTGCTGTAAAGGGATCAGCCGGTTTAATCGATCCGGATCTCTCGAACCGCCTTCGTAACGTGAAATTCCTCGGTACCCGATCGGCTGCGATTCGAAACAAAAAAACATTTTCATCTTGTTCTCCGGCAGTCGGTTATGATTAAATCACACTTTATCTTCTTCAAGGGATCTGATTGTCATGGGGTGTTCATTCTGGAGTATCGGAACAGGGCGCCGACATCGGGAATAGAACATGAGACACAAGCCATCATCTTTTTTAACGTTTCCTTCAGGACCGACGTCATGAAAAACGCAAACGTCCTGCTGATCAACCCCTGGATCTATGATTTTGCCGCCTATGACTTTTGGAGCAAGCCGCTGGGGCTCTTATACCTGGCCGGCATCCTGCGGAAAAATTCCATTTCCGTCCAACTCATCGACTGCCTGAATCCTATCCATCCAGGATTGAGTGACGACAGCGGGATCAGGAAACCGAAGAGAAAAGGTTTCGGACAGGGGCAGTATCCCAGGGAGGTTATCGCCAAACCCGAACCCCTGCAGGACATACCGCGCAACTATCACCGCTATGGTATTTCCCCGCGTCTTTTAAGGCAGGAGCTGCGTTCCTGCGCCTCTCCCGATCTGATTCTGGTCTCCTCCATGATGACTTACTGGTATCCGGGGGTGTTCGATGTCATCAGGATTGTCAAGGAACTTCTTCCCGGCGTTCCCGTTCTCCTCGGGGGCAACTATGCCACCCTCTGTCCGGAGCATGCGTTGCTTTCGGGTGCCGATCACATCCTTCCTGGAGAAGGGGAGCAGCATCTTCGATTCATCATTGAGGAACTGCTTCAACAGGAGATCACATTCCTCCCGGATCCGGCCGACCTGGACACGCTGCCCTACCCCGCTTTCGATTTGCTGCCATACAAAGGCCAGCTTCCCATCATGACATCCCGGGGATGCCCGTTCCGCTGCGTGTATTGCGCCTCCCACATCCTGAACAGCGGCTTCCGGCGGCGCTCCCCCGGACGGGTGGCCGAGGAAATCGCATTCTGGAACCGTCGATTCGGGATTGCACACTTTTCCTTTTATGACGACGCCTTTCTGATGGAACCGGAGGAAATGGCCGTTCCCCTGATGGATGAACTGATCCGAAGGGGGCTGTCCTGCCAGTTCCATTGCCCGAACGGCCTTCATCTGCGAAGTATCGATGAAAAAATCGGCAGGTTGATGCTTCGCTCGGGTTTCCGCACCCTCCGCTTCGGCTTCGAAACGTCCGACGCCGGTCAGCAGGTTAGAACCGGCGGAAAAGTATCGAACGAACATCTGGAGAGGGCGGTGTCCTGCCTCAAACAAGCCGGGTACAAGGCTTCAGAGATCGGAATGTATCTCCTCTGCGGACTGCCGGGGCAGACGGCCCAGGAGGTGGAGGAAAGCATCCGTTTTGTTCTTTCCTACGGCGCGAAGCCCATACTGGCTGAATTCTCGCCGATTCCCGGAACCGGTTTATGGAACCGATCCGTTTCCACCTCGCCTTACGATCTCGTCAACGAACCCCTCTTTCAAAACAACACCCTTCTTCCCTGCCGCCATGAATACTTTACCTATGAGGACTACCGAAGGCTTAAATCCATGATCAGGTTCTGCGGGAAGACGGGTTCTCCGCCTCTTGCCGCCCCGTGATCACTCGCTGAAACGATTGCTCCTGTTTCCCTTCATTTTTCCTGTTGCTCTTGAACTGAATCCCGGATAGTATACACGATTTATGATATGCGGCAATGAACAACACGAAAGGAGTCCCGGGGAAAAAGCACCTCCAATGGAAAAGGGAGCGTCCACGGGCTATTTTGGAGACCATCGTCCCATGCTGACCTTTTGGCTGAAAACGGTGTGCGTCGGCAGCGTTTCTCTGTTTTTTTTCCTCATGGGAATAGACAATCTGATCCATGCCTATTCGTTAACAAATCCGCACATGTTTATTGTATATTTTTTCTCGTCGAACCTGATTATCCTGATCAGCTTTACCGGCATGCTTTTTTCCGTTTTCCGCATCGTCACCTTCATCAATAAAAGGGGATCAAACCGTCATGAATAGAATCGCCCGAGCTCTTCTTCACAGCTTCCTCTTTTCGGCCGTGGTTTGCCCGGCGCTTCTGCTTTTTCTTTCTGATTCTTCCTGCGCCTATGACCTAGAAAAGCAGGTTAAAAAATATACCCTGGAAAACGGCCTGAAGCTTTTGATGGTGAAAAGGGATTTCAGCCCCACCGTCTCCTTGTACATCCGCCATAAGGTTGGGGCCGCTGATGAGCAGAGCGGGAAAACCGGAACCGCCCATTTCCTGGAGCACATGCTTTTCAAGGGTACCCGAACCATAGGCACGAAGAATTTCGGGCGCGAAAAGCGCATCCTCGATGAAATCGCCCGGACCGGAGACGCCCTGGACCAGGAGAGCAGAAAGGGCGAAATGGCGGATCCTTCAAAGATGAAATCTATTCAGGCCAGACTGGACGGGCTGGAGAATGAGCAGCGGACCCTTGTCCTTTCCAACGAGATAGACCGGCTTTACTCCGAAAACGGCGCTGAAGCGCTGAATGCTTCGACAAGCCAGGATGTGACCACCTACCAGGTCAGTTTACCGGCCAATAAACTGGAACTCTGGGCCAGGATCGAATCGGAACGGATGATGGCCCCGGTGTTTCGTGAGTTCTACGCCGAGCGGAAGGTCATCATGGAAGAGCGCCGGCAGAGCATCGAGTCCGACCCCGACGGAAAGCTTATGGAACAGTTTCTCGCGGCTGCCTTTATCGCCCATCCCTATGGGCGGCCGATTCTGGGCTGGCCTTACGACATGAGCTATCTGAGCATCAAGGATCTGGACGACTTCCTGAAACAATACCATACTCCCAGCAACACCGTCATTGCCGTCGTCGGAAATATTTACCACCAGGACGTCCTACGACTGATTACAAACTATTTCGGGCCGATCCCCGCCGGGGAAACACCCGATTCACGGATTACGGAGGAGCCCCCACAGCTCGGGGAACGAAGAATCTCCGTTTCATTTGACGCCAATCCAAGACTGGTCATGGGATTTCACAAACCCACCCTCCCTTCTTATGATGATTATGTCTTCGACGTGATCCAGGCACTGCTGACCGATGGAAGGGTCTCACGGCTCCACAAGATCCTCGTGGAAGAAAAGGCCGTCGCGGAAAGCGTCCGTTCGGCAAGCAGCATGCCGGGAACCCGCTATCCGAATCTATTTACGTTGTTCGCCACGCCGCGTCATCCCCATTCCCTCGCCGAGCTGGAGGAGGCCATGATGGTCGAACTGGAGCGGTTGAAAAAGGAACCGGTTTCAGACCGAGAACTGGAGCGTGTTAAAAATTCCCTCAAAGCCTCCTTTGTGCGCAGTCTGGATTCCAATGCGGAGCTGGCCAGCATGCTCTCCTATTTCGAAACGGTTGCCGGAGACTATCGCTACATCGTCGAGCACCTGAAGATCATAGACAAAATCACCCCGGACGACCTGATGAGAGTGGCCAGGAAGTATTTTACGCAGAAGAACAAAACCATCGCCTTGCTTTCAAAAACCCCTAAGGAATGAACAACCTTCAGCTATGAAAACAATCTTACTGATCCTGAACATGATATTCGCAATCAGCTTTACCTGCCATGGCGTCGCCCTGGCCTCTTCCACCAAGCCCGACATTCTGATTCCCCCGGAGCGTCTGCAGTATTCGCCTCTCAAGTTTCAGATTCCCCGGGCGGAAAAAGTGGCGCTGACCAACGGCATCCCCCTTTACATCGCCGAGGATCATGAGCTGCCTCTCGTAAAACTGACGGCCCTGATCAGGACTGGAATCGCTCACGATCCGTCGGGGAAGGAAGGCCTTGCCGATCTCGTGGGCGATGTGCTGCTGACGGGCGGCACGCATCTTCTTTCCGGGGATGAAATCGATGAAACGCTTGCCTTTATGGCCGCGGATATTGACTGCGGTGTCTACCTGGAATATACCCTCCTGACCTTTTCCGTCCTAAGGAAGGACTTGGACAGGGCTCTTGAGATCTTTGCATCGATTCTGAGAAATCCCGTTTTTGAACAGGAAAAGTTTGCAACAGCCAGAAACCTGAACATTGAAGAACTGAGAAGGGTATCCGACGATCCTCAAAATCTCGCCTTTCGCACCTATCGCAAGCTCCTGTACAGGGGCGACCCCCGGGGCAGGCTTTCAACCTTTCAATCCCTTGGCAGGATTGCCCGAACAGATCTCCTGAACTTTCACCGGGATCATTTCACCCCGGGAAATATCCTGCTGTCTGTTTCCGGCGACATCACCGGAAAGGAAGCCTTGTCCCTGCTGAATCGCTGTTTAGGCGACTGGCAGGAGATCAATGCCGACATGAAGACCCTTACCCCGCCGCAAAGAAAAACCGAGGCATCCCTGACGCTTCTCCCCAAGGAGACGCCGCAATCCGTTATTATTTACGGCCATTTAGGTCCCCCGATATCCTCCCCTGACTTTTATCCCTTTACCGTTCTGGATTTCATTCTGGGAAGCGGCGGCTTTCAATCCCGGATGTTTCAGGAAATTCGAACCAATCGCGGGCTTGCATACAGTTCGGGCAGCTTTTATCAGGCAAGAAAGGATTATGGGATCTTCGAGGCCTATGTCTTCACTAAGGCGGAATCCACAGCTCAGGTTCTGGGTCTGATAAAGGATCTTGTAAGAGAATTTCAGGAAAAAGTGGTCGGTACCGGTGAATTGCAATGGGCCACAAAGGCCATTGCCAACAATTTCATTTTTACGTTCAAAACCGCGGATGATGTGGCCCTTCAACAGATGATGCTCGAATACAAAGGTCTTCCCCGCAGTTTTCTGGAGGAATATCCCGGCAGGATTGCAGCCGTCGGGGTCGAGGATGTCAGGCGGGTTGCGGCAACATATCTTGATCCGCATAAATCGGTGATTCTCGTGCTTGGTCCGGAAAAGGACTTCGATGCCCCCCTCACCAGGTTCGGAACGGTAAACCGGGAAGACGTCTTTTAGCGAGGCACTGCTTTCAGACCGTTTACGTTGGGCTTTCCTTTTTGCTTGGGGGGATCTTAATAAATAACACTTGAGGGAGATGAGGATTAAATCGCAATGATTGATCGGACGGTGTTCCAGAAATTATGCCGCCGAATTGATTCCTATGAATCGGCAATGATTGATATGCAGCGGTCGTTGACGGCCATTCCTGCTCTATCCCCAGAGAGCGGGGGGCAGGGTGAATACGAGAAGGCAGGTTTGCTGAAATCGATCCTTCAGGAATGGGGGTTCAAGAATACCTATGAGATAAACGCACCTGATCCAAGAGTGGTTTCAGGAATCCGCCCCAATTTGCTGGTGACGCTCCCGGGCAGGGATCCGGAGAAAACAGTCTGGCTTCTGACCCACCTGGACATCGTTCCTCCCGGGGAGGTGAGCTTCTGGGACAATGACCCCTACCAGGTCGTCGTCACGGACAGGCTCGTTTTCGGAAGGGGTACGGAAGACAACCAGCAGGACCTCGTCGCATCCCTCTTCGCGGCAAGATCCCTGGTGGATGAGGGAATGGAGCCGGAGTCTTCCATCGGCCTGGCCTTTGTCGCCGACGAAGAAACGGGTAGCCTTTTCGGCCTCGATTTCATCCTCAAGGATTCTCGGAATCCCTTCCGGAAGACGGACCTCATTGTCGTGCCCGATGCAGGCAACGAGGAAGGGTCATTGATCGAGATCGCAGAGAAGAGCATCCTCTGGCTTCGGGTTAAGACAACGGGGAAGCAATGCCACGGAAGCAAGCCTCATCTGGGAAGAAATGCCTTTCTGGCCGCCTCCCACCTCATCGTGAAACTGACGGAACTCTACAACATCTTCGGCAGAAGCGACGCGCTCTTTGAGCCGCCGGTGAGCACCTTCGAACCGACACGCAAGGACGCCAACGTCCCGAATGTCAACACCATCCCGGGAGAGGACGTCTTTTTCATGGATTGCCGCGTTCTCCCGGGGTACAGCCTTTCCAGCGTCTGGAGGGAAGTCCGGAAAGCGGCCGACTCCATCGAACAGGACTTCGGGGTGAAGGTCGACATAACAGCCGTTCAGGAGAATGAGGCCTCTTTGCCCACGCCGGAAAATGCCCCCGTCGTTCAAGCATTGAAGAAGGCCATCTCGGAAGTCTATTTCCTGGATGCCTTTCCTCGCGGGATAGGAGGCGGAACCGTGGCGGCTCATTTCCGGCGACAGGGTTACCCTGTCGCCGTTTGGTCAAAAGTGGGGCAAAAGGCCCATCAGCCCAACGAGTGTTGCAGCCTGGACACCATGCTCGGAAATGCAAAAGTCTATGCCCATCTGTTTTTGCAGCGATAAAAGGCCCCTACAAAGACGTTGAAAACGTTTTTGTATAATGTTAGCGTTTTCACCGTTATTTTGATTATTTTATTTTCAAGGAAACCCATGGTATCGAAAACTGTACTTGAATCCGATGTCGTTGAAAAGCTGACGTTCACGCATAATGACACATTAAAATATCTCCTCGGTGAGCAGGACAGGAACATTCATCTCATCGAGAAACTGGAGCCCGTCAAGCTGGCTGCAAGGGGAAACACCGTTTCCGTCTCGGGAGACGCGATTTCCGTCGAGCTGGTGAAAACCCTTCTGATGCAGCTGTACAAACTGATCCAGCGGGGCTATCCCGTCTTTCCCTCAGACATCGATTATGCCCATCGCATCCTGGCCGGGGACAAGTCCCTCTCCCTGGAAAAAATCTTTCTCGATACGGTCTTTATTTCTTCCAAGAAGCGGATCATTACCCCCAAGAGCATCGCCCAGAAAAAATACATCGACGCCATACGGACCCACGACATGACCTTCTGCATCGGTCCTGCCGGGACAGGCAAAACATACCTGGCCATGGCCATGGCCGTATCCTTTCTGCTGGACAAGAAAGTGGAACGAATCGTTCTGGCCCGGCCCGCTGTCGAGGCCGGAGAAAGACTGGGTTTCCTTCCGGGCGACTTGGCCGAGAAAGTCAATCCCTATCTGAGACCCCTGTATGACGCATTGTTCGATATGATGGATTTTGACAGGGCAACGGGCCTCATTACCAAGGGGATTATCGAGGTTGCCCCCCTTGCCTTCATGCGGGGAAGAACCCTCAATGATGCCTTTGTGATTCTCGACGAAGCCCAGAACACGACTTCGGAACAGATGAAAATGTTTCTCACCCGATTGGGTTTCGGCTCAAAAGCCGTCATTACCGGTGATATTACACAGATCGATCTTCCTGCCGACAGAGTCTCCGGCCTTGTTGAGGCCGAGCAGATTCTCGGCAGAACACCGGGAATCCGCTTCATCCATTTTACGGAGGTGGATGTGGTCAGACACTCGTTGGTGCAGGAAGTCATCAAGGCCTACGGCCATTTTCAGAGCTCGAACTTCAAGAACTCTTCAACTCGCCGGGTCTCATGAAGATATTCGATCTGACAAAGGATTATTTCCACAATTTGTCCCAGGAACTGACGGCGAAGATACCGGACATGCCGGCGCTGGCCAAAAACATGAAGGCCCAGCGGATGGCCATCCTCGTGATAGTCGCCGTAATCCTTTCCTTTCTGCTCACACCGGAATTCGACATCAGCCATCCGCATTTCAAGATCGGCTCCATCGCCCCCAAGGACATTAAAGCGGACAAAGATTTGCTCGTTGAAGACAGGGCCTCTACCGAGCAGAAGAAGAGGGAAAGCATCCAGGGCACGAAATCCGTTTACGACTATGACAATGCCCTGGCGGAACATCTTATCTCATCTGTTTCCGCAGGCTTTTCCAAGATGCGGATTTTTCTGAAGGATCAAGTAAACGAGGGCCTGACCGGACTCCCCTCACCTTTCAGCAATAAGGCCTTCCATGGAGCCATTAACGAATTTCAGCAAAGCCTGGGAATCAAGCTCTCCGAACAGGAGTTGAGGATTCTCCTTCAGGAAAGTTTTTCCGAGAGCCTCGAAGAGAAGGTCGTACAGCTTCTTCGTGCCGTCTATGTCACTCGGTATCTTGTCAATACCAAATTACTGGCCCAGGACATGTCAATGGGAATCACACTTCGAAACGTCCGGACCCAACAGGAACAGGACCTGGCCGACTTGTCAGATCTTCTCTTTCTGGAAAATGCCTACGATCTTTTGATTCAAGAAGCCGGAGCTCTTCTGCAGGGTCAGAAAAAAGAGGTCCGACAGACGGTTCTTTCCGTAACCAAGAGGTTGATTCAACCAAATGTGACCTTCAACCGAAATGCGACGGAGAAAAAGAAGACGGAGATCCTGGATAATGTCAAACCCGTTTTTTTCCTCGTTCAGAAAAATGAAATGATCGTCCGTGAAGGCCAGAAAATTTCTGAAACCGACAAGGAAAAGCTGGATGCATTCTACAGCAGAAAGGGACAGGAATCCCTGGCGGATTTTTCTGCTTTCCTGGGGATTTTCTTCACCATTGTCATTCTTTCTCTCGTTCTTTACTTCTGGCGCACAAGGAACTGGCCCAAGAGGCAGGAGCGAAGCATCGTAAACAGCCTTTTTCTGTCCACGGTCTCTGTTTTTTCAATCCTTATGGTCAAGGCGGGAATTTTTATTTCCGATTCAGTCAACCGGGCATTCCCCAATCTTTCGAGCGAGGCCTTCCTCTATGCCATCCCCTTTGCTGCAGGGGCCATGCTCGTCGCTGTGTTGACCAATCGGAATCTGGCTCTCGTGTTGACCATTTTCATATCGTTCCTCGTTTCATTCCTCTTTGACTATGACATCAAAATGAGCCTGTTTACCTTTCTGGGAAGCGTCGCCGCCTCGTACCATGTTGTGAGCTGCCGCCAGCGCTCAGCTTTTTTCAAGGCAGGCCTCTTCCTGGGGGTCTTCAACATGGCCGTGATTGTCTGTCTCAGCCTTGTGTTCAAAGCCCCCCTTTCCATGGATCTCATGGCCCGACTGGCCATGGGACTTGCGGGAGGCCTTCTGTCCGGCATTCTGGTCGCCGGCCTGACCCCGCTTTTCGAATCCATTTTCAGCTACACGACGGACATCAAACTTCTGGAATTGGCCAATTTGAATTCACCGATTTTTCAGCGAATGATGATGGAGGCGCCGGGAACCTACAATCACAGTGTCGTTGTTGCCTCCCTTGTCGAAGCGGCTGCCGAAGCCATCGGCGCGAATCCCCTGCTCGCCAAGGTCAGCGCTTATTACCACGATATCGGCAAGCTGAAAAAGCCCCTTTACTTCATTGAAAACCAGATAAACGGCGACAACAGGCACGAAAAGCTTTCCCCCCGGATGAGCGGCCTGGTCATTATCTCTCATGTTAAAGACGGTTGCGAAATCGCGCAACAGGCGAAACTGGGCAAGGAAATTACCGATATCATCCGGGAACATCACGGCACGGGACTGGTTCGCTTTTTCTATGACAAGGCCAAAAAGGACAAGGACCTCTCCATCAGTTCCCTCCCTGAAAGCGATTTCCGTTACCCGGGGCCAAAACCGCAGACCAAGGAGGCGGGGCTTGTTCTCCTGGGAGACGCCATTGAAGCATCTTCACGGACTCTGTCCAACCCCACGCCCTCCAGAATCAGTAATCTCGTCCATGACCGGATTGAAAAAATATTCATGGACGGTCAGCTCGATGAATGCGAACTGACCATGCGCGATTTGAGCAGGATTGCGGAAATTTTTATACGGATCTTAAACGGGATCTTTCATCACCGCGTTAATTACCCCGAACAAACCGACCGGGAAAGCGCCCATCGAAAGGATGCCAATGGCCATATCGATTCAAAACCATCAGAAAAAGGTAAAAATTGATTTGCGGCGATTGCGGCGGGCCCTGAAAAAGCTTCTTCTTCATGTGGATTGTCTGGACAGGGATATCAGTCTTCTTCTTACCGATGACGATGAAATAACCGGGATCAACCAGCGCTACCTGGAAAGAAATTATCCCACGAATGTCATTTCCTTTTCGTTTCTGGAAGGTGAATGCTGCGGCATCAATCCCGGCCTGCTGGGCGATGTTGTCATTTCCGTAGAAACGGCTCTCCGGGATGCTGAAAGGGAGGGAATTCCGCTGGAGGATGAACTGGACTTTCTGCTCATTCACGGGCTCCTGCATATCCTGGGCTACGATCACGAACATCCGGATCCCGACCGGACACAAGAGATGCAAAAAAAAGAGCAGGAACTCTTCTTCCTGCTCCATGGCTACCCGCTGGATCTGTGACTTTGAACAAATGATCTGATTCCACCTACTGTACGATCAGCGTCTGTCCGGGACGGAGATCGTTTGCATCGTCTATTTCATTCATTTCCTTGAGCCTTGCCAGACCGATGCTGTTTTTCTGCGCGATCTGAGAAAGGTTGTCACCTCTTTTAACCATATAGGTCTTTCTCTTTTCATTTTGGCTCATCCGCTTCTTCGCTTTTCTCTTCAAGTCCTGATCGCTGCCGTTTCGACTAATTGTAATGACTTTCCCGAGGACCAGCTTATTACCTTTAAGGCCGTTGAGCTTTTTTAGTTCCGTCTCACTGGTTCCGAATTTTCGTGCAATGGAAGAAATGGAGTCTCCCTGCTTTACCTTATAGCTGATTCGTGTTCCCTTTCTTATGTATTGATCCGCTTTTGCTGAACGAACAGGCGCCTTATCGAGACTCTCCTCATTGTCGATGGGAATTCGAATTCTCTGCCCGGTCTTCAGAGAGGTTCTTGCAGAAATCGAATTGTAAGACGCCAATCTCCTGGGAGATACCTTATACCGTCTCGCTATCGAGCCGAGGGATTCCCCACGCTTGACCCTGTGGTTTGCATACTTCACCCTGTTTTTCCTGCTGTCGGAAATGCGATCCGGTTTATGGGTTTCCCTGCCCGGAGCTGAACTTGAAGAGAGGAAGGAAAGGGTGGGCCTTTCCGCTTGTGGGATGGAATCGACAACCTGCGCATATTTCTCAGCGGCTTCCACCGGCAGCTTCAGATCGTATTCCTTATCCGGTGTGATTCTGTGGCGCAATTCCGAATTGAGCCCAATCAATACCTCTTCCGGAACGCCGGTGAAAAAGGCCACATCCTGAAGTTTCATCGGCCGGTAGGATTTTGCCGCTTTGAATTCGCAGGGTTTGAGCTGTGTATCCGCTGTCAAATCAAAGCCATATCTTCCAGGATCACGGATAATGTGGATTGTAGCCAGGAAACGAGGCACGTAGCGTGCGGTCTCGTTGGGCAACTGATGGTACAAATCCCAAAATCGGTCCAGATAGTTGATATGCTGCCGTGAAATGACCCTCATCACCCTGCCTTCGCCGCTGTTGTATGCGGCCAGAACGGTCAGCCAGTCTCCGAACATGCCATGTAGTTCCTTCAAATAACTGATCGCCGCCTGAGTCGACTTGTAGGCATTCATTCGTTCATCAATCCATTCATCACGATTCAAACCGTACTTGTATCCCGTGGACGGAATGAATTGCCACAGACCCAGGGCGCGCGCTTTTGATAATGCACCTATTTTAAAGCCGCTTTCAACCAGGGGCAGCCATACCAGCTCTTCGGGCAAACCGGCTTTTTTCAGCTCTTTTTGAATGTGCTCGCGATAAATTCCCGAACGCAAATAGGATGAAATGAAAAAGTCCCGCTCGCAGGTCTGGAAAGAGCGGATTTCCCTTTCAACATCGGCGTTCATAACCAAAGGGATCTCACTGCGGCTTCCCTTGGTCCTTGATTGTGTCGACGAGTAAATGGACAGCAGTCTTTTCGAAATCATCAGCCGCAGGTCATCCTTCTGACGGGCTATTTCCATGTCCCCATCCGTTTCCAGGAGAAGCGTATAGGCCTGATCGAGAAAATCCAGTGCTTTTTCAATGTCACCCTGCTCCCAGAATTTTTGCGATGAATTCAGGTAGGTGAGGGCTTCTTCCATGAGGTCCCGCTCATCTTCCTTCCCTTCCTCGTCATTCCCTTCATTGGAAGACCGGCCTGACAGCTCCGTATACGGAGACTTCCTGTTTTTGATCTCCTGATCGCCTGCATTCTGCGCCTTGTTTCCAGAATTCTTCTGATCGCCCATGAAGAAAAAGGAGAAGATCCCTTTTTTGGCCCCTTCATCCCGGCTCTCATGTTCATTCTTTGATTGGGCGCAAATCGTCTGCACCAGGAGCAGCGACAGGAAAAGAATAAAGAAAAGGGAGGTCATCGTATAGTGAATTGCCTTTTTCATGCGGGTGAACTCCTTTCTGGAACGGCAGAGATCGAAGTCAACTATCCAGTTAACTTTTGTTTTTGAGATGATCCGAATCCGTTGTCCGGTTGGATCAATGTTGGTAGTAGGGATCATATACCACATTTTTACTCATTCTTCTAAGCATAATCCGCATCATACCACGAATTTGTCGCCATGAAGGCGATATTTCGATGAAAAATAACCAAATTACCGCCCTACTGGATCAGGTAGGCTTCTATCAAGTCATCGATGTCTCCATCCAGGACCCTTCCCACATTTCCGATCTCGAGGTTGGTCCTGTGGTCCTTGACCATTTTGTAAGGCTGAAGGACATAGGATCGTATCTGACTTCCCCAGGCGATCTCCTTCTTTGTTTTGTTGATTTCGGACATCTTTTCATTCTGCTCCCGGAGTTTCAGCTCATAGATCCGGGATCTCAGGTATTTCATGGCCATGGCTTTGTTCTTGTGCTGGGATCTCTCATTCTGGCACTGGACGACAATACCTGTGGGGGCATGAGTGATTCGAACAGCTGAATCCGTTTTGTTGACATGCTGGCCGCCGGCGCCTGTCGACCTGTAGGTGTCGATCCGCAAATCCTTTTCATCGATCTCTACGACAATTTCATCATCAATCTCAGGATAGACAAAAACGGAGGCAAAGGATGTGTGCCTCCGCGCTCCGGCATCAAAGGGCGAAATGCGGACCAACCGATGGATACCGACCTCCGCCTTGGCGTAACCGTATGCGTACTCCCCTTCGAGGGTAAATGAAACACTTTTTATGCCAGCCTCATCGCCGGGAAGATAATCGATGATGGTTGTTTGGAATCCCCGCTTTTCCGCCCAGCGGAGATACATTCTCATCAGCATTTCCGCCCAGTCCTGGGCTTCCGTTCCACCGGCCCCGGCATGGATAGAGATGATGGCATTCATGGGGTCCTGTTCACTGCCAAGCATCAGCTTCAGCTCCGCTTCCCGGACGGATTTTGCCAGGGCCTTCAATTCACCGGCTATATCTTCCAGCGCGGCATCATCCTGCTCCTCCAGAGCCATTTCAAAGATGACCTGTATCTCGACAATGGCCTTCCGTTTTGAATTCCAGTGATCCACGGCCGCCGTCAGGCTGTTTTTTTCCTTCAGGATCGCAGTGGCCTTCTCATGATCACTCCAGAAATCCTCTTTCTGTGTAACCGTATCAAGCTCCTTGATCCGTTTTTCTTTCTCAGGGATGTCAAAGACACTCCCCTAGATAGTTGATTTTTCTATCCAATTCGGCTATTGCTGCTGGTAGATTTTCGAGCATTTTTTCCTCCTTCTTTCCGATATGAAATAAATGGATGCCAATATAAATAAGCAGAGATAAACAAACAGATCCCCGTATCTGGAATACACGGTCGGTATTTTTAAAAATTTAATCTCACCCTGCAGTATCGTTCTCTCAAATATTCCCGATTGCTTCAATATTTTTCCCGTAGGATCGATAATGGCGGAAATTCCTGTATTGGCGGCTCTGGCAAGAAACAACCGGTTTTCAACGGCGCGGAAAACGGTCATGGACAGATGCTGATAGGGCGCGGAAGTATTTCCGAACCAGGCATCGTTGGTAATGTTAACGAGAAGTTCAGCCCCTTGCCGCTTATAGGCTCTGCCTGCTTCGGCCAGAATGCCTTCGTAGCAGATCAGGACTCCGATTTTTCTGCCACCTGCCTCCATGGGAAAAAAGCCTTCTCCGGACTTGAAGTCCCCGATGCCAGCCGTGAGCTTTTTAATAAAAGGGAAAAAACGCCGCAAGGGAACATATTCCCCATAAGGCACCAAGTGCACTTTGTCGTATCGGGCGACGGTTTCCCCCTCGGGGGACAGGAGAAATGCGCTGTTCGCAAATGTAGTCCCGGCCTCATCATCAGCGTAACTGGGGCTACCGAAAAGCAGCCAGCTTCCCGTTTGCAGGGCCAGGGACACGATTCTCAGGTGCATGTCGTCCACATTCTGGAAATAGAAGGGGACGGCGGTCTCCGGCCAGACGAGCATGCCGGGCACAGAAACGTTTTTAGCGGCCAGAGACAGAGCGTGGTAAATCTCCATCGTTTCTTTTTGATACAGAGGGCTCCATTTCACGCTCTGATCGACATTTCCCTGTATCAGAGACACCTGCGTTGATGGAGACATGGTGACGGCTTCGTGAACCTGCGTTTCCCTCAGTATCCCGTAAAGGCACACGGAAGCCATCAGCACCACGCCCAGGGCCACTTCGATGAGGGCTTTTTTTCGTGCATTCCGTAATGTTAATAGATCATAAACAATGGCATTGACAAGAACAATCAAGAATGAAATTCCGTATCCGCCTGTCAGATCGGCGATCTGAATGAGCCGGGAATGCAGATATTGTGAATGGCCGAGGTTTTCCCAGGGGAACCCTACAAGAAAATTGGATTTTATGAATTCGAGAACGACCCAAAGGAGCGGAGCGGAAAGAATCAGGGGGATATCCCTGCTTTTCAGATAAATGATACCTGCCGCAAACAAGGCGAAATAAAGGCTCAGATAGGCTGCCAGCAGCAGCATCAGTGCGATCCCGGCAAAGTAGGGAAGATTTCCATAAACGACAATGACGTAAACGATCCAATAGATGAGGCCGACATAAAAGAGCATCCCGACACAAAAGCCCGATTTTGCTCCCTGGGCAACCGTTTTTCCCCGCAGGGAATAAAAAAACGGAACCAGGGCAATCCATGCCAGAAGGCCGGTACCGAATTTTGGGAAGGACAGCAGCAGGAGCAGACTTGACAGCAGGGCGGCCGGAATGGATTGTCTTGAAAACAACTCGTTTGAAAACTTCACGTCTAATTTCTACCTCGGCGTCTCTGTGCCGCGTCCAACGTCATTCCATTCGCTCCATTTGAAAGCCAGGGATCCTCTGCGCTCGAAAGCCACCGGATGCCAGGTTCTCGTAGAATGGCCCGTTGACTCTCCCGGGCTCCTTAATCACGCTTTCTCAACCTGAAAACGTCACAGGGCGCGCAAATGTTCGGATCGCAGCATACTGCGCTGTCCCCTCTTAATAACATCGGCAAGAAGGCGCAGCGTTTTTTCTCTGTCTTGAGGCAGGTTGGCTTTTACCGGGTAATAATTGGATGCGTGATTTGATGCAAAGAAACAATTCGTAAAGTTGGATTGATCGATCATGAGCTCGATCTCCTTCAGGCATCCGAACTCGTCGGGCAGGACGAATCTTCCCTGAAGATAGTTCTCATACAAGGGTGTTCCGGGGACGATCATAACCGTTAAGGCGCTGGCATAATCAGGATCGATGTCCGTCAAGATCCGCGCGGTGTCGGCTGCATGCTCCGTACTTTTTTCCACGCCTCCTATGCCCAGTAGAACCGTTACGGAAAGCTGAATGCCCGCATCCTTGATTTTGCGACCCGCCTCAACAAGCTGAGCATAGGTCACGCCCTTCCGGATATCTCTCAATATCTCCTCGTTTCCAGTCTCAACGCCTAGATAAACGATCTGCAATCCGAGACTTTTGAGCTCCTTCAATTCGTTGGATGTTTTTCTCAGAATGCTCTTGGCGTTTCCGTACAGCCCGATCCGCTCCACACCTCTAAGGCGGCTGTTGATGGCTTCAAAAACAGGAAGCAGCTTTTTCTGCGGTATGATCAAGGCATCGCCATCGCAGAGGAATACCTTGCCGACGGAAGAATAGCGGCTGGCCTCGACAATATCTTCTTCGATTTCATCAAAGCTCTTGATTCGGAATTTCTTGTCCTTGAAACAGGGACAAAATGTGCACTTGTTATGTGAACAGCCCGTAGAAACTTGAATCAACAAGCTGTAAGCTTCGCTTGGTGGACGATAAATGGATCCCTCATATTTCATGGCATCACCTTTTTTGCTGAATTCTGTGTTCTCCCTGATGAACGGGGCTTGATCTTCCGCAATTTCCTGTTGCGGTTAAATGGCGACAGCAGGCATCGTATTTTTCAAATAAAACCAAGAAGGGAGGGTTACAGGATCGATAATTTCCATTGAATGAAACAAGAAAGGGGCCAACTTTTCATTGGCCCCTTTCTCTATGATCTGGCGGGGCCGAAGGGACTCGAACCCTCGCCCTCCGGCGTGACAGGCCGGCGTTATAACCAACTTAACTACGACCCCGCTATGTTATACAACTCTCCTGCTCTTTCGCAGCATTCCCACCATGCTTTATGGTAGGCGGAACAGGACTCGAACCTGTGACATCCACGGTGTAAGCGTGGCGCTCTCCCAGCTGAGCTACCCGCCCTTGCTCTTACCTATCGCAGGGTTGGATTTCTAACAGCAAAGCCCGGCAATGTCAAGCGATAAATAGGCTTACAAAACGTTATTCTTCCCGAAATTCTTTTCTCAAGTGCTGGAGCCGTCAGCTCGCCAGTCGCGGTGGATTAACGGTCGCTATCTTGGAAGTGTCAAAGCAGGGGGGCTCTCCGGAAAACTCCGGTGCCGAGCCCTTTTCTTCCTTGAGCAAAGCAACCTTCAGGACCTCGTCCACGTGATCGACCCGGATGATCTCCAGTGTCTTCAGGATGTTCGCCGGCACTTCATCGAGATCTCTCTCATTCTCTTTTGGAATAACGACGGTTTTTATGTTTGCCCGATGGGCGGCCAGCAGCTTTTCCTTCAATCCTCCGATTGGCAGGACACGGCCACGCAGGGTGATCTCTCCGGTCATCGCCAGATCACCGCGAACCTTTCTCCTGGAAAAGGCCGACGTTATGGACGTCACCATGGCAATTCCGGCGGATGGCCCGTCTTTCGGTATGGCTCCCTCAGGGACATGAACATGGATGTCCACGTCCTTGTAAAAGTCTTCGGCCAATCCAAAGACGTCAGCCCGGGAGCGGACGTACGTCAAAGCGGCCTGTGCGGATTCCTGCATAACCTCGCCCAGTTTGCCCGTCATGATAAGCTTGCCGGTTCCCTTGACAATGGAAGCCTCCACCACAAGGAGCTCTCCTCCCACCTCTGTCCAGGCAAGACCTACCGTAATCCCGATTTCATCCTTCCCCTCCGCTTCGCCATGTCGATGCTTGGGAACCCCCAGATACCTGGTAACGACTTTCGAGGTGATCCTAATCTTTCCCTTTCCGCCGTTCGTCACGATTTCACGGGCAACTTTTCTGCAGATCGAGGCGATTTCCCTCTCAAGGTTTCTGACCCCGGCTTCCCTTGTATATTGGCGAATAATGGTCTGGAGGGCGCCATCTGTAAATTCTATCTGCTCTGAATTCAGTCCGTTCGCCTCCATTTCCTTGTTGACCAAGAATTTCTTGGCAATGTTCATCTTTTCCGGTTCCGTGTACCCCGCAATCCGGATCACCTCCATCCGGTCCTGCAGAGGAGCCGGTATGGTCTGCAGCACATTGGCCGTGGTAATGAACATCACATCGGAGAGATCGTAGTCGACTTCCAGATAATTGTCGTTGAAGGCATAGTTCTGTTCCGGATCAAGAACTTCCAGCAGGGCGGAGGATGGATCGCCTCGAAAATCCGAGCTCAACTTGTCCACTTCATCCAGACAGAAAACAGGATTGTTTGAACCGGCCTTCTTCAGAAGCTGGATGATCTTGCCCGGCAGTGCGCCGATATAGGTTCTCCGGTGGCCGCGGATTTCCGCTTCGTCTCGGACTCCCCCGAGCGAAAGTCGAACAAACTTCCTGTTCGTAGCCCTTGCCACAGACTTGGCGATGGAAGTTTTTCCGACACCGGGAGGTCCGACGAGACAGAGGATGGAACCCTTATTCTTCCGGACCAGGGTCTGAACGGCCAGGTATTCAAGGATTCGCTCCTTTACCTTTTCGAGCCCGTAATGATCCTCTTCCAGGATGGCCTCCGACTGCTTCAGGGTATAGGCGTTCTCCGTCCTTTCCGTCCATGGCATATCCAGGATCCAGTCGATGTAATTTCGAACGACGGTGGCTTCGGCGGACATCGGCGCCATCATCTGCAGCTTCTTGATTTCCTGTCGTACTTTCTTGGCCGCTTCCTCAGACAATTTCTTCTGCTTCAGGCGCTTTTCCAACTCGGCTATTTCATTCTTAAACTCATCTTTTTCGCCCATTTCCTTCTGAATGGCGCGCATCTGCTCATTGAGATAATAATCTTTCTGAGTTTTCTCCATCTGCTTCTTGACGCGCCTCTTGATTTTTTCTTCGACTTCAAGGATTTCAATCTCAGAAAGAATCATCGCGTAGATGGCCTCTAAACGCTCGTTAACGTCAAATATTTCAAGGATTTTCTGCTTGTCTTCAAGCTTCAGGTTGATGTGGGAGGCAACCACATCGGCCAGTTTTGAAGGGTCATCAATGGCGGCAATCGTACCAACCATTTCGACATGCACCTTCTTGCTCAGCTTTACATAATTTTCAAAGGCCGTGTTGATGCTTCTCACCAAGGCTTCCGTCCTGACGACATCCCGATTTTCAGATTCATCAATCTCTTCGACATTCACATAGAAGTATTCCTCATTCGGCATGTACTCCTTAACGAGTGCCCGCTTTTTGCCTTCCACCAATACCTTGACCGTACCGTCGGGAAGTCTCAATAACTGGATGATGATTCCTACCGTTCCGATCTTGTAGATATCCTCTTCAACAGGATCATCCTTCTTGGCATTTTTCTGCGCTACCATGAAAATGCCCTTCTCCTCCTTCATGGCGGATTCGAGTGCCGCGATGGATTTCTCCCGCCCGACAAAAAGAGGAACGATGCTGTGCGGAAACACCACCACATCCCTCAGGGGCAGAAGAGGAAGGAAAATGACATTATTTTTTTCCCTGTTCTTTATAAAATCAAACATTTTAGTCTTTCTCGCCTTTTATTCTGATCTTTCTCTTTTTCAAAAACGGCTCAGGCCGATTCCGATTTCTTTTCAAAAAGCAGGATGGGCTGGGCCCTGTTCAACACAACATCGTCATTGATGACGCACTCCCGCAGCTCCTGCTGAGATGGGATGTCGTACATGACATCCAGCATGGCGTTTTCCAGGATGGCCCGCAGCCCCCTGGCCCCGGATTTCCTTTCCACGGCCAATTTGGCCACGGTACGAAGGGCGCTGTCCGTAAATCGGAGCTTCACATTTTCGCGCTCAAAGGCCTTTGTGTACTGCTTTATGATGGCATCCTTGGGTTCCACCAGAATCCGGATCAATTCATCCTCGTCCAGTTCGTTCAGCGGTGCAATGACCGGCAATCTTCCCACGAACTCGGGGATGAGACCGCACTTGAGCAGATCCTCGGGCTGGACTTCTGAAAGCAGTTCTCCGATCTTCCGATCCCGTTTGCCTTTGATGTCCGCCCCGAACCCCATGGCATTGACCCCGATGCGATTTGCGATGATATCGGGCAGGTCGTTGAAGGCGCCCCCGCAGATGAACAGGATGCCCGTTGTATCAACCTGTATGAATTCCTGCTGAGGGTGTTTTCTTCCACCTTTCGGCGGAATGTTGGCCATTGTCCCTTCGATGATTTTCAGAAGGGCCTGCTGAACACCCTCGCCCGACACATCTCTTGTAATGGAGGGATTTCCCGATTTTTTCGCGATCTTGTCAATTTCATCAATATAGACGATGCCCTTCGACGCCTTTTCCACATCATAATCAGCATTCTGCAGGAGGCTGAGAATGATGTTTTCCACATCTTCCCCAACGTATCCGGCTTCGGTCAGCGTCGTCGCATCGGCAATCGTAAAGGGAACGTTCAATAGCTTCGCCAGGGTCTTTGCCAGGAGGGTTTTCCCTGATCCGGTGGGCCCAATCAACAGGACATTGCTTTTTTGAATCTCCACTCCATCATTGTCGCTTGGCGAGGAAAGCCGCTTGTAGTGATTGTATACGGCAACGGAAAGAACCTTCTTGGGCCTCTCCTGGCCGACAACATACTGATCCAGAAACTCCTTGATCATCCGTGGCTGGGGAATGCTTTTCGAAATGTCCAGCCCTGAATCCGTCGTGCGCTCCTCTTCAACGATGCAGCGGCAAAGCTCGATGCATTCATCGCAAATGTAAGCCGTCGGGCCGGCAACGAGCTTTTTGACTTCACTTTGCGTTTTCCCGCAAAAGGAACAAAAAAGCATCTCCTGTCCCTTGGTATAACCATCTGTTTTTCTACCCATTACTTCTTCCTCGTTGGATTAAGTCCTCTTCAGGATAATTTCATCTATGATTCCATATTCCTTAGCCTGCCGGCTCGTCATGTAATAATCCCGCTCCGTATCAGTCTTGATCCTCTCCATGGGCTGCCCCGTCAAATCCGAGAGAATGATGCTCAGTTCATCCTTCAATCGAAGAATCTCCTTCGCCTGAATGTCGATATCGGTTGCCTGGCCCTGAAACCCGCCAAGGGGCTGGTGGATCAGGATTCTTGAGTGTGGCAGGGCGGATCGCTTCCCCCTCTCTCCTGCTGCCAGCAGCAAAGCTCCCATACTGGCCGCCTGACCGACACAGACCGTGGCGACGGGGGGCTTAATGTATTGCATCGTATCATAGATCGCCATTCCGGAACTGATGTGACCACCAGGGGTATTCAGATAAAAAAAGATTTCCTTGTCCGGATCTTCCGACTCGAGAAAGAGCAGTTGAGCAATAATGAGGTTCGCCACTTCGTCATCGATCGGGGTTCCCAGAAAGACGATCCGGTCCTTTAATAGCCGGGAGTAGATATCGTATGCCCGCTCGCCTCGACCATCCTGCTGGACTACCATTGGAATGAGATTCATTTCTTTTCCTCCTCTGATGAGGAATCCCTCTTCTGAACCATTTTTATATCGGCCTTATTCTCGATATACTCAAAGATTTTCTTATTGAGGATGTCACTTTTGACGTTTTCCTTCATGTTGTCGTCAAAAGACTCGGCCACTTTTTCATAGCCCTGCGAATACTGCTGGGCGATTTCTCTCAGGCGCGTTTCCAGTTCCTCATCCGTTGCCTCCAACGCCTCTTTCTTGGCGATATTCTTCAGCAGGAGAGAGGATTTTACAATCCTCACGGCCTCATCCCGGTATTTGTCGCGCCATGAAGAACTCACCTGGGCGATCATCTGCGGATCCATCCCTGTGGAGATGAGCCGTTTCTGGGCCTCCATGATCATGAAATAGATCTGCTGCTCGACATAGGCTGCCGGCACTTCAAAGGTATTCTGCTCAAGCAGTTTGTCCACGATCTGCTTGGCCAGTTCATCATTGATCTTTCTTTCCTGCTCCTCGAGGATGGACTTTCTCACGTCTGCTTTCAGAGCCTCAAGTGATTCATACTTCTCAAAATTCTTGACGAAGTCTTCATTGAGTTCCGGGAGCTTTTTCTCTTTGAGGGTTTTGATCGTGACGGTAAATTCCGCCTCTTTTCCGGCGACATTCCGGACTTGGTAGTCTTCAGGGAATACAATTTTTATTCCTTTTGTTGTTCCGACCTTCTCTCCGATGAGTTGATCCTCGAATCCGGGAACCATCGTTTTGGAGCCGATTTCCAGAAAATAGTCGTTCCTCTTCATCTCTTCGGGAGTTTCACCTTCAACAGAACCTTCAAAATCAATCGTGACGAAATCCCCGTTCTGTATTTCACGGTCAACGGTTACCTCCTCCAGCGTACCGAACATTTTTCTGATCTCGTCAAGACGGCTATCCACCTCCTGGTCTGTAACGACGAGCTCTTCTTTCTCGAGATTCATGTTCAGGTAACCCTCAGGGTCGATCTCTGGCTCCACCTCGAAGGTCGCGGAAAAAGAAAAACCCTTCTCTTCTTCAATCCCCTTCTCATCGATCTCCGGCTTACCGACCGCCTTAATCTCATGCTCCTTCAGAACATTTTCGATGAATTTATTGACTAGATTGGAGATCGTTTCTTCCTCTACATAGTCTTTATAATGAATTTCAAGAATCTTTCTCGGGATTTTTCCCTGCCGAAAGCCCTTGATTTTTGCTTTTCTGCTGTAATTACGGTATACGGCGTCCCTCTCCTTCTTGACATCCGTCCAGGGTACATCGATGGTCATCTTCTTCTTTACAGGACTGATTTCTTCAACCTTCACCGCAGCGCTCAGTTCACTCACGATATTGACTCCTTACTCAAGATATTTAAAAATACAGGCCATGCGCTCGTACATATGGTGCGAGAGAGGGGACTTGAACCCCTATCCGCCGGGCGGGCTGGATCCTAAGTCCAGTGCGTCTGCCAATTCCGCCACTCTCGCTGATGATCTAAGGCAGTATATATTAACTAGATGTTGAATTGTCAACGGCTATTGTATTGAACAGGCGGTACGGCGAGCTCGACACCGGCGGGGATTTTGCTCGATTAGCGCCGAATAACTCACCTGCGTTCCCATGCCTTTTCAGGTGACGACCTGCGTCCCTGTCCGGGAAAAGGCATCCCTCCACTAACGTCCCCTTCTTTCAGCCCCGCTTACGAGGAGGATGCGGTCCCCCGGAACGACGAAGTCTTCCAATGCGAAGGGATTGGAGTTGGTGCATTCAGGCGTTCGGGCACATTTCTTGTTTACGATTTCGATACTGCAGGAATGAAAAAGATGACCGCCATCATGTTGAACGCCCAAGAGACATGACCTTTTTTACCGTGGGCAGCCTGGGGTTCCGCCTATAGGAATCTCCCAATCGTGAAAACCATTCCTGGAGGAAAGACAGTCATGGCATCCGTGAAGAAGATTTCCGCAACTGAAAAAGCGCCTGATCAGAGATTCGGATGCGTTTTCATCCGTACGATTCATAATAAAAAGGGTTAGAGAAACCGTCCCTACTTTCTCTAACCCCTCAGTATTCATGGTCGGGGCGAGAGGATTTGAACCTCCGACCCTCTGAACCCCATTCAGATACGCTACCAAGCTGCGCTACGCCCCGACTTGAATTCCGTTCCGATAAACAGGTGAGGTCATTATCACTATAAAATATCGCTGTCAAGGATAATTCATGTTAAAAAACCTTGTATTCAAAATCACATTCACGTATGAATCGGTAACATGAGTGAGATGCACTTCAATTCTTTACCCAGAGGTTTCCGGCAGTTCCCTTCACCGGGCTTTCCGCGGAGGGAATTTTTCGTTGTGTTCTTCACCATCATCCTCCTCGTTCCCGCCAACGGGTATCCCGACATCTATAAATATGTCGACAAAAGTGGGGTCATACATTTGACAAACGCACCCGTTCAGACGAATGTCAAATACGATCTCGTGATGAGGGAACAGAGGATTATTTTCTCCGTTTCTTCCCGCGACATCACCCGGTACGATGATCTCATCCAGAAAGCCTCGGCAAAGTACAACATCGACTCGGCGCTGATCAAAGCCGTCATCAAAGCAGAATCCAATTTCAATCACCGGGCTGTTTCGCCGGTAGGCGCCAAGGGCTTAATGCAGCTGATGCCGTCAACGGCGGCCGACCTTCAGGTTCAGGATGCATTTCATCCGGAGAACAATATTGATGGGGGTGTCCGCTATCTTCGTTACCTGCTGCGGTTGTTTAAAGGGAATCTTTCTCTGGCCCTTGCCGCGTACAATGCCGGCGAAGGCGCCGTTGCCCGCTACAACAACACCATCCCTCCCTATCGAGAGACTCAGAATTACGTTCAGCGCGTTCTGCATTATCTCAATCAATACCGGAATAGTGGTGGATGATCACTTTTCAATATGGACAACCATCCGGATCCTCTTTTCAGCGGATGGGGTCAATTCCTTTGCAGATTGAAGCCGGTTTTTTTGACCCTGGTAACTAAACGCCTTCCACATAAAGGTAAGGCTTCAATCGTGCCAGCCTCTTGCGCTTTATCCCCTTGATTTTCATGAGATCCTCAAGCCGGCGGAACCCACCCGATCTGTTTCTCGCTGCGATGATATTCCGGGCCGTCTTCTCTCCGATGCCGGGAACGAGGATCAATTCTTCAAGAGAAGCGCGATTTACATCGATGGGCCTGTTCAGGGCCAGCCTCTTTGAAGCCGCCATTCTTTCTACAGCGATCGAAGCTTTCTGGCTGTCCCCCGTCGTGATTCGGATCCTGATGCCGTCATCCAGCGGCATGGAGAGATCGGGACTCGAAGCGTCGCGCAGCCGGAAAGACCTGCCAATGCCCAGCATGTTTAAAAGGTCTGAAAGCCTCTGCCCCCTGCGGATGAAATAGATCCCCTTCTGTTCAACGTTGCCGTACACTTCAACGGCTAGGCAGCCCTCCGTCGACACTCCAGAGAGGATGGCCGGTGCCGGGCGGATATGTTCCTGATAAAAATAGATCAGCGCAGGAATGACGAGTGCGGTCAAGGCAACAAGAACAGCCCCATGCCATTGGCTATCTCCAAGATTGTTCCTGATGCCTCGCTTCATGACGACCGGGATGGATTTTTTGGAGTCCGGACGGTTTTCAGGGCGTTTTTTCCAGAGCAAAGGCGTCATGCAAAACCATTACCGCCAGTTCCGTATACTTCGATTGAATGACACAGGATACCTTGATCTCGGAGGTACTGATCATCATGATATTGATCCCCTCCTGGGCCAGGGCGGAGAACATCTTTGCAGCGACGCCGGAATGGCTGATCATTCCCACGCCGATGATAGACACCTTGGCGACCTGATCGTCCACTTCCACACTGGCGGCGCCGACCTCCCTGGCCGCCTCTTCAATCAGGCGCTTTGTTTCCTTGACATCTTTTCTCGATACCGTGAAGGAAAGATCCGTGTATCCTTCAAGGCTCGCATTCTGAATGATCATGTCGACAACAATATTGTGCTCGCTAAGGGGCGTAAACAACCGCGACGCAACACCCGCCTTGTCGGGAACGCGAATGACCGTTATCTTCGCCTGATCCCGGTCATATGTTACCCCCGATACGACTTCCCTCTCCATCTCCTTATCCTCCTTTGTCACCAGCGTTCCCACATCATCCTTGAACGAAGATTTAACATACACAGGCACTTCATACTTCTTTGCCAACTCCACCGAACGCGGCTGCAGAACCTTGGCCCCCGCCCTTGCCATCTCCAGCATCTCGTCATAGGAGATCCTCGTCAGCAGCCTCGCATTGCTGCAGATGCTGGGGTCCGTTGTGTATACTCCGTCGACATCTGTGTAGATTTCACACACATCCGCTTGAAGGGCCGCTGCAAGCGCGACGGCGCTCGTGTCGGATCCGCCTCGTCCCAGTGTCGTGATGTTATTGTCCTTATCGACGCCTTGAAATCCCGCGACGACGGCAATGACTCCTTTCGCCAGCTCATGACGCAACGCAGCGTCTTCGACGCTGAGAATTCTCGCCTGAGTGTGCGCCTGATCCGTCATGATCCTGACCTGAAATCCCAGGAAGGATCGGGCGGGATAGCCCATCCCGTTTAGCACCATGGCCAGCAGGGAAACCGTCACCTGCTCCCCCGTGGAGATCAGGGTGTCGTACTCACGGATGTCACATTCTTCCGCAGTCTGCTGAGCCAGTTCGATCAAACGGTTCGTTTCGCCGGCCATGGCCGAAAGGACAACGACGACCTGGTTGCCTGCCTGCCGTTCCTTAATGACCTTTCTGGCCACGTTTTCAATCTTCTCCAGGTTGGCCACAGAGGTACCGCCATATTTCTGAACAACGAGCGCCATAAATTAAAATCCTCCCCCAGTCAGAGCTGATGCAATTTCCGCCAAGCGCTTTTCCGGTGCGGAAATTTCTATTCTGCGCAAATGCTCATCCACAAATGCGAAACAAATTGTGATTGCAGTTTCCGGAACAATATCCGCTATTTTTTCCGCCCACTCGATCACGGACACTCCCTCTCCATAAAAATAATCCTCATAGCCCATCTCTTCCAGGTCTTTTGACCCTGAGAGACGGTAGACGTCGAGATGATACAGGACGTGGCGTCCCGGATATTCATTGATGAGGGTAAACGTAGGGCTTGCAACGGCATAGGATTTCGGAATCCCCAGGCCCCGGGCGATACCCTGTGTAAGGCACGTCTTTCCCGCTCCCAGGTCCCCGATCAGGGCCACAATATCTCCCGATACGAGGCACCGGCCGATTATTTCTCCGATCAGGAGCGTGTCCTCATGGCTGCGAGAAAGTATGCGCTTCTTCATGACCGCTCCTCGATACTCCTCCCGGTGATCCGGCGATTTCTTTTCATGGCCATTCCGCTGGCTCATCCCTCCAGGATGACAATAGCACAGGCCTGCATGCGGCCGTGCGAAAGGCTGACATGGGCGGTCGTAACGCCGCGTTCATTGAGGATGCTTCTTGCTGCCCCGTAAAGATTCATGACAGGCCTTCCCCGGCTGTCGTTCTGCACTTCGATGTCCTTCAACCTGATTCCCATGCCCAGGCCGAGGCCAAGAGATTTCAGAAAGCTTTCCTTTGCTGCAAACCGGGCTGCAAAATGAACGGCCGGCACGGCCCTTCTCATGCAGTAGCTTATTTCCTGTGGAGAATAAACCTTTTCCAGAAATCGCCGGTCCCATTTTTCTATGATCGCTTTCAGTCGATCAATATCGACCAGGTCAATTCCCGTTCCATGAATCATCCTGCAGACCTTTCATATCTCCTTTAAAATAACGGGGGTTGAATGCTACGCAGAAAGCAGCGCATCCGTCATGGCAGCCACTTTTTTCATTGCAGGGACATCATGCACCCTGACGATGTGGGCCCCGTTCATAATGGCTGCGGCTACGGCGGCAGCCGTTCCCTCAACCCGCTGCTGCGGATCGGGAAGGGACTCCGGGCTACCTGACCCAAGGGCAACAAATCGCTTTTTTGAGGGTCCTACGAGAATCGGTCGCCCCAGGGCTCGGTACTCACGCAAGTGCTTTAGAAGCTTGAGAGAATCCGCAGGAGTTTTTCCGAATCCCAATCCCGGATCAATGATGATCTGCTCTTTTCTGAGCCCTTCCGAAACCGCCAGGTCAATACACTCCTCCAGGTAGGCGAAAACATCTCCCTGTACGGAACGGTATGTCAGGTCGCCGAGCTGCATATCCTTCGGCTTCCCGCGCATGTGCATGAGGACGATGGCCGCGCCTGAATCCCTCACCGTCGCACTCATGGCTTCATCAAACGTCATTGCACTGATGTCGTTGATGATTTCCGCTCCGGCCTCCAGGGCTTCCCGGGCGATTTCGGATTTCGTTGTGTCAATGGATATGGGAATGTCGATTTCCCGCGCCAGTTTTTTGATAACCGGCAGAATCCGCTCCGCCTCTTCCTTCAGCGAGATCGCCTCCGCACCGGGTCTCGACGATTCCCCCCCGACATCCAGGATGTCCGCCCCGGCCTCTACCAGTTGAACCCCATGCGCTACAGCCAGATCATGGGGAAGGTATTTTCCCCCATCGGAAAATGAATCGGGGGTCACGTTGAGAATACCCATGATGTGGGTCTTTCCGCCGAAAATCATTTCCCGTTTTGCCGTCTTCAGGGAAATCCATTCCAGGGCCTCCTCGGCCAGAAGCTCCTTCAGGCGCCCGGATATTTCCCGCAGTCCGAAGGGCTGGCAGGAAATCTTTTCAGCAAGGTTTCTCAGCTGCTTTTCCGTTCCCATGAGGATGGCATCGGTCCGTGCAACGGCACAGGATACGGACTGCCGCGACACGGCCGCATCTCCGCCGACGGAAAGCATCTCCTGCTTGAGAATATTGGCAACCTTGCACTCCAGCCCCTCAATGAGGATATTATGATGCCTCATTTTAGGAAGCATGGCGTCGATCCCGTAGGGATCGACGCCCACGCGCTGCATAAGCGCTGCAAGCTCTGACGGGGAGAGGCCGGAAAGGGATCTCAGGGGATGGCGGAACCGTTTCGCTTCTTGAGCCTTGCCCATTAGCTTACCCTTGAAACACCGGCTGGAGATATGAAATGTGGACGGGACACTGCGACTCAGGCTTCCCCATCGGCGGGATTGCCCTGCTCTCTTTCTTTCTCGACCCCTGCCGTCGGAATTCCGATGATGGCATCCAGCTCGGCGGTGTTCAGCACTTCCTTTTCCAGCAGCTCACTGGCAAGCCGATTGAGCGTATCCTTGTTTTCCAGAAGGATTTTTTTGGCATTTTCATAGCAGCCTGTCACGATGGCGGATATCTCCTCATCGATCCGCCGTGCCGTTTCTTCACTGTAATCCTTGTGGGTGGCAAACTCCCGGCCGAGAAAAATCTGCTCTTCTTTCCCCCCGTAACTGAGCGGACCGAGGATTTCGCTCATGCCCCATTCGCACACCATTTTTCTGGCGATGTGGGTGGCCCGTTCGATGTCGTTGCCGGCGCCCGTTGTAAAGTCGTTGAGGGTGAGTTCCTCCGCAGCCCGGCCTGCCAGGAGGATCGTAATGTTCGTCAGGAGAAACTTTTTGGGATAGGTGTGCTTTTCATCGACGGGCAGCTGCTGCGTCAGACCCAGGGCCCTTCCCCTGGGGATGATGGTCACCTTGTGGATGGGATCGCTTCCCGGCAGCAATCGGGCGATCAGGGCGTGCCCCGCCTCGTGATAGGCGGTGTTTCGTTTTTCTTCATCGCTGATGACCATGCTTTTCCGCTCGGCGCCCATGAGGATTTTATCCCTTGCAAAATCGAAGTCCGCAAGCTCCACGTTATCCTTTCCCAGGCGGGAGGCATGAATAATCGCTTCATTCACCAGATTTTCTATATCTGCTCCCGAAGCCCCCGGCGTTCCCCTGGCGAGAATCGAGAATTCCACGTCATCCGCCAGGGTGGTTTTACGGGAATGCACCTGAAAAATCTTTTCCCTCCCCTTGACATCGGGAAGGGGAACAACTACCTGCCGGTCGAACCGCCCCGGCCGGAGCAGCGCCGGATCGAGCACATCGGGGCGGTTGGTCGCGGAAACGAGGATGACGCCTTCATTGGATTCAAAGCCGTCCATTTCCACGAGAAGCTGATTGAGCGTCTGCTCCCGCTCGTCATGGCCTCCCCCGAGACCGGCGCCCCGGTGCCGACCCACAGCATCGATTTCATCAATGAAGATAATGCACGGGGCATTCTTTTTGGCCTGGGTGAAGAGATCCCTCACACGCGAAGCGCCAACCCCGACAAACATCTCTACAAAATCGGACCCACTTATGCTCAGGAAAGGCACATCGGCTTCACCGGCGATCGCCTTGGCAAGCAGCGTTTTTCCTGTCCCCGGAGGGCCGACTAGAAGCAGACCCTTGGGAATCCGCCCGCCCAAGCGGGTGAATTTTTTGGGCTCCTTGAGAAATTCGATGACCTCTTCCAGTTCCGCCTTGGCTTCATCGATCCCCGCGACATCGGAAAAGGTCACTTTCTTTGTCTTGTCTGTCATCAGTCGCGCCCGGCTTTTGCCAAAGGCCATGGCCTTTCCGCCACCGGCCTGCATCTGCCGCATGAAGAAGATCCAAACCCCGATGAGCAGGAGCATGGGGAACCAGGACACGAGAACCGTCACAAACCACGGGGATTCCTCCTCCGGTTTGGCCGTAATTCGCACTCCCTTGGATTTCAGCAGTGGAATGAGACTCGGATCATTGGGGGCGTAACTCTTGAATTTTTTCCCGCTTGTCATCTTTCCGCTGATATGGTCCCCCTGCATGGTCACTTCATTGATCTGACCTTTGTCGGCATAGGAGATAAAATCGCTGAAAACGATCGTTTCATCCTGGCCTTTTGGCTGGCTGAAAAGATGGTACACAAGCACAAAGACGAGGCTGATGATCAGCCAGAGTGCAATATTTTTCTGCAAAGAATTCAATAAAGATGCTCCTTTTTATTTATCAGTGGCCACGTTACGTTCTTTCAATCAAGCAGATTGTTCAGGAAATCAAGTTTCCGGCCACAATTACATTAATCCTTTTACAATTTCAAATAATTTCTATTTTTGCGATATGCTTCGTATTTTTATTTACCGAAACACGCTCACTGAGTCGATATCCCGCAATCCAAACCACGGAACGGCAATCCACCAGAAGCGGTATGGAATCCCGTTGCCGGTGCGGGATCTTTTCGTCGATGAAATAGTCCTTCAATTTCTTTGTTCCCATCATGCCGGATGGCTGAAAGCGATCCCCCTCCCGTCGATTCCGGATGGCAAGGGGTATCTGCACCCTGTCGAAATCGAGGCAGACGGCAAGGCTTCCTTCCCTTGAAGCTTCCGGGCGAGCCTTTTCGACAAAGGTCGTCCTAACGATTCTTCCAAGCTCCTTGATCTCAACACATCCTGGAAATTCAATGGGATAAAAGAATTGGCCGGAAATCCTCCGTCCCGTGCTTGACGTCTCTGCCGGCGTGGGGTCTCCACTTCCGCGCGACAGGATCAGCAGCCCGTATTCCCTCCTCACCACGGCCCGTCCCGGCAGATGGACAGCACCGGCGGGCTTCCCACCCTTGCAGAGATCGAGGACCGCCCTGATATGCCGCGAGGTTATCCTGAACGAGCCGGAGAGCAAATGTTCAAGCAGGCCTTTAACCACTCTGTACTGAAGCGCTTCGGGTATCCCCGTCAGCCGGGAAATATCGAGCGCTGTCCCCTTCCCCGCCAACGAATCGGGAATCTTCCAGGTATCAAGAATCCGGCGTGCCGTCGTCTCCAGGCAGTCATTCTCGTGGCGGACGATCGAGGCCATCCGGTTCAGGGCATCAACGATCCGGGGATTGTATTGAGCTTGCAGGAGGGGAATCAGCTGGTGGCGGATCCTGTTTCGAAGGAAGACCTCCTGGGTATTGGAGCTGTCCTCGGAAAAGGGAAGGCCCTGTGTCAGGAGAAACGTCAGAATCTCTGCCCTGCTGACTTCAATGAGGGGGCGGATAAAGATTCCGTCCCGAACGGGAAGGATACCTTTCAACCCCTCCAGGCCGCTGCCCCGGATCAGATTCATCAGGACGGTTTCTGCCTGATCCTCCCGATGATGCCCCAGGGCAATCCGGGCAGCGCCGACCCTTTTTCCCACAGCCGAGAAGAAGGAATAGCGTTCCTCCCTCCCAAGGTCCTCCAGGGAGTGCCTCCGGCGCCCGGTTTGTCGAAGCTCCGTGAGGTTTACCCTTTTGACGGCGCAGGGAATCCCCCTTTCCTCACATAACCGGCAGACCAGCCTCTCCTCGGCATCCGATTCCGCCCCCCTCAGTCCATGATTGAGATGGGCTGCGGTCAATGTCAGGCCGTACTCGGGAGCAAGAAGTGCAAGAACCTGCAGAAGTGAAACGGAATCCGGCCCTCCCGAAACGGCGACGACCACGTGCTCACCGCCCTGCAGCATTCCGAACTTTTGCACGCTTTTCCTGATCTTGTTCAGCATCGCCCCCTCAGCAGAAGAAGGAAATCACCTCGAGCAGGCCTTCACAGACAAAATCGGGCTGCAGGGACAGGAGTTCTTTCCGGTTTCCCAGGCCGTTCAAAAAAGCGCAACTGATCAAGCCGGCGTTTTTGGCCAGAAGGACATCATTGATCCCGTCACCGACAATGACGGCTTTTTCCCGAGGGACGCCATAGAGATCCAGAAGAGGATCGACGAGACGTCTGTCCGGCTTACGATAAGGCCTGCTGTCCGCCCCGATGATCTCGTCGAAATATTCGGTCAGATGGAGGGCGTCCGTGAGTTCTACTGTGAAATGATGCCGCTTGTTGGTCATGATGACCTTTTTTTTGTCGGAAAAGTGAGCGAGGACAGCCTCCACTCCCGGATAGGGCGCCGTATGGTCCAGCAGATGTTCCCTGTAATAAAGGTCGAAGATTTTCATCGCCTCATCGAAGTATTCCGGGAAAAAGCGCCCCAGAGAGCGCTCCACCAGCTTCTGAACTCCGTCCCCGACAAAGCTGATGATTTTCCCGCCGGGAAGTTCAGGCAGCGAAAGTCTTTTCAGCGTGTGATTGACCGCATTCACCAGATCGGTACCGGAATTGACCAGCGTGCCGTCAAAATCGAAAATCATCAGCTCCACGGATTTCATGTTCGTCTAATTCCTTCCTGTTGCAGATGGTTTGAACTATATCCAAATTGCTGCGGAATGACAAGGCATGATCCGCCTCTGTCTTCCTGCCTGCAGGGAAGTCATTTCGGTTGATTCTTTTTTCTTTCCTGTGTTAGAAAGATAATCTCTTGAATCCACGGCAGAATGGACTGAGACGAAAGGAGTTGAATGCATGAAGACTCGTGTAATCAATGACCCGGTGATCGGCCTTGCGGATCCTTTCCACGGGCTTTTTTATGGCGAACATTTTCTGATTCCTTCAAAGTCATGACCGGTTTCATCGAGCAAATAGCGATTATCGGAGCAGGCAAGGTCGGTACGGCCATGGGCTATCTCCTTCAGAAGGCCGGTTACGGCATTGCTGCCGTTTCCGATCGGAATCCCTCCGCCCTAAAGGACATTCTCTCCTACACGTCGGCTCAGCCCTTTTCCAGTCCAGAAGAAGCCGCCCGAAAGGCCGATGTCATCCTGATCACGACTCCTGATGACGAAATTGCCGAAACATGCCGAACCCTGAGCGATTCCGGGACGATTATACCGGGAAATAAGGTTGTGCACATGAGCGGCGCCGGGGGGCTCGATCTCTTGGAGTCGGCCCGCCGTTCAGGGGCGCTGGTCGCCAGCATTCATCCGATCCAGTCTTTTGCCGATATCGGGGGAGCTATTGAGAACCTGCCGGGCAGCGCGTTCGGTGTTACGGCTCAGGAAGAGCTCGTCGGCTGGGCCGAAAAACTGGTAAGGGATCTTGGTGGGAAGCCCTTTTTGGTCAACGAGGCGGACAAGCCCCTTTATCATGCTGCCGCCTGTATGGCGTCCAACTATCTGACGACACTGCTGCACACCGTGGAAACCATTTATGCCTCTTTCGGATTGACCCGTGAACAAGCCATCGAGGCCTTTTGGCCCCTGGTCCTGGGAACGATCAGGAACATTGAGCGCCAAGGCACCATTTCGGCCCTAACCGGTCCCATCGCCCGCGGCGATGTGGGTACGATCCAGAAACATCTGGCCGCCTTTTCCCTGAAGCTGCCCCACTTCCTGAGCATCTATCAGGAATTGGGCGTTCTGACCGTAGACCTGGGTGTGGAGAAAGGGAGTCTTTCGACTGAACGCGCCGAAGCCCTCACGCGACTGCTGCGGGGGGGAAGCAACGATCAGACGTAGAGAGAAGGAACTGGAATCACCGCATTGGTGATCCGTCGATTGTTCTCAAAAATAAGGGGGCATCTCATCCAGGAACGGATGAGATGCCCCCTGCATTTCTCTGGCTATCTGAATACGTGCATCAGGAGAGATAGGACACGATCTTTGCCTTTTCCTTGAGGCTCCTGATCATGTTCTTGAAAACATCCTGCTGTTTCTGCTGCTGAAGATAAGCCGAGATCATCGCCTTGGTCTTTTCGTCAAAGGCGATGGTCTTTGGCGGCCGTACACCTAGCGCCTGCACCACATGGAATCCATATTCCGTCTCCACAACCGGACCGATTTGATTCTTTTTCAATGCGAAGACAGCGTCTTCAAAGGGCTTTACCATCTGTCCGCGGGTGACATTACCCAGGTCGCCCCCGTTGCTTTTGCTGGGGCAATCTGAATGAGTCCTCGCCAGCTCGGCAAAATCAGCTCCAGCCGTAATCTGCTTTCTCAGTCCTTCCGCCTTTGCCTTTTTCTGGGCAAGAAGCGCATCACTGTCTCCGGGGGCCTTGGCAATGAGAATATGTCTTGCGTGTACGGCCTCAGGCACCTTGAAGCGCTTCTGGTTGTTCTTGTAGAAATCTGAGATTTCCTTCTCGGTTGGCGCGGGCAGGTTCTTGATCTGCGGGGAGATAAGCTTGTTGATGCGGATTCCAAGCTGGATCTCTTCCCGCATTTTTTCCCGGGTCAGATGGTTCTTCTTCATAAGGTCTTCCAAGGTCATATTGGGGGGAAGGGTTGATTTCAGTTTTTCAATCGCCTGATCAATTTCTTCGTTTGTCGCGGTGATTTTCAGGCGGTTTACCTCATTGTTCAGCAGGGTTTTGACAACAAAATCCTCAACGAGCCCCTTCTGGATGTTGGTTTTGACCTGGTCCAGCTTTTCAGGCGGCATTTTGTCCTGAATCTCCGACATCTTGCTGTTCACTTCCGCATCCAGCTGCGCCTTGGTCATTTTCGCCCCATCCACCTCAATGACGGCTCCACCGGGTCCAAGGGCGACCGATGTATCCTTCGCAGGGTTCGATGGATCGGATGCGGCGGACTGGCCGGTTGTTTCTTTAAGAGCGGTCTCTTTTTCCCCCTGTTTCTGGCAAGCCGTCAATCCGAAGGCCAGTAAAAGGATCATGCAAAGTATTGCTGTTGAAAAAATGGCTGGTACTCCCTTGCACTTTGGTGATGACATATGATCTCCTTTGAATGTTCATGCTTTAATGCTGATAAGACAGAATTTTCAATTAAGTAGGCGGAGTATAGGGAAAGTGCCTGTAAAGGTCAAGAGGTGATTCTCATAAATTTCCGAAGATTATTTTTCGCCCTGAAACTCATAATTCCTAAGATTTTGAAGTATTTCGATCTGCACTTCCAGCCCGGGATCATACCCGTCACGTTTTGCCTGCCAGGCTTCCTCAAGAGGATGCTCCATCCATTCCAGCAGCAGCGGCAGAGCCCGCCCCACCGGACACGCTGGAAGGGCGTTGTCCGAGAGGTGGTGGACGAGCTTCATGGTTCTGAACCCGTCAAACCACTCCGAAAAATGCTCGTGACGTTTTTCCGGACTCCTGTGCGTCCTGCAGATCTTTGCCCAGACATCAGGGAACTGAGTCCTTTCTAGAAAACAGGGAAGAACGGGTGAGATCTCTTCTGCCATCCGCAGGGTAAAATCTCCCCCGTTACTGATGATGGTTTTCATCCCCTTCAGCCAGGACTTCAGAATCCGAAAGATCCGGGGATCATAAAAGATGTCCTCCCGATCCGTTCCCTCCAGGGAACTTTTCATCCGCTGTCCCGTGCCGAAGGGAACCCTCCGGGAAACCCTGGGAGACGGGTAAACCCGTGTTCCTGAAATGGTTCCCACGGGAGAAAGCTTCGCCAGCTTGTTGAGAAAATAGAAATCCTCCCCCGCCTCGCGGCGGTTCATCCCCCGGACGGCGGAATAGCTCCGGACGGTGCAGCTCATGGTGGAACCGATGGTGTGGAAGGCGTAAGGGGATCCCGCAAATTCCAGCCCAAGGACGTAATAGCGGAGGTAGAGCTCATACCGGACAATGGCGGCGAGCAGCTTCGGGTTTGCTGGGAGGGGATGGGCATAGGCCACGACGGCAGCTCCCATGTTCCGGCCTTCATAAAATCGGCGCACAGCGGACAGATAATTTCGATCTACGGGGGAATCCGCATCGAGGCACAGGAGCAGACCATGATCGGGGCCGTTGAAATCCATGACGGAAAGCGCCGCATCGAGGCCAATCTTTCTCGCAAGACCAACCCCGCCCTGTTTCAGAGGCAGCTCCCTTCCCGGTGAAGAGGCATCCAGATAGACCAGGCGCAGCCTGCCTTGGAGAATCCGCCGGCAATCTTCGATGAGGAAGCCTTCGCCCTCTTCAAAATGTGGAATTCGCCCTCTTCCAAGTTCCCGAAGAATCTCCAGGGTACGTTGATTGTTTTCAATCGCCTCCGCGCTTGTGTAGGGACAGGGGCGGTTGTTGACGACACAGATGACCAGCGTCCGCTCCAGCATGTCGGGGGCGTTTCCGGCCAGACTGGCCAGTGTCGAAAAAAGATGGCCTCTTTCAGCCAAAACGGGAATGACCACGGCTTGCAGAATGCCCTGAAGAGAATCTTCTCCAGGACTCAGGGCGTGTGAGGACTCGTAGCGGCACTTTTTTAGGTAGTCGGAAACGAAGCCGGGCAGAGTCATGCGGTCAGCGTCCCGCGGGTCAGGTTCTCCAGCGATTCGTAATCGCTGCCCTCAACCCAGAAAATTTTGATGCCGTGCCGCTCCATTCGGCGAAACCATGTGGCCTGTCTTTTTGAGAACTGGAAAATGCGGTTCGTAAGAGTTTGCACCATGTCTGCGTAGGACATTTTCCTCTGAAGATAAAGCGCAACATACCGGTATTCGAGGCCCAGGAAATGAAGCCTTTCCCAGGAGATCCCGGACCGGTTGAGCTCTTTCACCTCATCGATCAGTCCCATGGCCAGCCGCTCATTCAGCCGGAGGGTGATCCGCCTGCGGAGCGACTCCCGATCCCAGTGGATGCCGATCACCAGGGGATCGATGGTTGGGCGTTCCTCTGTCGGGCCTGCCTTCCCGTTCCGCGGGAATTCAGCGATTTCAAGGGCGCGAAGAATGCGGGAGCGATCGTGCAGATCCGTTGTATTGTGCAAGGTCGGATTGAGCGCCAGCAGTCGCTGCTGAAGGTCCTCGAGCGATTTGTCCTTCAAAGATTCCCTCAGCTCGATGTTTTCCGGAACGGCATCCATCCGATACTCCTCGAGAACGGCTGAGAGGTATAATCCGGTACCGCCAACGAGGATGGGAACCATCCCCCGGGACGAGATCTCAGCAAAGCAGCGGTAAAACCGGGCCTGATACTCAAACATGCTGAAATCGTAATCAGGATCCACGATATCGATCAGGTGGCAGGGAATATTTCTTCCGTCGATCCAGTAATCCACAAGATCCTTGCCCGTTCCGATATCCATTCCCCGATAGACCTGCCGTGAATCGGCGGAAATGATTTCCGTATTCAGGTCCCGGGCAAGCCGGACCGCCAGCCCTGTTTTTCCCGATGCCGTAGGACCCAGGATGACGGTGAGATTTTTGCTCATGTCAATAAATGATCTTGATCTTTTGGAGTATTCAATGTTAGCAGGTACCTTTCTCCGGGCAAGAGAAGAAAGAAATTACGGCCGAATGTCCCGTCGTGCGATTCCTCCCCTTGCTTCCTTTGTCTTGAACAGAGTCTGCCTATAAATCAAAGCGCCATGAATGACAAGAGCCTTGATCTGGGAAAAGGTCCCATCCTTCCCCTGCTGCTCAGAATGAGCGGACCGTCCATTGCCGCCATGCTCGTCATGGCGTTTTTTAACTTCATTGAAGCCTTCTGGTTGGCTCGGTTAAGTTCTAAAGCCATGGCGGCTTTAACCATCTGCTTTCCCATCGTGCTGATTTTTGGCGGTATCGGAGTAGGAACTGGGATAGGCGCCGGTTCCTACGCTGCCCGGATGTTCGGATCGGAGGAATTTCTTAAAGCCCGCCAGACGGCGGGGCAGGTCTTTTTTCTTTCAGCCGCACTGGGCGTTCTGCTTGCCGGATTGATTCTTGCCGCTCCGGATTCGATTCTGAAACTCTTCGGCGCCACGGAGGAAATCCTCCCCCTTTCACGCCTTTATCTCGTCACGGTCATGCCCGGCGTCCCTTTTCTTTTTCTGATCATGATGATCAACAATCTCCTCAGGGCGGAAGGCCGGCCCGATGCCTCCATGTATTCCGTTTTTTTTATTGCCGTGGTCAGCGCCATTCTTGAACCCCTGCTCATCTTCGGGCTGGGGCCTTTTCCCCGCCTGGAAATACAGGGGGCAGCCCTGGCCACGGTGATCTCTCAGATCTCGGGCGCTCTGCTGTCCTTTTACTACCTCCAGCAGAAAAGCTCAAAGTATCGTCTGAAATGGAAACATCTCCGCCCGAATCTCCCCATCATTTTCTCCATTTATTCGACGGGATTTCCCTCTATCGTCATCAACCTGGGGGTCAGTCTGGGCATGCTGCTGCACAATTCCATTCTAGCCGGGTACAGCGACCTGGCCGTCGCCACTCTCGGCATTATCTTCCGGACAAATGGCCTGATCATGATGATGCTTTACGGATTCGGGCAGGGCCTGATGCCGCTGGTGGGCTTCAGTGAAGGGGCCAGGCTCTATCCCAGGCTTTTGGAGACCGTCAAGGTCGCCGTCAGGATCTCTGTCGGCATCGCCGTCCTGAGTTGTCTGGCGGTGGAAGTCTTTGCAGATTCGATTGCAACGTTTTTCTCTCCCGACCCGCAGTTGCAGGCCCTGACGGAAACGGCCCTGCGCATCAACTTTTTAATGCTCCTGACCGCCGCCCCCAGCCTGATGTGGATCAATATGTTCATCGGCCTCGGGCGCGGAATAACGGCCATGCTTCTTCTGGTTGTCCGCGACACCCTGGTCCTGTTTCCCCTTCTGTTCGGGCTTCCGCACCTTTTCGGCATCAACGGCGTATGGATGGCGCAGCCTCTCGCCAATGCCCTGGCCTTTCTTTTTATCCTTTTCTGGACCAAACGCCAGTATCGTGTTTTCGAATCCCGGATGGCTGACTGACCATTGCGGTTTAAATCCCAGGCAGGTGCAGATATCCGCACCATGGCGACGATACCGGTTCACTGGTTGTCCCGGCGGACAGGAACTCTCCGGCATAAAATTCCCGCGCGCACTATCGCATCAAGGCACGAACGAATGCTTCGGGCCGCTCCGGTGTGATCAGCCACGGACGCTTGCCGCAAGTCTCGATCCACACGTAACCATCGGTGCGCGAGACATACATCTGAACGATACCCCGGCGCTTCGTCCACAGCCAACCGAACCCGCCCCAGAGTCCGCCTGATCCGACCCGCACGCACCAGCCGGTTTCCTTATTCAGTTCATACCCGTCGATCACCCGCACATTCGCGATGTCCTTGCGCGAGATCCTGCGGCACTTGAGGGGCCAGCGTACCTCGATTCCATCCCGATGGACGACGAACCGGCTCGGCCGGAACCTGAGCCGGATCCAGGCGTATGCGGCGATGATGACCAAGGCGGGCACGGCAGGCAGCCTTTCCCCGAAGAGCGGGGCGGCAAGGAATGCAACCGGCAGCACCAGAAGAAGAATAGTGACCGTCCGAATCAGCGCGGACATCGGCGCCAGCTGGTAGCTCGAGACGTTCGTCTCATCGCTCACGAGTCGGTCCAACACAGGGCTCCCGTCGACAGGAAAGACGATATCTCCTTGTAAGACGTGCGGGCCATTCCCCCCGTGGAGTCGTCAAACCCGGACAAACGGGACAAGCCAAGCGCAGACCCATTGCTTAAGGCGTATGCCACACTGGGAATAACTATTTTTTCCTTGAATTCCGGCTGTCTCTCGTTCATCTTCCTTGAGAAATGCCGCCGCAGGACGTTACGATCCTTCCTGTGCATTCAGGTCTCCTGGTGGCTGACTTAAAAGATAGGACAGGATGCCGCTCATCAGATTATTGACCGACTGATAACGGTTTGGGCCGGCCGACAGGATTTCTTCCGCCGTTTGAACATATCGCGATGGAACAATCTCTTCGTGACAATGGAAGACAAGCTCTCGCGCCAAAATCGGGGTTGTTTCGAGGTGGAACTGCAGGCCGATCACCCGCTTCCCGAGTTGAAAGGCCTGGTTCACGCACCCTTCACTCCTGGCGAGTCGTATTGCACCCGCCGGCAAATCGAAGGTCTCCCCGTGCCAGTGAAACACGGTTTCCGAAGGCGGAAAACGGAAGGCGTCATCATCGACAGGGGAAACGGCGCGGATAGGAAACCAGCCGATTTCCTTTTCAGGGTTGGCAGTGACCTGAGCCCCCATGGCGTTTGCAATGAGCTGAGCGCCAAGGCATATTCCCAGGACAGGTTTCCCGGAATCGATCATTTCACGGACAAACTGCTTTTCCAGTGACAGCCATGGGAAACTGCCTTCATCATTCACGCTCATCGGGCCGCCCATGATCACAAGCAAATCGATTTCTTTGGGATCCGGTAAATCTGATGCTTCAAAAAACCTTGTACAGGTCAGATCGTACCCCTTTGAATCCAGCCAGGGTTCGATACTTCCAAGCTCCTCAAAAGGGACATGCTGAAAACAGTGTGCCCGCATTTTCTCTCCAATGGTGGCCAACGACGCGCTTCAGCCGCGCTGATTTTTCGTGCCGGGCAATGGACATCGTTCATAACGGCAGGCAGGCCACGATTCCGGTCCGCGCGCTCTCAGGAATTGGCATGCCGCATCCAATTTCCGTAAGGACATACCGTGAAGCAGGACTCATGCCCGGCGGTGTAAAGTTGGAGAGCGCAGCGGCGCAGCGTCACACCTTCCGAATCCATGCCATTGCCTGACATTCATCCCTTCCCCACGGCCTTGAAGAATGTGCAGCAAAAGGTACCGTCCGGCTCGGTTGTCCGATATAAAGCCTGGATTCCCCTGTCGAAGGTGGCAGAGTCTATGATGCCTTCCTCGATGGCCGATTGACGCACCCCCTCGATCATTACCGTGAATGTTCTTTTCGTGAATCCGTCGACGATGTCCGGCCTGCTGGAATCGGCATAGACCATCCGGGGGGAGACCAGGACTTCGCTAAATCCGGCAGTGACCAGCAACGGATACAGGGACCTTCCGATCCGCGCGTTTCCGCCGGCGCGGGACTGCAATTCGACCTGGCAGGAAATTGCGCCATGCGCTTCATTGCTATCAGGATAAAAAAAGGCGGAACCATGGTCGCCTTCAATCACCGTCATTGTTCCTCCTGGCCGTAGACATGCCTTCAGCCTTTGCAGGGCAAGGACCGGATCGTTCAGATGCTCCAGGACAAAGCATACAAAGACATGATCAAATGATGCTTCAGCAAAGGGCAAATGGTAAAGGTCCCCCTGCTGGAACCGGACATTCGTCAGCCCTGCCGCGCGGATCTTCTCTTCGGCCTGTAGGATCGAAGCCGCAGAGATGTCCATGGATACAATCGAGGCTCCAGGACTGTTCCGCGCCAGAGTCAGCGTTTGTGCACCGACTCCGCAACCGGCTTCCAGGACGAGGCTTCCCGATGGGTATGCCGTGTCGGAATGCAGCAGATCGATCAGGGTGTTGGCCTGATCCTGTAAGCGGATGTTCTCCTGCAGATCGTACCCGTGGACATATGCTTTTTTCATGGCGTTGCACTCCTTGCCGTACATCTGCCGAGTCCTGTGGGCGGCTTGTCCGCCCGGGTTGGTTCGATGTGTCATGTTCTTCTATATCGTCCGTCCCGAAAAATTCAGTCCCCGTTGTCTGCCCCGACGGCAGGGCGTTGTCAGCAGGTCATAACACCATCTTTTCCCACTTGTACAGCCTATTCCGTCCCTGCATTAAGGGCGGTTACTTCAGATTTCCCGGCATCCGGACATGAAATTGTTCCCACAGATTGGAGGCATCCAAGAGTTCACGTTTCGGTGAGACATATCACCGTCTCTTTTGCAGCAGGCCGCCGGCTGCATTTGTTTGTTATGGATTGTTGCTTTTTCTTCGGCCGCCGCTTTAGGGCCGGAAGCCGCATTACACCCTTCTCGACCTTGTGGGTGTTGACCGCGAGAATGAGCCATTTCCCGTCGTTATAGGTTGTGGCCTCGTCGTATTTTCTTTGTGTGTCCAGAGAAAGGATGTCTCTTATGGTTTCCACCTTCGTCTGCTCGTCTGTTCTGAAAACGACGATCAGCACAAAACGATTCTTCTCGGGGTTCAGCGTACAGAATGATCTGTTTTTTTATACCTCAGGGACCAGCCATGTCTCCTGCCGCCGAAGAGCCACTCAGGGGTGAAGACGTCCAGGTAGTTGTGCTCGATCAGATGGGTCACCCGCTTCCAGTAGGGATGTGCCTCGTTACCGGTCCAATCCGCAATCGCAGAACCCGTCGGCGTGTTTCCGGGTTCTGTCATACGATTGGAGGATCTGTTCGGTTCTCTCTTTTGCATAACGGGGGGCGCGCCCCCGACAGGTCGACTGCGGCATTGTTGGGGGCGCTGCCGCAGGTGTCATCGTCAGGAACTTCACTGCGTCACCGCCAGATGGAAGCGCTTCCAGTGACCTGGATAGTGTTCGCCGTCCCATTTTGTCCCCAATGCGTAGTGGGGACCCAATTCCCAGGTTCCAGCCGCATCAAGAGTCCTTTCTCCTGAGGTGGTGATTTTTTCCTGGGGCATCATGGTCTTGTTGATTTTCAGGTAGGCAAAATCTTTTTGCCCACCTGATGGGTCGTAAGCCGTCACCCAAATCCCCAGTAGATCAACAGGCTTTTCGCCGGCATTCTGCAGCGTAAATTCCACCTGGATCCGGTCATTTACCTTGGGAGGGTTATGGGCGCTTTTCGCCGTTAACTCCAGAAAGCGTATCCCGTGAATGTTTGTATCCGGCACTTTGTCTTCATAGACGGTGACAGATCCTGGAGGAAACAGTGGAAACATCCCGACCGCAATCAGGATAAGTCCAAACAGTCCCAGAACCACCTGACGGACACGCGAACTCAGCAGCGGAATTTCAATTCCAAAAGCTTTGAGGCCTCCTCCCACAATGGCAGCGATCAAACAGGTGAGACCCGTAATCAGTAACGTCTGCTGCATAGCATTCTCTCTTGTTAATGGTTATTGATGGAACATCACCGCCTGACACGAAACGAACCCGGAGTGCCCGAGAGGGGCACGATCGCGTTCAGCGCCCGGCCGGCGTCTTCTCATCGTCGTTTCTCCATGAAGACAAGGCGGACATCCAACGACAAATCCTCTTCGCGATACGCTTCATACCCGAGCCTTTCATAAAGCCGGATATTGTTCATGCTCTTGTTGCCGGTAAAGAGCTCAAACCGATCCGCTTCAGGAAACGCCTTCTCCAGGCTTTTCATGAGCGCAGTACCAATGCCCTTGCCCTGGTAATGCGGATGAACGATAAGTCTGCCAATCAGGCACGTACCCGAACGAAGCAACCTCTCACGGAGCCCACGATTCCTTCCTCGAGAATGGCCTTAAGGAATATCCTGGTTTCAAATTCCGCTTCGATTTCCAAAAGAGTCTGTGTGAGGGGCGGAATGGTCCAATCCTGGTACAGGGTTGCCTCGCTTTGATAGGCGACCTTTTGTAAGGCCAGAATGTCACCTGCGTCGCCGTTTCCCGCCATACTTATGGAAAAATTCACAATGATGGCCCTTTGCAAACAGCTAAAAACACCGGATGCTGAGCAACAACGGTGCGCAGCACCAAAAAGGGGTCCAACCGCACCCGTTTCTTCCCTCCATGGGGCGAAAGGTAGCTGTTATAGAGGCCTCGACGTGACCGATAACGTTCCCTTTATCACCCCTCCCGCCCTGCCCTTCCACGTATTTCAGCGGAAAATCGCTGACGGTTATCCCCTCCCTGCATTATGCAGAGAGCATGGCTGCGCTATCGGCTCGCGGCACAACGGTGACGGGCCGACCGGATAGATCATCTTTTGAAAACTCCGGCACATATCATTTCATTCTACGTTTCTGCTCGAGAGATGATAAGTAGAAAATTACGAAGTTCCTTCCCAATCCGAGTTCAATGGATCAGGGTCGAGAAGTTCGTTGCTGTCACAGCGATACCTATGGCACAGAATAGACCTGTTGTCAATGATTTCTCCATTATATTAGCTACTTCAGCGGCGGTGTCGCCCAGGGCTTCTCGGGGAAAAGAACAGGAGGTCTTTCCCTTCCCAGATAGCCATAACGGGTAAGCCGCCTTAAGGTTCTCAATGCGCTCGTTATTCCGCCATAAACATGTGCTGGATCGTCGACTGGAAAAACGTATCATAACGGCTCGCTGCCGGGTCCGCAAAAGAATGTTGAAGGGAATATGTAAAAAAAAAAATGCTCAAGAGCAGGATTAATCTCCATCTGGTTAAAGTGAAGTGCCGAGGAGGGCTCAAAGGAGACGGTGCGGATGCCGCCATCCCCATGGCATGGTGCTTATTTTCATCAGGGTCAAGTCATTCGCAATCATAACACTATGAAATATATTGCACAACAATGATGAAGGCCCTTTGCCTGTAAGGGCTCGATATTAGATATGAATTGGCCATCTTTGACGGGGTCCTGTATTTTCATTGACACACCTTGATGATTTTCCTATATTTCCGCATCGGAGATATAAGTATTTAGGAGACTACATCTTCGATTTCAGGAATGTCCTCCATCCATCCGCAGATAGCGCGCCGGATGTCGGAGCTCCAGACTGGCCTCTGGCATGGGAACGAAAGGTTCATACCACCGAACTTGGAACTAGCGGCTCCGTATGGAAGTACGGCGTAGGGCCTTTTTTCCGGACGCCATCCGTAAAATTGCGCAGGAGCTTGTCAGGACCATCGCCTGCAGGATGATCGTGTTATCTGCCCTGGCCGGGTGCGCCACGCTCTCCTCGACACCAAGCTGACGGCCCTGCTCTTCGAATGTGGGAAGCTCCTTTTTTTACCTGCTGCACCATTATGAAGCTCTCCCGGTTCGGCAACGTCTACGGACCGCTCACAATATTCGTCATTTCCTCCTGTGGTTCTTCATCGCCGCCTGCTTCTTCCTGCTGGGCGCCGAGGCGGTCCACAACCAGGAAAAGAGAGGTGGATACAGATGATATCCCAGGATCTTCCCACAAGCATGGCCGATCGCGTCCACCGCTGGGTCGTCATTGCGCTCCAGGTGGTCATGGCCATCGAGCTCGTTGTGGTGCTCTTCAAGGGCCAGTGGATGACGGCCTTTACCGTGAGTCTCATCATGGCGATCACCGCGGCGCCCGTTGTCTTCAGGAAGAGCCTCCCGGTAAACATCTCCCCCGAGTTCCAGCTGCTGGCCATCGTGTTCATGTTCGCGGCCCTTTTCCTGGGGGAGGTCAGGAACTTCTACGAACGGTTCTGGTGGTGGGATATCGCTCTGCACGCCACATCTGGCCTGCTTCTGGGCATCCTGGGCTTTCTCCTCATATACGTGCTCAACGAGGTCGAACGTATCGACATCCACATGCGCCCGCGGTTCGTGGCTTTCTTCGCATTCACCTTCGCCGTGTCCATGGGTACTCTCTGGGAGATCTTCGAGTTTGCCATGGACCGAGTCTTCGGCATGAACATGCAGAAGCCCATGGCGGGCGACCCGTCGGGCCTGACGGACACCATGTGGGATCTCATCGTGGATGCCCTGGGGGCACTGGCCGTCAGCCTGCTGGGCTGGTGGTACATGGTCCGCGAGCGGCAATCCTTCATCGAGCTCTGGATAAGGCGATTCATCAGGCGAAACCCCCATCTTTTCCGGGAGGGCGTTCATGAGTGACGAGAGCAAAGTGATGACTGAAGTCCGGACACTGCTCGGCCGGAAAGACTGGACCGGCGTGAGGGTGTTGCTCCGCGACGTCCCCCCCCCGGACGTCACGGATGTCCTCCTTGCGCTGGGCAAGCAGGAACGTGTCCTGCTTTTCCGCCTGCTGCCCAGGTCGCTGGCTTCCGATGCCTTCTCGTACCTGGAACCGTTCAGAAAGGATGAGCTGCTCAAGGACCTCTCTGATGAGGAAGCCCGGGAGCTTCTGGCCGATCTCGATCCAGACGATCTGGCCGAGTTTCTCGAGGAAATGCCGGGCATGGCCACCCAACGCCTCCTCAATCTCCTGGACCCGGACGACCGGAAAGACGCCCTGCATCTCCTCGGGTATCCGGAGAAAAGCGTAGGCAGGCTCATGACCCCTTATTACGTGGCGGTCCGGCCTGAGTGGACAGTGGCGCAGGCCCTGGATCACATCCGGGAGCGGGGTCGGGACAGCGAGACCATCCATGTCATCCATGTGGTGGACGCACGGTGGAGGCTCCTGGACACCCTGAGCTTGAGGCGCTTCATCCTTGCCGGCCCCGATGACACGGTCGAGCGGATCATGGACCGTTCCTTCGTGAGCATCACCGCTTCCGAGGACCGCCAGGAGGCGGTCAGGCTGATCCAGCACTACGACCTCGTCACCCTGCCCGTGGTGGATTCCGGCGGGGTGCTCCTGGGCATTGTCACCGTGGACGACGTCCTCGACGTAGCCGAGAAGGAGGCCACCGAGGACATCCAGCTGTCGGCCGCTGTCAGTCCCCTGAAGATCAGCTACCGGGACTCCGGCCTGTGGACCCTGTTCAGCAGGAGGGTCGGGTGGTTGGCCGCCCTGGTGCTGGTGAACATGGCCTCAGGTGGTGTGATCGCCTACCACGAAGACCTGCTCACGTCCTCCATCGCCCTGACCTTTTTCATTCCCTTGCTCATTGCCACCGGAGGCAACGCCGGATCCCAGTCCGCCACGCTCATGGTCCGGGCCATGGCCACGGGCGAAGTCAAGCCGGCCCAGTACAACTGGGCCGTTGGCAGGGAGGTCGTGGTGGGCCTCATCCTGGGGCTCGCTCTGGGGCTGCTCAGCTGGATGCTCGGGTTCTACCGGGGCGGCGTCCAGATGGCCCTGGTTCTCTTCCTGGCCATGGCTTCCATCGTCGTGGTAACGAACATCATCGGCGCAGGCCTGCCCTTCATCCTGTACAGGCTGGGCATGGACCCCGCCGTGGCCAGCAGCCCCCTGGTCACGTCCGTGGCGGACGTGGTGGGTTTGATCATCTACTTCTTCATCGCATCGAACCTCATGGGAATTCCCGGGTGAACGCTTGCCGCGTCGTGCAACTTCGGGACGGATTTATTCCTCGATGCACAAAATACAGGGCCTTCCCTCTCTTTTCAGCCGTATCTTCGGCGTGGCGATGGCCCATATTCTTGCCGATGTGCTCCCCGTTTTTTTTATCCTTGATCATGGGCCAAATGCGTCTTTGTGCTTTGGAATAGCGGAAGGCTTACAGAAAATTTGAAAGGAAACCTGTTGAAGGAACGAAAAAAATTAGTTAGATTACTTTTTTTCCAGAAAATTTCCACAGGAGAACTCAATAAAGGTGCAGAATTCGACGCAACCGGAGAACCTCAGCCGTCTGACTCTTCTCGGACGTGAGGCAAAACCGTCTAAAAGCCTTGAAACCTTTTCCAACCGTCATCCAGATCGGGACTATGTCGTTACCATGGAAACGGACGAATTTACCTGCGTCTGCCCCATGACGGGTCAGCCGGACTTTGCCCATCTCCAGATCCGGTATATCCCCGATGCCTCCATTCTGGAATCAAAATCCCTGAAGCTTTATCTCTGGTCGTACCGCAATGAAGGCATTTTTCATGAGCACGTCACCAATGTCATCCTGGAGGATCTGATTGCCGTCCTTTCGCCCCGATGGTGTAAAGTCACGGCACATTTCGGAGTGCGCGGCGGGATTTCCATAACCGTGGAAGCGGAATACACCAATCCGGGAACTTCTCAACCATGATCGACGCCGAGCACTCCACCCTGATTCCGGATTTCGATATCCTGATCGACCGCCGGGGGACCTCCTCTGAAAAATGGGACCGGTACGAGGGACGGGATATTCTCCCCCTCTGGGTTGCCGACATGGATTTCCGCTCTCCCGAACCCGTCATAGAAGCCCTTCACCAGCGGGTTGACCACGGTGTGTTCGGCTATACCGACCCTCCCCGTGAACTCCTTGAAGTGGTCTGCACCATGCTTTCGGATTTTTACTCCTGGCCGGTCGAGCCGGACTGGATCGTCTGGCTGCCTGGCCTTGTCTCGGGACTCAACATCGCATGCCGGGCCGCAGGTCAAGAGGGCGATGAGATTCTCACGGCTGTCCCCGTTTACCCGCCCTTTCTTACGGCCCCGGGCCATGCAAACCGCCGTCTCGGGACGATCCCCATGATCTCGGAGGGAAGCCGCTGGATCATGGATCTTGATGCCCTCCGGGACAGGCTGACTCCCAGAACGTCGCTTTTTCTGCTCTGCAACCCTCACAATCCCTGCGGAAGGGTCTTTGAACCGGCGGAACTGCTTGAGCTTGCGGATCGCTTTGCAGGGAGCGACCGGATTATCTGCTCCGATGAGATTCACTGCGGCCTTGTCCTGGATTCGAGCAAACGTCATGTGCCGATTGCCGCTCTGAGTGCGGAAATTGCGGAGCGGACCATCACCCTGATGGCGCCGAGCAAGACCTTCAATATTCCAGGTCTGGGCTGTTCCTTTGCAGTGATTTCCAATCCCCCGCTGAGGAAGCGCTTTCGCTTGGCCATGGCCGGCATCGTGCCCCCCGTCAATCTTTTCGGATATGCCGCGGCTCTGGCCGCTTACCGGGACAGCCCGGAGTGGCACGCCGCTCTTCTGAAGTACCTCCGGACAAACAGCTCCCTGGTGGAGGAGACGATTTCCCGCCTTCCGGGCCTGTCCATGTATTCCGTGGAGGCCACCTATCTGGCCTGGATAGATACCCGGAGCGCCGGGTTGAAGAATTCCGCCTCCTTTTTCGAGAACGCCGGAGTGGGTCTTTCCGACGGCAAATACTTCGGAGAGCCGGGATTCGTCCGTCTGAACTTCGGCTGCCCCCGGAGCATCCTCGGGGAAGCCCTGCGGCGAATGTCACAGGCAATGGAAGGCCTTAACGTTTAAACCGGACCCATGGGGATTTCAAACCCGCCGCAGGCCCATCACAATTTGAAAAGGGAGAGATACATGGCCTTAAAAATCAGAATCTATACCCTCAGCACCTGCAGCCATTGCAAGGCCGCCAAGAAATTTCTCAATGAATGCGGCGTCTCTTACGACTGCATTGAAATGGACCTGCTGACCGGGGATGACCGGATAGACCGTCTCAATGAAGTGTTCAAGTACAACCCCGCTTTGTCTTTCCCGACCATTCTCATTGGAGACGATATCATTGTCGGATTTCAGGAACAGAGGTTACGGGAGGCTCTTGGATTGTGATGGACAGCCGCACTCTTTATGATACATTGAAGAAGATCAATGAACCGAAGGGATTTTTTTTCAACAGGGATGAGCCGTGGGTTTTCGATCTGCTGGACAGTCTGCTGATCAATAAGGAACGTTATGGCTACATGTCCTGCCCCTGCCGCCTGGCGGCGAACGACCGTCAGAAGGATTCGGATATCATTTGCCCCTGCGCCTACCGGGAGCAGGACATCGCGGAATACGGAAGCTGCTACTGCAATCTTTACGTATCCAGAAGCAGGAACGAATCCGATGAGCCCCCTCCTGTCGTACCGGAGAGAAGACCCCCGGAAAGGATGTTCTGACCTTGTCCCGATGGAAATCAGGAAGCCGGATGCAGAAGGAAAATTCATGAATGGTGCTGAAGTCCTTGTTCAGACCGCGGTTCGGGCAGGGCTGGACGTCTGTTTCGCCAACGCGGGCACGACGGAAATTCACGTTGTCAAAGCCATGGAGAAGATCCCCGGTATCCGTCCAAGGCTCTGTCTTTTTGAAGGCGGGTGCAGCGGCGCTGCCGACGGTTACGCCCGGATGACGGGGAAGCCGGCCATGACTCTGCTTCACCTGGGACCGGGATTCGCCAACGCCGTCGCTAATTTTCACAACGCACGGCGTGCGGGAACGCCCATATTTAATGTGATCGGGGATCATGCGACCTGGCACCGCCCCTCGGACCCGCTCCTCAACATGGACCTGGAAAGCCTGGTGGGCACCGTCTCCGCATGGACGAGAACCTGCGCCTCCGTCGACAGGATCTCGTCCGATGCGGCTGAAGGCATTTCTGCGGCTCTCTCCGGTCGGATCGCCAGCCTGATTCTTCCCAGTGATTGTTCGTGGACGGAGATCATATCTCCACAGATTGCCTCCGCAGGCTTCAACTTCGATCCCGTCGAAAAGACATCCATTGAAGAGGCGGCGCAGCTTCTGCTCTCATCGTTCCGTACAGCCCTTTTTCTGGGTGGCAGGGCGCTTCAAAAAGCGGGGCTTCAGGCTGCCGTGCGCGTTGCCGACGCTGCCGGTTGTGACCTGCTCACCGATGTGTTTCCGCCCAGGATGGAACGGGGGGCCGGTTACCCCGTTGTTAAAAAGATTCCCTATTTCCCGGAAGCGGCCTCGGAGCTGCTGTCCGGCTATGACGCCCTGGTCTTTGCGGGAGCCAGGGAACCCGTGGCCTTTTTCGGCTACCGGGACATGCCCGGCTGCCTGATTTCTCCCAGCCAGAGGCGGGTTCACATCGGCACTGGGATCCAGGATGAAGTCGAAGCGCTCCAATGCCTTGCGGATGCCCTGAATGCCCAGCCGTCTCCGGTTCCGGATTCTCCGCTGATCGCTTCTTACAGCCGTCCGCCCCTACCCGGAGGGCGCCTGACTGCAGAAAAGGCCTGCCAGGCCCTGACCGCCCTGCAACCGGAAAACGCCATTGTCGTCGATGAATCTCTGACCTCTGGCTTCACCTACTATGCCATGTCCGCCGGTGTGGCGCCTTTCACTCTTCTCACCCTGACCGGAGGTGCCATCGGTCAGGGAATCCCCAGCGCCACCGGAGCCGCCATTGCCTGCCCGGAGCGCCCCGTAATCGATTTTCAGGCGGACGGCAGCGCCCTGTATACCCTTCAGTCCCTCTGGAGCCAGGCAAGGGAAAATCTCAATGTCACAACCCTGATCTGCTCCAACCGGAGCTACAATATCATCCGGATGGAAATGAAGCGGGCCGGCTTTTCTCCGGCCGGCCCGGTTTCGGATTCCCTGGTGAATCTCGATCATCCCAAGATCGACTGGGTCCGCCTCGGGCAGGGATTCGGCGTCCCTTCCATTTCGGCCTTTACCGCGGAAGAGCTTGCCGCCTCCTTCTCCCGAGCGCTTGAAGAGCCAGGACCGCACCTGATCGAACTTGTTTTGCAGGCCTGACTTTCAGGGTTTTTTTCACTGGGGAGGCCGTTTTACGACAGGAGGAATTTTTAAGGACATAGATCAGCCATGAATGAGAGAATCTTTGTACACCCCATTTATTCCAAGCCGAACGTCGAGTATCCCTGCCGTTGGATCTACAAGGTCATCGGAAGGGATCGTGAACAGATCCTCCTGGCCATTGAGGAAGTCATGCAGCAGCGTCCCTGCGAGATACGCTATTCCAGAAGCAGTTCAAAAGGAAAGTACCACAGCTTCTCCCTGGAAATAACCCTTCAGAGCGACGACCAGCGCCTGTCCATTTATGAATTGCTGATGAAGCATCCTGCCGTCAGGATTGTCCTGTAATCTCAATGGTCCCTGAAAAACCGATCCTTCCCAGAGAACTGCAGTCCAGCGAGAACGGAGCGGCCATCCAGGCGGCGCTTCAGGCGCAGACCAGGAGGCTCCGGTCGGAAAGCGACCTCGCCGTTCCGGTGCTCGCCCTAAATTCCCTTCTGTCCCAGGTGTTGAAAACGGCGGAAAGGCGCGGTCATCTTTGCATCGGCCTTGAAGCCGCAGGGGAAAAGCTTGCCCGGGAGCGGAAAGGCCTGCTGAAAATGGTGCGGGAGCAGGGCCTTTTCGTGGGAGAGCGTATTTCCCGATTGATCCTCGTTGCCAATGACGGAACGGAACGGTTTTACCGGAGTGTTGACTGGCTGGCCAAAGATCACGGATCACGGATGCTGGTTTGCCTGCTGGACGTACCCGGTATTGAAATCGGCAGAATCCTTTTCGGGAAGGAAAGAAACATCAAGCTCCTCCTGATCGATCACAAGGATACCGTGTCGCTTTTTTTTCACACCTTGATTTCTGAAAGACAAACAGGAGGATAAGATGCCCTATACGATCAATTCAACGTCAGAGTATCACCTTGGGAAGCTTGAAACCCTCGGCTGGGAACTCACGGTGAGCAATGCCCTTTATCCTGAGGACAGCCCCTGCAGAACGATTCTCAAAGCACCCTCTTCCTATGGGCGGCACCTTTATACGTATCTCCAGTCGGTCCTTCCAAATCCGGATTTCGTTTCCGTTCTAGAGATTGGAGGAGGCTACGGTTATCTCATGCGGGATTTTCTGGAGTGCAAACCGGATCTTAAGCCCCTCATGCTGGACATCTCCCCCGTGCTGCTGAAGAAGCAGAGAGACACGCTGAAGGATTTTAATGTGATCTACCGGCAGGGCGATTTTCTGGAGACTGACGATGCGCTCCTCGAGGGCGTTGAATTGGTTCTGATGAATGAAATCCTGGGAGATTTTCCGACCGCGGTGGATGTGCCCCGTGACATCCTCCAACCCGATCTTTTCCCGCATGCACTGGACAACCCGCTGAAGCAGATTCGACAGCTCTTTGATTCCTACTCCCTTGGGACTCCTCAAACCGTGACGTTTCACTTCAATCTCGGCGCCATTGAGGCCGTGGAAAAACTCTGCAGAGCCGGAATTCCGGCCATTTTTCTTGGGGAGCACAGCTGCGAGGCGTCCATCCCGGAGCATTTCGCCCGCTTCATCCGTGTCGATTCATCAGACAGCCCGCAGCGGATCGCCCTCAAGGGACATGATGAATACACGATCAAAATGTCTCACCTTCAGAAAGTGGCGGAATACTATCATTACCGAACTTTTCGCGGCCCATTCGCAGATTTTCTGGACATCAGCTATTCCGACTCCCTGCTGGCCCTTTTGACAAATCAGGAAGAAGCCGATGACAGAGACGAGATCCTGATACATTTCATCGGGGATCTGTTCCAGTATGAATACCTGATTCTTGTCCGGTAGAAAAGGCACGACGGTTCTCTGCTCTGCAATCTGCGAACCCGGGAGAGAATGGAGAGGATGAATCGCACCATGAAACAGATCTGGCGCCTTTGCTGGAACGACCTGCCGCTCATCAATTTCCTGTTTCTGGCGGTGTCTGTGTCATCTGCGGTATGTCTCAATCTGTCGCCACCACGAGATGATCTCTACTGGACATGTGTTTTTCCCCTGGCGGTACCTGCTGCCCTCTGCCTGGCCCGTTTCCGGAACGTCGATCCTCTCGAACGGGTCTTCACACTGACGATTCTTTTTTTGACCGCGCTCATCCTCGCCGCGATGTACTTTGTCGCCCACCCCGAACCAACGTCTGCCAACGAGCTGCTCGTCCGCTACGAGTTCAGCGCCCTTGCAAATGCCACTTTGATTGGACTGCACGCCTGGCATCGAAGCGGCAGAATGGCTGCACTATTTTTCGGGCCGGTCGCCGCATACGGAGCCGTTCTCGAGAACGGCGGCATTTTGCTCGGGTATTTTACCGAAATGGGCTACTCGATTTATTTCCCGGTTTTTCCAGCGCCGCTGGCTACCATGGCCGGCTGGATCACGGTTTTCTATCTGGTGATGTCCGTTACGTGGGAGTTTCGTCGCTATATCCCATGGCTGGCCCGCTCGGCCTTGGGATCGGCTCTCGCGGCCACGGCCTGCGCGCTCTGCATTGATCTCCAGCTTGATCCCCTGGCAACAGCGGCTGGATTCTGGCAATGGAACCACCTTTTGACGCTCCGCCTGCTCGGTGTTCCTTTGCTCAACTTTGTCGCCTGGGCAAGCGCCGTCTTTCCTTTTTCGTTCATGATCCTCAGCCTGCAGACGCGGCAATCCATCGAACCGGAAGCGTTAGGGAGCGCAGAGAACCTGAAGAGGGTCTGGCGGCGTATTCCTCTCGCTCTGGCGGCTTCCGCGGTTCTCTTCTTCGGCGCAATGGCCGCCTTCGAGGGCGGATTCTCGGGACCAACCTTTGCTATCCTGGAGAACACGCTGCGAAACTACGGATGCGCACTTAATTAGGATATTGACAAAAAATCGGAATCAGTATATCAGCCTACTTCTGTGTTGTTTGCATGCCGCAAACGGACTTCGAGACGCGGGCCCATAGCTCAATTGGAAGAGCCACCGGCTCATAACCGGTAGGTCCCTGGTTCGAACCCAGGTGGGCCCACCATTTCAAAACTCAAGAAGGGGATCCGGAGTTCGCATTTCATTGTTTTAAGAAGAGATACGATGGGAAAGATGATCTTCAGTCAAAGCGTTCATTCATCATTATGCCAGTCACAAGAATCGTCATCTTGGACTATCAGCCCGAATTAAGGAAAATGCACCGTTAAATGGTGCATTTTTTATTTGTACTGTCTCAGGAAGGGGGATATTTTTTTAATTGAACAAGCATTTATCATCGCTTATTGCTTTGCAGAACATGGATGCGGAGGCGGGAAAGCTGAAGAAACAGAAGAGTGACCTCCCTTTGCGCCTTAAACAACTGGATGAGGCAAACCAGAAATACAACCTTGAGTTTGAAGAAAACAAGAAACGATACGAGGACGTTTTAGCGAAGCACAAGGAACTGGAATCCAGGCTAAAAAAAGGTTCGGACTCTTTGAGCAAAGCAAAGGATCGCCTTGGCGAAGTCAAGACAAACAAGGAATACCAGGCGATGCTCAAGGAAATAGAAAACATTGAAACGAAGAACAGTGAAATTGAAACGGAGATCATCTGTTTACTGGAAGAAATAGACACCCGCAAAGGGCTTTTTCAGGAGAAGGAAAAGTCAAAAGAGCAGCATAACCGTAAATATGACGTTGAAAGGCAGAACATCATCAGGGAGATTGATTCGCTGGATGAGAAGATTCTGATGTGCTCCCAGGAGCTCAAAAAGATCCTGGAAAGCATCCCCAAAGATATCACCAAGCGCTATGATATGATCAAAGCGGTGAATCATGGAACAGCCGTTGTCTCCGTATGGAAAGGCGTCTGCGGAGGCTGCTTCATGAATATCCCCCCCCAGCTTTACAATGAACTGCAAAAAACCGATGATCTGATCTCCTGCCCGAACTGCAGCAGAATTATTTATTGGCAGAACAAGGAATAAGCTGTGCCGCAGATCGAGACACGGAATATTTCCTTCCCGATCAGACCTTTCTTGAAGCTTCTCTCCCCTTATTCTTCCAGAGATATTCTTTCCGGGTGTGCGCAAATCGATGGACTATTCTCCGAATCGGACGGGCAATTGCCGCTTAGCCCGATTGAAGGCCATAAGGAAAACATTTGAAAAGAATGGCCGGTGCCGTTAAAATACAATTGTAAACGGGTGTTGGAGTAGATCAGATGATCGCTGGTCTGCATGCAGGCGAGAGGAAAGTCCGGGCTCCACAGGGCAGGATGGTCGCTAACGGCGACTGGAGGCGACTCTAAGGAAAGTGCCACAGAAAAAATACCGCCCGATGTTATCGGGTAAGGGTGAAAAGGCGAGGTAAGAGCTCACCGTTTTCCGGGTGACCGGAAAAGCTTGGTAAACCCCATCCGGAGCAAGACCGAATAGGAGAACATTGTAGAGCGGCCCGCTCGACGTTCTCGGGTAGTGTCGCTGGAGACAGCAGGCAACGGCTGTCCTAGATGAATGATCATCGCCATATTCCGGGAGACCGGGATGTGGAACAGAACCCGGCTTACGGTCTACTCCGACCCCGTTTTCAACACTTGACCGGAAATCCCTCGGCTCTGACTTTCCCTCTTTTTCGGACAAACGCTAGGACCCCGGGAAAAGCAATCCGGAGAATCAGGAAGAGTTGCCTGTCGGGCTCTTTCCGCATATCTGAAATAAGATACGGCCATGGTTCAGGCAGATGTTACATCCTGTCCTGCACCATGGCCGTAAACGTAATTGGCCAGGTTATCCGGCAACCATCATACCCCGGTATCCTGCCCGCGGGTTAGCTAGGATATTCCGAGAGTTTTTTCCATCTCCAGAAGATCGATGGTCGTTTTAATGACCGTGTCGGCATTGAGTGAGATGCTGTTGATGCCGCATTCCACGAGGAAGCGGGCGAATTCCGGATAATCACTGGGAGCCTGGCCGCAGATCCCGATCTTTTTTCCCATCGCCTTTGCCTTTGTGATCGCCGTCCGGATCAGTTCCTGCACGGCGGCATTTCTCTCATCAAAAATGTGGGAAATTTCGGCGGAGTCTCTGTCCAGTCCAAGGGTCAGCTGGGTCAAGTCGTTGGAACCAATGGAGAAGCCATCGAAGATCTTGCCAAATTCTTCGATCAGGATGACGTTGCTGGGAATCTCCACCATCATGTAAACTTCCAGGCCATTTTCCTTCTGGACCAGCCCTTTGCCCGCCAGCACGCCGAGGACCTTCTTCCCCTCATCAACCGTTCGGCAGAAAGGAATCATGAGCTTTACATTCGTGAGTCCCATTTCATTCCGAACTTTTTTCATGGCTTCGCATTCCAGGGCAAAGGCATCGCGATACTTGTCGTCATAATATCTTGATGCTCCCCGGAATCCGATCATCGGGTTTTCCTCTTTTGGTTCAAAGTAAGAGCCGCCCATCAGGTTCGCGTACTCATTGCTCTTGAAATCGCTCATCCGCACAATGACATCGTTGGGGTAGAAGGCGGCAGCGATTTTTGCGACGCCCTGTGCCAGGACATCGACAAAGAAGTCGCTCTTCCTTTCGTAGCCCTTTGTCCTATTTTCGATTTCCTTTCGGGTCGCCTCATCGTTCACCCGGTCGAAATGAATCAGCGCCAGCGGATGGATGCTGATGAAATTGTTGATGATGAATTCCAGCCGCGCCAGTCCGACGCCGTCGTTGGGAATAGCCGCCAGCGAAAAGGCATTGTCCGGACTCCCCACATTCAGCATGATCTTGGTCTTCGGACGCTCCATATTCCGTACATTGACCGTCTGTACTTCATATTTCAAGAGGCCCTCGTAGACATTTCCCACTTCACCTTCCGCACAGGACACCGTTGCCTGGGTAACGCCCACCAATTTTTCCGTGGCATCTGCACTGCCGACGATGCAGGGAACTCCAAGCTCGCGGCTTACGATTGCGGCGTGACAGGTTCTTCCTCCCTTGTTGGTGACAATGGCTGCCGCGATTTTCATAACGGGTTCCCAGTCGGGATCCGTCATATCGGTCACCAGGACTTCTCCCTTCTTGAAATTCCGGATATCCGTGACGGATTGGATGATGTTGACCGGTCCCGAACCAATCTTCGATCCGACGCTTGTGCCAGTGACCAGAGGGGTGCCCTGTTCAAGAAGCACATAACTCTCCAGGATGCTGCCATCCTTCTGAGATTCCACAGTTTCCGGCCGTGCCTGAAGAATGAAGAGCTCGCCGGTTACTCCGTCTTTTCCCCACTCGATGTCCATGGGCTTGAAATATCCCGCCTGCTGGGAATAATGGTCCTCGATGATAGCGGTCCAGCGGGCCAAGGTGAGAACTTCCTCTTCCGTTATGCAGAAGCACTCCCGCTCCTCCGGAGAAGTCGGAACGATCTCGGTGGGTTTGTCGCCGCCGGTGGCGTAAATCATCTTTATTTCCTTGGACCCGAGCTTTTTCTGAAGAATGGGTTTAAACCCCTGCTTCAGGGTCGGCTTAAAGACGTAATACTCATCAGGATTGACGATCCCTTGAACGACCGTCTCTCCCAGCCCGTGGGCTGCCGTCACCAGGATGGCGTCCTTGAAGCCCGATTCCGTATCGATGGAAAAGATGACACCCGAGGCGCCCACGTCGGAGCGGACCATTTTCTGTACGCCGATTGACAGCGAAACGGACATGTGGTCAAAGCCTTTGTCGACACGGTAGGATATGGCACGATCCGTAAACAGCGAGGCAAAACATTTCCGGCACGCATCGATCAGCGTTTCATTTCCCCGGATGTTGAGATAGGTTTCCTGCTGTCCAGCAAAGCTGGCATCCGGCAGGTCTTCGGCTGTAGCCGAACTGCGGACTGCTACGTCCGTATTCTCGCCATACTCCTGGCAGAGTTTCTGGTAACTGTCGATAACCTCTTTTTTGAGGTCTTCCGGAAATTCAATGTTATAAATCAGCGAACGGATCTGCTTTCCCCTGGAGCTGAGATTCTGCATATCATGTGTATCCAGATCGGAAAGAATCTGATGGATCTGATCACTCACACCGGCTGATTTAAGAAGATACTGATATGCGTGCGCCGTAACGGCATACCCGTCAGGAATATTAACCCCCTTTGGGCGGAGTTCACGTCTCATCTCTCCAAGAGAAGCGTTCTTTCCTCCGACTTGGGGGATATCTTTCAACTCCAGCTCATCAAACCATATCACAAGTTTATCTTCCATTTTACCCCCTTCTCCCTAAGGACACTGATGTTTGATCTGCCATTATATCCTCCTAAAGCTGTTGTTTATTGTGCGTCTTGTGTGGAATGAACTTGATGGGATGTGCATATACATATCTTTTTTCATATACTAGCTATAGATGACAAAGTCAATTAAAATATTGATTAATAACATAATTTTACTGCATTTTATATGATTACAACATAGCTATAATGAGAGTGCTGAAATGAATATACACCCCATGTCATGAATATTAAGATAAAAAAAGCCGGTCAAAAAACCGGCTTTTTTTATTCCTTACTATCTTCTGAAGAACGTCATCTTAGCTTTTTTGCTTCGCGAAGAATTTTTTCGATACATTCTTCAGCCCAGTGCAACACCATACCAAAACAAGGTCATCAAAAATTGAATTCCTCTCGCGTCAAGCCCTCTTTTCCGGCTGCCGGCTGTTTTTAAGTGGCCCCGAAAAGCCCTCCTTAAACAACCCATGACCGCCAGCACGTCTTATCCGGCGATGAAGTACTTCATGTAGGGGTTCGCATACAGAAGAACCAGCGAAACGACCAGAGCGTAAATGGCGACGGATTCAGCCATGGCCATACCGACCAGCATGGTCATCATGACTTTGCCCTGGACACCGGGATTTCTTCCGACCGCCTGGCAGGCGCCGCTTGCTGCATTACCGATACCGGCACCGGCACCGATGGCCCCGCCGCCGATGGCGATTCCAGCACCAACCATGGCGCCGACTGCAAAGATAACCTTAATGTAGGACTCGCTGCCGGGCGCAGCGGCCTCAGCGGCGCAGACTACCGACGCAGTCAAGAGCACGGCCGCCATTGTTAAGCATGTAACCATTGTTTTCCGAATCTTCGTGATCATCTTCTTTCTCCTTTTCTCCTTAAATAGTTCTTATTCCTTAAATGATCCCTTTCATCAAGATACATGATCCTGGGAGACGAGGAACCATCTAGCCGGCTGTGCTAGCAAAACACGCACCATCTTTCAGGATACGGCTCGTGTATTTGCTAATATCTCGTCAATACGTGGTGTTATGATATTTTTATCCTCGCAAGCTTCATCAGGTATGGCTGCCATTAACACAATTCATTGAATGTAACATTAAGAAATGGAGGGACAGATTGAACGAAAATTGAAATACAACAGAGCGCATGCCGCCCTTCCAGGAACCCTGTAAGGAAATCGTCACGGGTCTGTTACTCATTGATAGTACAAGGCAATCATCACTTCCCATCCTGTTCGGAAATCAGCCTTTTTGTCTTGACAGTCATACAGTGTTCATGTTAAAGCCACGCCACTTCGATTAGGGAAGGAGATTGAGAGCATTGACTAAGATTTTGGAGAAAGTGGATTTATCTGAGAATGTGGTCAAGATGGTACTTGACGCCCCCGCTATAGCTAAAAAGCGAAAGGCGGGTCAGTTCATAGTCCTCAAGATCGACGAAAAGGGGGAAAGAATTCCCCTGACGACTGTGGACGCTGACCCTGAAAAGGGGACCCTGACCATCATATTCCAGGTCGTAGGAAAAACAACGGCCAAGCTGGCGACATTGAAAGCGGGCGATGAATTGATGGACCTGCAGGGGCCGATGGGGAGGCCCACCCATCTTGAAGGCGTCAAGAATGCCGTCTGCGTTGGTGGAGGAGTAGGAGTGGGAGTTGTTTATCCCATCGGAGCCGCCCTGAAAAAGCAGGGGGCGAAGGTCACATCCATCATTGGTGCTCGAAACAAGGAGTTGCTTATCCTGGAAGAGGAAATGAAGGGCATCAGCGACAATCTGATCGTAACGACCGATGATGGGAGTTATGGCATTCATGGGTTTGTCAGCGATGCTTTGAAGACGTTGATTGAATCCGGTGAAAAGATCGATGAAGTCTTCGCAATAGGCCCGGTGCCCATGATGAAGGCCGTGGCGGCAGTAACAAAGAATTATGGCATCAAGACAACGGTCAGCCTGAATTCCATCATGGTAGATGCGACAGGTATGTGCGGTGCCTGCCGTGTGGCGGTTGGCGGAGAAACTAAGTTCGCCTGTGTCGATGGCCCTGAATTTGATGGCCATGCCGTTGATTTCGATCTGCTGGCGAGCCGTTTGAGAATGTATATGACCCAGGAAAAAGAATCGATGGATAAATACAGGTGTGAATGCCATGGAAAATAACGAAAAGAAAGAAAAAAAAGAAAAAGTGCCGCGGCATAAGATGCCGGAGCAGGATCCCAAGGTAAGGATCCACAACTATAACGAAGTCCCTATCGGCTATTCGGAAGAAACGGCCATGAAAGAGGCAAGCCGCTGCATTCAGTGCAAGAAACCGGGTTGCCGTACCGGCTGTCCGGTAGGCGTTGACATCCCCGCCTTTGTAAAACTGATTGCCGAGGGAAAATTTATCGAAGCCGCCTGGAAACTGAAGGAAGACAGTGCGCTTCCCGCAGTGTGCGGTCGTGTCTGTCCACAGGAGAGTCAGTGCGAGAAATTCTGCATCCTTGGCAAAAAGGATGAGCCTGTGGCCATCGGTCGTTTGGAACGGTTCGCCGCAGACTACGAGCGGAACAGCGGTCAGGTAAAAATACCTGAAGTTGCTGCTAAGAACGGCAAGAAAGTGGCTGTTGTCGGAGGAGGTCCTGCAGGCCTTACCGTTGCCGGCGACCTGATCAAACTGGGGTACGAGGTGACGATTTATGAAGCCCTTCATAAGCCGGGCGGAGTGCTCGTTTACGGCATCCCCGAGTTCCGTCTCCCCAAAAGCATCGTTGAAGCGGAGATCAACTATCTCGAGAAACTGGGAGTCAAGGTTGTGTGCAATGCGGTGATCGGCCGGCTGGAGACCATCGATGAGCTCTTTGCGGAAGGCTATGATGCCGTCTTCCTGGGTGTGGGTGCCGGAGCCCCCGTTTTCATGGGCATACCGGGAGAAAACCTCAGCGGCATTTACTCGGCTAACGAGTACCTGACCCGCTCCAACCTGATGAAGGCCTATCTGTTCCCCGAATATGACACGCCCATTGTCCGCGGAAAGAATGTCGCCGTCATCGGCGGAGGCAACGTGGCCATGGACTCCGTAAGAACCGCCCTTCGTCTCGGCGCGGACAATGCCTACATCATTTACCGGCGCAGTGAAGTCGAACTTCCCGCAAGAGCAGAAGAAGTTCATCACGCAAAGGAAGAAGGCGTCCAGTTCAAACTGTTGACCAATCCTGTCGAATATATCGGAGATGCGAACGGCTGGGTCACGGGAATTAAATGCGTCGAAATGGAACTTGGCGAACCCGATGAATCCGGTCGACGGAGACCGGTCGAAAAGAAGGGGTCGGAATTTGTCATCGATGTGGATACGGTCGTTGTTTCTGTGGGAACAAACGCCAACCCGATCATCCCCATGACAACGCCGGGTCTTGATACGAACAAGTGGGGCTACATCGTAGCCGACGAGGAAACTGGTAAAACGAGCCGCGAGGGCGTTTACGCCGGCGGTGATATCGTAACCGGCTCAGCAACCGTCATCCTGGCCATGGGTGCCGGGAAGAAGGCTGCTGCGTCAATCCACGAATATCTTTCCAAGAAATAGGATCAGGAAAAGCGAGGAGCGATTCTCAGCCTTTTAAAACAAAGCCCTTCCCTCAGCGTTCTTTGGGGGAAGGGCTTTTTCTATCGACATCGCCACACATCGCACAGACACAAAGGCTTCATCAATCAAAACCCAAATACGGCATCGGAGGCAAAAAGCCACTGTTCTCCCACAAACTAGCCGCTTCCGAGATGGAAATCCCCTCTGGTTGGCAATGCTCACCGTCCCGCTCTCGTGGCCGCAGCATACGGCAGCCGTAGGGGCGTTCCTGCCAGGGAAGTTCGCAGCCGTTCTCATTGTGGAAGATGCATCCCGACATCTGGTTCCGTAATTTGTAATGCGGCCGAATGACCCGGGCCCTCATGTCTGAATCCAAAAGCAGGATTACACCGTACTTGCCGCTGTTCAATGCCTCCATGACCGCCTCCGCGGACCCAAACTCTGAAGGCAGACAATATCCGGGCTGTATCTGACAGCATTTACCCCGGCATCGCACGCAAATCTCGGTCTCCCGGTATCCTTCCATCATTTCCCCGGCACTTGTCTGCGGATTCTCTGATGCAGATGAATGTTCTTCGGCCATGGTATGTTTGTCCTTTGCTGACAAAAGCTTCTGCAATCGTGAACACTCTTTTAAAGAGTTCTCGCAAACGGATTGATTCGTCGTAAACATGGGTGATTTTGACAGTCTATCCCACGGGATCAATAACAGGTGTCTTGAGAACGCCTATAACTTGAGTGAAGTATTATGCCTATTTCGCTGATTTCAGAAAAAGGGCAGGTTTGGGCTTTTAAGCTATTTAAAGGAAAAGAAATCCGCTTTCCCTTCAAAAGAGATAATGCACGAAATTGATATCGATGGTCCTCATCCGCCACAGCATGAGCATTCTTTATCCTCTTCTGTCGAATAACGTTCCGTTGGGCATTGTCATACACATGCGGCCTGACGGCATATAGTTCATCGAGCAGGAGATCGTTTTCTGCAAAAACATCAACGTTGATCCGATTTGTGACAAAGAACCCCTCAGAAGGGTCACATTTCTGGAGGTAAGGTTCTTGATGGTCTCGATCAGTCGGCGATGTTTGTCCTGGCATTCCAGCAATTGATTCTTAAGATGATCATCCGCATGTTCGGTTATGGAATAAAGTGTCCGTTCATCGTCACAGCCGGTATAAGCAGTTTTTTGGAACGCCTTGAGAATTTTTTCTTTCTCGTTTCTGCATATCTGGACGTTGAGAAGACATGCTTCCATTCTTGAATGGTTGGTGAGTAAATCGTCAAGAGAGGGGTGTCGTAAAATCTCTTGTTCCCGTTCGATCAGTTGAACTAATTCCCCGTAAACATTCGTTTCATCATGAAGATTCTTTATGAGGGACTGGACAGGGGTATTGATTGCATTGGCTGCCTGTTCGGCAAAGGGGGCTGTTTTTCTTGCGTTGTTCATAACCTGAAAAGTATTCCGGAATCTTCTCCTGATGACGTTCGGTACATGGACTCCAGCTCTGAGTGTTCCAAAAAAGCCCGGAGCTCAAAAATGCGATGCTTATTTCTTAAAAACGTTAAAAATCACGTAATGGACATTTTGAAATGAACCTAATTTTTTGAATCAGGCAAAAATATCCAGGAAGTTTTCGCCTAACATTTTATTGGCCACTTCTTCCCCGCTTACGTTGTAGGTCCCATCATCAATCTGTGATTTTATTGCCGCGACTTTATCCTCCCGGATGTCCTGAGCGTCAGTCATTTTGCTGCTTATTTGCTGAATTTCTCTCGCCTTATTGGAAATATCAACTTTTTCTTGCGGAATGGCTGAGGGTTTTTCTTCCGGCACCTCCCTGCCTTTCCCAAGTGTCTCATTCAACAGATACTGTTGAATCTCTTTCGGTGAAATTCCATTTGCATTGTTGATGTTCATCGTGCATCTCCATCATTGGCTTTGTTTATTATTATTCATCGGTAGAATCTCCAAAGTCTTTAATGATTGTTCTCCCGAATCTGAATTAACAAAAAAATAATCCGGGTCAGGGAACATAAAAAGCCGCTCTATTTATTCTTGATATCCTGTTTTTTAAGTTGATGATACAGGATCGTCTGCAGGCCCATCCCACTTCCCTTGTTGGATAATTCTTCGGCAATCTTCTGATCGAACATCATGTTGTAGGTGTCTTTGCCGAAGGAGTGCGTGACGGGATTTCCCGCAGGAATTGTTTTTCTCATTGTCTGCAGCAAATTATAAACAAAAAGGGATTCAAAGTCAGCACATACTTTCTTGAGCTGATGGTCCTCTTTATTCTTCACCTGGTTTTCAGAATTCGTTGAAGAGGTGAATTTTCTATGCGGCATGCTGATATTCATCCCGTTGTCATTCATTTTTGTAACCGCCAATTCATCGAAATAAATTCCATGAGAAATGTCAGATGATTTTAAGCTCGGCCTGCAATGCACCCGCCGCCTTGATCGTCTGCATGATGGTGATAAGGTCTCGAGGCGATACGCCAATGGCGTTGAGCGCCCTGACGACATCCTGAATCGTTACCCCCTTGGATACAACCATGACCTTGTTTTTCTCCTCCGCTACACCGACATTGGTATCCTTGGTTACAACCGTGTGAGCCCCCGGGGCCAGGATCGTTCCGCTTTTACGATCCTTGACGGGCGAGTCTCCTTTCGTCGGAGGAGGCGAGAAAGGGAGGGGTTGAGAAACCAGCACGTCCTCCTTGATCTGAATGCTTAAATTGCCATGAGCCACGGCCACGGTTGCGATGCGGACATTCTCACCCATGACGATCGTTCCGGTTTTTTCGTTCATGACCACCACAGCCCGTGAATCTACTGGAACTTCAAGATTCTCCATTAATGAAATGAGCTGCATCAGATTCATCGGGTCAGCATCTCTCATCCTGACGTTTACAGAGAAGGCGTCTACCTGGCTCGCCTGTACGTATTTCCCCAATTCCCTGTTAACGACGTTGGTCAAATGACTTGAGGTTGAAAAATCGGGGTGCAGGAGATTAAGCGTCAATAAACGTAGCTGGCCGAAATCGTAGTTGAGCTCCCGTTCAACGAGGGCGCCGTTGACGATCCTGCCTGCGCTGGCATGATTTTTCCCAGCATTGCTGTTTGCTCCTCCGAAGGCGTATCCGCCCAGAATTACCGGACCCTGCGCAACGGCATAAATGGCTCCATCCGCTCCCTTCAAGGGGGTCATCAGCAGAGTGCCGCCATGAAGGCTTGTTGCGTCCCCGATGGATGAAACAATGGCATCGATCTTTGAGCCGGTTTTGGCGAAGGCGGGCAGTGTTGCCGTAACCATCACAGCGGCTACATTGTCGGATTTCAGAGTCTTGCCCTTCATGAATATGCCCTGCCTGTGGAGCATGTTGGACAGAGACTCGCTGGTAAATCCGTTTTTGATATCGTCACCCGTTCCGGCCAGCCCGACTACAAGGCCATACCCGATGAGCTGATTGTCTCTCACCCCACTGATGGCGGCAATATCCTTCAATCGGGCGGAAAATCCCGGCCTGGTAAACATGCCAGTCACGGCGATCACCAAAAGGATTATGAATGAAATTGCCTTTATACTTTTCATAACTTTCCTCAAGCAGGAAACATTCCCGAGAAACTCATTTTGGAGAGCTTAAAATGGCCATACCCAATCGACAACTCTCGTCATCCAGCCGGGTTTCATCTTGTCGTTAATGACTCCGTGGCCGGTATAGACCATTC
>JAVETB010000059.1:0-16467 GCA_034006265.1 Syntrophus sp. (in: bacteria) | reverse complement strand
GAACTGTTGCGCATGCTTCCCAATCGCACCTTTACCACAATGCCTGAAATGATCACTCTCAGCAAAAAAATCAAGAAAGCCTTCGGGACTTATGATGTCAGCTCCATTGATTTCCAGAATTTCCTCCAGCCGGAACGTACGGAAAAAATGCTTCTGGTCAGTAATTTTGCAGAGGACCCAGACACGCCTTCTCTTGTCTCTCTGCGCATTCTCACTCTGAACAACTGGGGAGAGCTCTACATCCATTCCTTTCCACGCCCTGGGCGCGTTATTTCCTTCCTTGAAAATCTTTCAAATAAACCCTATGATATAGAAAAGTTTTATTACAGTCCGCGAAACAGCCGCCATGGCGACAAGATTCTTGAAGAAACAAAGCGCCTGGTCGCATCTTATCTTAAAGACTAGAAAAATCGTTCCATAAAACGTCAACAGAACCTTTTCAGGAGCCGTTGGATTCCATACGTAGGTGAGATATGCCGTCCGTAATATTCTATTTCCAGTTACACCAGCCCTTCCGTCTTCATCCGGATCGGGATAAATTCCTCTGGGATGAGGAAAACAAACAGATTTTCCTTACCACTTCTGAAAGATCGTATCTCCCGGCTCTGGGAATGCTGACTGAACTGGTCCGGCGACATCCGGGTTTCCGGATTACCTTGAGCATGTCCGGAACCTTTCTGGAGCAGGCGACTCTCTACGAACCCAGGGTGATCAATGCCTTGAGATCCCTGCTTGATGCCGGAAGGGACAGTCAGCAGGTTGAATTTCTCAATGAAACGTATTTTCACTCTCTGACCTCACTCTTTTCCGATCCGCATAAAGAGGAGTTTCGGGAGCAGGTAACAGGACACCGGGAATGCATCCGTAAACTCTTCGGCATATTTCCCCTCTCGTTTCGAAACACGGAGCTGATTTACAACAATGCACTGGCAGATATTGTTGCCGACATGGGTTATCTATCCATTCTGTGCGAACCCCGCTGGAATTCCGAAGGGGCTTCGGAAGCAGATCCGATGCAGACCAATTCGGTGTACCGCGCAAGGGGAACGAACCTGATTGTGATACCCCGCAATCGCGTTCTGAGCAATCAACTTGCTTACGGGTTTCCACAGCGGTATTTGACGCCGGAACAGTATGCAGGCTCAATCGCCTCGGTCGACGGACCCGTGGTTCTGCTGGGCTACGATCTGGAGCATCTCGGCGGCTACATCCGTGAAGATGAGGGCATCTTCGACTTCTGGAGAGGCATGCCCGCCGCCCTGGAAAAATATCCCGACGTCCGCATTGAAACACCAACAAACGTCGCTGCGCGCTACAAATATGAGACCTGTCCGTCTCTGGACCTGCAGAATTCGTCCTCTTCCACCTGGATGGATATCGTCAGGGACACCTTCGGATGGCTGGAAAGCCCGACACAGTATGATCTTTTCAAGGATGTGGAAAATATGGAAGGGTCCGCGCGCAGGGCCGGGGGCGAATTTCTGACGCGCTGGCGCAATCTGACGACCTCGGATCAACTGTACTATCTGAACAACAGGATCGATGCCAGGCAGTCCCTTTGCCGTTACAACAATCCTTATGATTCGTCGCCTGTCCGTGCCACTCAAATCCTCACCAGGAAAATCGATTACCTGGACGGGTTTATTCAGCGGTTTGAAATCCTGAAAAAGCCTGCAAGAACGCCCATTATGCTGATTACTCCGGAAACGGGAAGGCTGCCCCATGACATGGGGACCCTCGCCAAGTACATCTCCGGAAAGAGCGGGGGTCAGGGAGAAGTCGTGGCAGCCCTGTGTGAAGGGCTTCTGGAGAGGGGCATTGATGTCCATCTGGCCACGTTGAATCTAAAAAAGCGTTTTCAGCTGGAATCTCAGATGACGGAAAGCCAGTGGCGGGAAATCCGCTACAAGATCGAAGCGGAAAACATTCACTTGGTCAGTTCTTCCATCTTTGCCGACAATCTCAGCGCCTACTCCGGAGATCCCCTGCGGACCGCCGCCACATTTCAGCGTGAGATCGTCAACAACGTCATCAAAAACGTCCGTTCAATGCACGACGGCAGGCTGATTATCCACAGCCACGACTGGATGGCCGGCGGCGTCATCACCGCCTATGCAAAATCCACCAATGTTCCGGTTCTGCACACGGTTCACAATGTCTTTACGGAAAATCTGCCCCTCAGCCTACTGGAAGGAGTCAATCTCCAGAGCATCGCCGAGGAGATCTATTACTCAGAGGCCTATGGACAATCCTGCGTCGATTGTCAGGCCACGGCCATCAAAAATGCCACCCTGATTAATTTTGTGGGAGAGCGTTTTCTTCGTGAAGTGGTGAACGACTTTTTCCTCGACCGCCCGCTGGTTCCTCCCAGCGTCCGAAGTGAAGTCAAGGCCAAGTATTACAGCGATGCGGCCCGGGCGATCATCAATGCGCCGGCTTCCGTCATGTACCCTGAAAGCTGCCCTTTTCTGGTCCGCACGTACGGGGTGGAAGATCCCATTATGGAGGCGAAAAGGGAAAACCTGATGGAGTTCCAGAAAAGAACCGGATTGAATGTCGACCCGGATGCCATCCTCTTTTTCTGGCCCTCGCGACTGGATCCTGTCCAGAAGGGTGTTGATCTTCTAGAAGCCATTGCCCATAGATTCATTACAGTCTATCCCAGCGCTCAGATGGCCATCGTGGGGGATGGCATCGGGAGCGACCGCACCCACGTGGATATTCTGGGACAGATTGCCTACGCTTCCCAGGGACGGATCGCCTATCATCGCTTCGATGAAGGGCTTTCCATGCTGGGGTTTGCAGCGGCAAGCGATGTCTTCGGCGCATCCCTTTACGAACCCTGCGGTCAGATCGACCAGGTGGGAAATCTGTTCGGCGCGACAGCCACCAACCGGGATACGGGCGGCTATCACGACAAGATTTCAGAATTGCGCCTTAAAATTGACGGAGCACCCCAGGATGTCGGCAACGGATTTCTCTTCCGCGATTACGATCCCGGCGGTTTGTGGTACGGGCTGGAAAAGAGCATGTTTTTCCATAGAAAGCCGTTGCATGTGAAAGAAGCCCAGATTCGGCGGATTATGAAGGAATCGCGGGAAAAGTACGACCTGCAGGGCATGATTGCCCAGTACATGAGGATCTATGAAAAGCTCAATGGGGGCAAGCCTCTCGTGTAATCGTCCGGGCACCGGTCAAGGCGGATCCCGAAACGGCATAGAGAGTGTGAAAGCTGCTGAAGCACACCTACGGGCCCGTAAGGCGGCGAAACCGACGCGGGCGAAGCGCAAATCCGTGAGGTTTTAAAAAAGGCCGCTCCACAGAGAGCGCTTCAGGGCGTCCAGCTCATTTCCAGTTCGATGTCACGGGGGGCTTCAATGTGAATCGAGGTTTCCAGTGTCCGGCTTCCGCCCGGCGGTAACACAAGCTCACGGAGGCCGGCGTTTGACTGCCCGTTGAAAAAGGCGGGCTCTCCATGGACGACCGATGTGACCCGCCGATCCCGTATCTGTGGGACAGGTTCTTCAACGAGGACTCTGACCTCCTGGCTGCCGTTATTTTGTATAAGCGTTCGCCAGCGCCAATCCAGATCATTCTTCGCGGAAGAATGATCCCAAGGGTGACATGGTTTAGACACCATGGTTACCTCTCCAAAAACAGAAGGATCGCTGCCGAAAAAAAGCGTTTTTTCCAGGCCGTAAAATTCGAAGTCCCGCGTTCCCATCAGCTCGCCGTCCAACAGATACAGGGCCGGACTATGGGGAATCTCCATGGGCGATGGTGAGAGTACTTCCGCTTGGATGAGGGAGGACGGCTGGGAAAAAGGCCGAAGAAGGCGGCTGAATGTTGCCGGCCAACGTGCGCTGTCAACCTGGAGGATTTGTTTCTGTCCTTTCGGTAGGGAGTACCGTCCCAGTGAGCGCACAGGAATCGCCATGGGCGTTGTGAGCTGCGCTGAAGATCCATTCCCCTCTTCCTTCCTGATACTTTTACGCTTTCCAGCCTTTGAGGCGTCGAGTTTCCATTCCGGCGATTTAGCAGAGACACCAGGGTCCTGTACGGCGATCTGACTCCCAAGAAACAGTTCCACACCGTTCCAATCCTGCGTGCTGTTCTGCCATACTTCGGCATCCAGGAAAAAATCGACCTGCCGTCGGCTGGAAGAACCTTCGAGGCGGTACCGAGGCGACCATCCGCAGTTCGGCAAGATATACGAGTACTTGAAGGATAAGACCCCCTGGCCCGGATTCAGGCCGGTGAGCAGCAGGGTCAATTCCCTGATTCCATCTCCCTCTCCATCTGCCTGCTTTATTTCGTCGGAAAGTATCCTGATACGCTGATCCAGGGTTCCGCATTCTTCTTCCAGGGTCATTTTTTCCTGCCAGACCCTTTTTGTGTTGCGTGAAATGGCGGTCGACAAAATGACGGCATCCCTCAATGTCTTGGTTTTTGCCTTGGCCTGAGACGTCCAGAAGGCGATCTCCGCATCGAGCCCTTTGATCATCGCCGAATTCCGAATTCTCTCTTTCGCGAGTTTGGCCAGCTGCTTCTGCTTCGCGACGGTCTGTGCACTCCCCGGCGGGTTAACGGTGCGCCAGGAGAGACCTGTGATTCTAAGCCCGGAATCGACTTCCGGCGATATTTTCAAAGATTCCTGCTGCACCCGTCCGGGAAGGATCAAAACGGCCGTAGTCTTTCCCTTCTCGTCCAACCGGACCGGTACTCGGGAGCGTTCCGTTACCTGGGCAACGCTGGGGAAAAGGGTTACCTCCACCGGCGTCGCGTGGGCCATACAAAGAGGAATCAGCAGGACGGCCAGTGTCATGACGGCGGCCCATGCGACAGCCCTCCCACAGCGGATCATGTTTTCTCCCATGGTTTGCCCAACCTTTCGTTTTGACGCCTGGGCGACATAAGCTGACGGATTTCCCATCCCTTGAGGAAGCGGTAATTGCCTTCACCAAGATTTCCCAGCTGCAGGTCAGCAATGGCAGTCCGGATCAGCCTCAAAACCGGATGGCCCAGTTTTTCGAAGGCCCTGCGAATAATGCGGTTTCGTCCCTCACTGATTTTCAGGATCAGCCAGGAGCTTTTGGGGTTGATTTCATCGATCACTGCAGCATCGGGAACAAATGGACCGTCTTCAAGATCCAGGCCATTCTGTAGCCGACGAAATTCAGCGGCGGTCAGTCGGCCGGATATCTTGACCCTGTAGGTTTTGGAAACAAGAAAGCGGGGATGTTGAATCTGCTGAGCAAAATGGCCGTCATTGGTCATCAGGATAAGGCCCTCGGAATCATAATCCAGCCTTCCCACTGGAAAAAGGCGGGCACCAAGCTCGGGAAGAATGGAGATCACCGTAGGACGTTTCTGCGGATCGCTGAGCGTCGTGACGTATCCGCGGGGTTTGTTCAGTGCGACATAGATCTTTGTTTCCTCCGCACAGATCAGCTTTCCGTCCACCCGGATCTCGTCGCGCCCGACATCAGCCTTGCATCCCAATTCCCGTACGGTTTCCGAATTAACGCTGACCCGCCCTTCCCGGATCATTTCTTCGGCTTTCCGGCGGGAAGCGAGCCCCGAGCGGGCGATAATTTTCTGCAGCCTTTCCTCCATGACGGTGTCCGTTTCGTGCTTCAAATTTTTACGGCTTCGCGCACTTCAGCCATCGTCGCCCGGGCGATTCCGGAGGCCCGAGCCGTTCCGTCCCCGATGATTTCCAAGACTTCCTTGATATGGCTGCGATAATATTCCTGTCGTTCATGAACGGATTGAAGTCCCTCCGCGATCCGCGCCGCCAGGCGTTTCTTGCATTCAATACAGCCGATCCCGGCCCGTCGGCACGCAATATCTATTTCCGCGATGCTGGGATCTTCTGAATAAAGCTGATGAAAGCTGAAGACATTGCAGAGCTCGGGCCTTCCCGGATCGGTTTTTCTTTGCCGCTGCGGATCCGTGAACATAGAGAGGATTTTTTTGTTCAGCTCATTCCCGGTATCGCTGATGTAAATGGAATTTCCGTAGGATTTGCTCATTTTCCGGCCGTCAATGCCCAGGAGTTTGGGGACGTCCGAAATCAGGGGTTCGGGAATTGGAAAGATTTCGCGGTACAGAAAGTTGAATCGGCGGGCGATTTCCCGGGTGAGCTCCACGTGGGGCAGCTGATCAACCCCTACAGGAACGCCGTGGGCCTTGTAGATGATGATGTCCGCAGCCTGAAGGACGGGGTATCCCAGAAATCCAAACGTCGAAAGGTCCCGGTTCGACAGTTCCTCCTTGATCTCCTTGTAGGTGGGATTCCGCTCCAGCCAGGGAAGGGGTGTGATCATGGAAAGCAGCAGGAAAAGTTCTGCATGTTCTAAGATCCTGGATTGAACGAAGAGAGTGCTTTTCTTAGGATCGAGTCCGACGCTCAGCCAGTCGATGACCATATCGGTGACATTGTCCAGGATCTGCCCGGTATCACTGTAATCGCTGGTCAGCGCGTGCCAGTCGGCCACGAAATAGAAACACTCGTAACGATTCTCATTCTGAAGATTGACCCAATTTTTCAGCGCACCGTGCAGGTTGCCAAGATGAAGCTTTCCCGTGGGCCTCATTCCGCTCAATATTCGTTTTGTTGTCAAGGCGTTTCCCCTTCAGTTTTTCCGTCACTTATCAAAGATGAACCTTAAAGGCAAGAAGGCCCCGGAGATTCATTTCTCGAGGGCCTTCTCAACAGGTAAAAATGCGACAAAATTATTTTACTTTATCTGATAATTCCTTTCCCGGCTTGAATTTGACAACCTTTTTGGCCGGAATCTTGATGGCTTTTCCTGTCTGGGGATTTCTGCCTTCCCGGGCTTTTCTCTTGACGACGGAGAAGGTTCCAAAGCCGACAAGCCCCAGTTTCCCGTTCTTCTTGAGTTCCCTGGCCACTACGCCAACATAGCTGGCCAGTGCTTTCGACGCTGACGCTTTTGTAATTCCCGCTTCTTCTGCAATTACTGAAATCAACTCCGCCTTCGTCATCTCTTCTCTCCCCCATTTCATTTTTTTAATAAAACAGTTTGTTAAAACGGCAAAAAAATTACCATAAAATATTTACATAATCAACTAAAAATCGGGGTTTGCCGCGATTTCAAAATCGGGAAATCGATTCAGCAAGGAATTCAGAAGTTTTGTTTCCTCAAAAGACCGTGGCTGCTTCGTTACCGGGAAGTCCCTTTTTCTTTAAAAGGAAAAAAAGGCTTCCATTTTCCTTAAGGCTTCCGGCAACTCGTTCTGCGTCGGACCCGGTCCCGCAGAACAGATCGACTCTTCCCGTACTCTTGATGGCTCCCCCGGCATCCTGATTGAGGACAAACCTTGAAAAGGGGACCCAGTTCATTATCGAGCCGTTCTTCGTAAATACAGGCTTCCGAGACTGAATCAAGGCCAAAGCACCCCGGGGAAAATATTTCGGATCCGTGGCGATGGAACGCCCTGCGGTCAGGCTCACATTGTGTGATCCGACATTTCCTCCTTCGCGTAACTGGAAAAAAACATAGCTCGGATTCTGGTGCATCAGTTCGGCGCGCTCTCCTGGATGCTCCTGGAGATATCTCTTGACCGCTTCGTGGGACATTTCGTTTTTCGATATTTTCCCCTGTTCGAACAAAACCTTCGCCAGACCTCGAAAGGGGTGACCGTTCGACCGGGCATAACCGACACGGATCGACTGCCCGTCCGGAAGCTCCATGATTCCCGATCCCTGGATATGGAGGAAAAACAGCTCGACGGAATCTTCCGCCCAGGCAATTTCCAGATCCCGGCCCGAAAGTGCGCCTTTACCGTCAATCTCTTCCCGCGTGTAATGAGGGATCACCTCACCGCCGTAAAGGCGGCCCGTCAGCGTTTCGCCCATGTACCGGCTTTTAAATCTCCCCAGGTTGATCACCACCGTTTCTTCAGGTGGCCTGTAAATGGGGAAAGAAAAGGCATCCGAGCGTTCGATGGAACCCTTGATGATCGGTTCGAAATATCCGGTAAACAGAACCGTTCCCTTCCGGTCCCGGCCGGCTGCCTGATAGAAATCAAAGCTGTCGGCGATCTTCTCTTTCAGCTCTTCTTCGGAAGAGGAGTCCTGAAGAATTTTCTGGAACAACAAGAGCGTCTCTTGCAACTCATCGGCCGTGCAGACGACAGGGCCCATCGGTTGGCGGTTATCCCGCGGAATGCGGCTGTAGAACAGAAGGCTCTGTTCAATAGCCGCCAGCAGGGAATCCCTCGAAAGGTCATCCGTAAGCAGGGGGATTTCATCCGGTGCCAGGAGCTTCATGGACGAGGGATCGGGTTGGAGGATCTCAGGATACGCGGGCCTCAGCTCCCGGGCCGGTAACGTCGGCGCTGCCGGTTTCGGCTTCGGTACGGGTTCCGGCTGCGTGACCGGTGTGGAGGGCTGGATTGAGGTCGGTGGTTTAAGCTCCTCGTCCTGCTGCTTTTGAAGAGAGGCGCAGCCTCCCAGGACGGACAGACAGAGGAAAAGCGCAAGGAGAAAAATGCCGTATCGTTGTTTATTCATGTCCCCCTCGATATTCGATGTGGTTCGGAAATTACAGGTCGAGGACCATGGCGACTTCATCGCAGTAATCCGGGTATTTGGAACAGCGGAAGCAATCCGTCCATATTTTTTCTGAAAGGGTTGAACGGTCAACGATCTTGAATCCCATTCTCGAAAAGAACTCCACCTGGAAGGTCAGGGTAAAGATGCGATACAGATCCAAGGTAATGGCTTCAGAAATGCACGCATCTACGAGGCGACGGCCGATCCCCTCTTTACGCCTCGACTCTTCGACAAAGAGGGACCGGATTTCCGCGAGATTTTCCCAGATGATGGTCAGGGCGCATATCCCGACCAACGAATGTTGGTCTTCATCGATGTAGACGAAAAAGTCCCGTAGGTTGCCGTAAATATCCATGAGGGAACGGGGCAGGATCTCCCCCTTCCCGGAAGAGATGTTGATCATCCGGTGAATCGTCTTGACATCGCCGATTCTAGCTTTCCGTAACATTTCCTACCTCCCCGACACACGTTGAAGCATTTCCCGGGCATGCCGTTTCGTTGTTTCCGTCAGTTCCCGTCCCCCCAGCATTCGTGCGATTTCCTCAGACCGCTTCTCCTCGGAAAGCGCTTCGATCCGCGTTATCGTCCTGAAATCCTCCTCGGTCTTGACCACACGGTAATGCCGGTCACCATAGCAGGCGATCTGGGGGAGATGAGTAATGCAGAGCACCTGGTGATTCCGGGCGACATCCCGCAGTTTACTCCCCACAAGGTCCGCTGTTTCCCCGCCAATGCCGCTGTCCACCTCATCAAAGATGATGACGCCGACAGAGCCCAACTGAGCAAGAACCTTTTTTATGGCCAGCACGATCCGCGACAGCTCCCCCCCTGAGGCAATTCTGCTCAGAGGCTTCGGTTCTTCACCGACATTGGCTGAAAGGTAGAATTCAACCCGATCGATTCCCCGTTCGTCAAAGGAAGAATGGAAATCCCCGCCCGCCTCATGAAAGACAACCTCAAAGACCGCTCCCTCCATATGCAGGCTCTGCAGCTCCTCGACGACGGCGTTCGAGAGACCTTCCGCCGTAATCCGCCGCGCCGAAGAAAGCTCCCTCGCCTTCTCATCCATTCGGAGCTCCAATTCCCGAAGTGTCGTCTTTTCCTTCTCCAGGTCCTCTTCCAGGGAGAACAGATCCGTTAGGCTCTTCTCCAACTCGTTCTGTTTTGTCATCACGCCTTCGAGGCTGCCGCCGTACTTTCTCTTCAGGCGGCTCAATACCTCAAGCCGCTCTTCGATCTCTGCGAGTTCTTCCGGATCGGGCGACAGGCCCTGGGCGTAGTTCCGCAGAGCAGAGGCCGCTTCTTCCAGGGAATAATAAACCGACTCCAGATCCGATTCAGAAAAATTCAGAGAGGGGTCAATCCTTCGGATATCCCGAAAACAGTCCATCACGTCCTTCAGGGATGACAGGACGGAGTCTTCCCGGTCATAGAGCAGCCCATAGGCCTGACCCGAGATGCTCAGAAGTTTCTGAACGGAAAGGAGAGCCTGCCTCCGGGCAGACAGCTGATCGTCCTCCCCGGGGGCGATCCCGGCCTGCCGGATTTCTGCAAGCTGATACCGTGCGAGCTCCTCCTGTTCTGATCGCTTTTTTTTCGCTTCGGTCCGTTTCGAAATCTTCAGCTGAAGATCCTGCCAGTCTCTGAACATCCTGCCGTATTCATGACGCAGCGGATCGAGCCCGCCAAAGGCATCAAGCAGATCCAGATGGCAATCGGAATTCAGCAGGATGGAGTGTTCTCGCTGGCTGCAGATGTTCATCAGCGATTCACCAATTTTGTTCAGGAGATTCAACGTCGACAACGTGCCATTGATATAAACCCGGTTTTTTCCGGTGTGCGAAATCACTCTGCGGATGACGAGCTCGCTGTCCACGTCCAGACCGGCTGCCGCCAGCATTTCCTGAACGGAGCCTCCCTGTTCCAGCTCAAACAAGGCCTCAACCTCGGCTGTATCGGCTCCTGAACGGATGTTTACCGTCGAGGCCCTGTCACCAAGAAGAAGTCCAATGGCCCCGACAACAATGGACTTTCCGGCGCCGGTTTCCCCGGTCAGAATGTTGAGGCCGCCGCCGAAGGAAATTTGCAGCGCGTCAATGAGGGCAAAATTGCGGATGTTCAGTTGCACCAGCATCCTGTCTGCTTACCGGCTTATGGAGGGCAGCCGGCCCCATCCCAGTTTGGACCGCAGAATCTCCAGGTAATTCCTGTTCGAGGAGGAAACCAGGCTGGTAACATAACGGGATTTGCGGACGATCAACGTATCCCCCGATTTCAAGGTAACGGACTCCTGACCGTCCAGGTCGACGCTCACCCCTTCCTCTTCCGACCAGACTTTTACGCTGATGGTGATGCTGCTGGGAAGGATGATCGGCCGGTTGGTCAGGGTGTGGGGACAGATGGGATTGACAATGATGACGTTCTGTGAAGGAAAGACGATGGGACCGCCGGCGGAGAGGGAGTAGGCCGTTGAACCCGTCGGGGTGCTGATGATGAGGCCGTCCGCCCGGAAGGTCGTCAGATAGGAACCGTCTACAGCGGTCTCCATATCGATGATCCGCGTGAGATTTCCCCTGGTAATGACTACATCGTTGAGTACGGTGAATTCACAGGAGGTCCGTCCGTCCCGGGCCACCTCCATGTCGAGCATCATCCGGTCTTCCGTAGCGTATTCCCCCCGGAGTATGCGCTCCAGCGAAGGGTACATTTCATTGAGGTTGATCTCCGTTAGATAGCCGAAGGTTCCCAGGTTGATACCCACGATGGGGATAGTGAACTGCCTGACGGACCGGGCTGCCCGCAGCATCGCGCCATCTCCCCCCAGAACAACCAGCAGGTCCACCCGGTCGGCGAGCTTCTGCCGCTCCAAGCCGCAGGTATCTCCCAGGGCAGCCGCGATTTCAGAGTCGAGAAACACTTCGACGCCCTGCTCCTGCAGCCACTTCTTCAGGCCGGACGAACATCCCAGAGCCGCTTCCTTTCGGATATTGGCGATGATCCCGATTTTTTTAATCCGCTTGCCGCCCGGCATTTCTCCGCCTCACTTTGATGGCCGTTCCATCTCCAGCTCCAAGCTCCGTCACGGTTTCTGACCTCTCAACGCCCTGAGGGTCAGCCTGTCGGCAACACGTCCGTCCGCGCGGTGTGCGCATTGATATGGGGCTGCAAAAAACCATATTTGCCTAACACAAATTGCAGGGAGTGTCCACGACATAATTTTACAGGCATTCTCCTTGACAAGGCTCCTCCCGATACGATAGGTTCGCCCATTCTCTTTTGCGGCATCTTCTTTTCTAGGACCAGGATGGCTTCAACAGGACGGAACACAGGGAAAGCGGCCTCTGGAGGCCGTTCGACCGGTGGCCTTTGAATCCACACAAAAAGGACTTCTGGGAGGACGAGATGCATGCCGCCATGGTGGCTTATGGGACTGCTCAAAGGAACCGTTTCTTTTTCTCTTTACCGTCTGGAAGGATCGTTGCCGGCATCGGCAGACGAATTTATTCATCAGCAGCTGAGGGCCTTCGCCTTCCGCTCCAGCGCCCCGGCCTCTGAAGAGAAGGCCATTGGCTGGACAAGTCTTGAAAATGTCCTCGATACGGACTTCGAAGGCGCAAAATATATCTGGGGAGATTACCTGATGCTGACGCTGCGCATCGACCGGAAAACCGTCCCCCCCGCCCTTCTCCGAATCCGTCTTCTGGAAGCGGAGCAGGATTTCCTTTCTGAAACGGGGCAGAAGAGAATTTACCGCGAGCAGCGGGAAGACCTCAGGGAGAGGGTTCATCTGGAACTGTTCAGCAAGGCCCAGCCGGTTCCCGCCTTTTATGAATTCTGCTGGTCCGTGTCGCAGAAATCGCTGATTCTGTGCAGCCTGTCGGAGAAGGTGATCGACGATTTTCAGGATTTTTTCAAACAGACCTTCTCCCTGTCTGTCTATCCGTACACACCCTGGGATCCTCTCTGGCTCGATGAAGAGTCGGCAAATCGGCTTTCCCTGGCGGAACGGGCCGCCCTCGCTGATGTCCCTGAAACGGCCGGCCTTCAGGCCGTCGACCGAGGGTCCATTGGCCGAGAATTCCTCACCTGGCTTTGGTTTAAGAGTGAGGAGAGAAACGGATCGGTTAACGTTCCGGGAACGGGTGACGTGGAACTGATCCTCGTGCGCCGCCTGGTCCTGGAGTCGGGCGACGGGGAATATGCTGAAACGGTGGTCTGCCAGGGGGTGCATGCGGATCTCAAGGAGGGGAAAGAGGCCCTGCGGCAGGGGAAGAAAATCAAGGAAGCCAGGATCAAGCTCGAAAAGGACGAGGATTCCTGGGAATTCACGCTGAAGGCGGACCGCTTTCACTTTCAGTCCCTGAAACTTCCCGTTATGACCGACGGGATGGAGGACTTGGAAGACCGGGACGGTGCGGTTCTGGAACGAATCTATCTCGTGGAAGGGGCGACGAAAATCATGGGGTCCCTGTTCAAGGTATTTCTGGAAATCCGCTTTTCTCCCCGCTGGCTCTCTTCGGAGGCTCCCCGGATTGTAAACTGGCTGGAACAATAGATCGGCGTTGCGGTCGATGATTGTTTGAACCTGATTGTGGTCAGGAGGCAAGGCACCCGGAAAGGGAGACGCGGATGGCATTTGTTGAAAACCGGAACAGCTGCCCGCCAGGCAGACGAGAGGGCAATTCCTGAACGCTCATAAGGGAATTACGTCTCATCCCACTCGCGTATGACCTTCAGTTTGGCTTTTTTCTCTTCCTGCTTGTGAATCGGGCGGAAGGAATATTCAATCCGGCCGCGTGATGCATCACTGTACTCCAGGGAAAGGTCCAGTTCCGCACCGGCCCAGTAATAGGTTTCCGTTTCATCACGGCTTACCGATACGCCCTCGCCGTAACTCTCGAAAAAGATTTCTTTCAGCCTGGCGAAATTTTCGTGGGACTCGATCTGGACACGGACGCGGTACAAGCGGTGCCGAAAAAAATAATATATGATATCGTCTACCTCCACGTGACCCATCCTCAGGCGGTCATTGTTCAGGCGGTAGGCGCTGACGTCCCCATCATCGCTGATCTTCGTAAAATTCCGTCCGGTCAGGCTTTCCAGTCGCTGCCCCCAGAGGATCCCTCGAAAACCCATCGGCTCGTTTGGAAAGGCATCCATTCTCTTCTCCCTTTTTTCTTTTTTGTTCATCCACCGGCTGTTCGGCAGCACCGCGGAAGCCCTCCATCCCCCACCTTCCAGAGAGTCCGTTACTTCAGGAACCCCTGGATGATGCGGTTCACGGCATCGTCATAGCTCAGCCCAAGGCTCATGAGCTTCATGAGCTGTTCGTTGGCGATCTTACCGATGGAGGCTTCGTGGGTCAGCTCGGCGTCCGGATGCATGGCCTTCAGAGCGGGGATGGTTTCATTGGTGCCGTTGTCCATGATGATGGCGTCGCATTCGATGTGTCCGAAGCACTTCGCCAAGGCTTCAATGGTGGCGTAGAAATTCTGCTTTGAATTTCCTTTGATAACGGAGCGGGAGATCATATTCGCCCTGCTGTCGGTTCCTGCCAGCTTGATGTCGTTTCTCGAAATGGCCGTCTGGCCCTTCTCCGTCAGAACCCTTTCCATGATCATCAACAAACTGGAAGCCTCAAGGGTGGCCTCATTAAGGCGGTTGGCCTCATCAACGCCTCCGATCTGGGTAAGTTCCATTTCGACCTGGGCGCCTTCCTCAAGGAAGACTTTTGTCGTGGGGTTTAGGGAACGCTTCCCGGATCCCTTTCCCGCCGCGTAATGCTTCTCGACATACTTCACTCTGGCCCCCCGACCGACCCGGAATTCATGAATGCCCGCATGCCCCTCGGGGCTTTCCGTCCCACAGTGGATGCCGCAGCCGGCCACGATGGTCACGTCCGCCTTTTCACCGATAACGAAAGAGTTGTATACCACATCATAAAGCCCGGCTTGGCTCAGGATCACCGGAATATGCACGGATTCGTTGACTGTTCCCGGGGCGATCGCGACGACGATCCCCGTGCCGTCAGCGTTGCTGTCGATCGATATGTTGGCGCTGTTAGCCCGCGTCAGCAGTTTCCCGTTTTTGCGGATATTATAGGCGCCCTTCGGGATATCCTCCAGATCGGCAACGGCTTTTAAAAGTTCCTTATCTAAAGCATCTAGCATTCTGGTCTTCTCCTTCGCAGCAGCTTTTGAAATTGCAGATACTCATGTCATTCAGCAGGCCCATGGCTTCAGCCAGAACCCCCGTAAAAATGATCCGGCCTCCGTTGATGATGAGGATCTCGTCGGCAGCTTCCAGAAAGACCTTGTTGTGGCTGACGACAATGGTTGTCGTTCCGTAGTTCTTCTGTTCCCGCTTCAGCAGATCCACCATGGGCCCGATCGTCCACAGATCAATCCCTGTATCCGGTTCATCGTAGATGGCCAGTTTTGGATTGCGGGCAATGGTAGTGGCAAGTTCAATCTTCTTGATCTCTCCTCCGGAAAGTTTTGCGTCCACAATCTTGTCGAGAAAGTCCAGGGGACAGATCCCTACCCGCATGAGCAGTGAAACGAGCTTTTCTTCCTCCTCGATGCCCGTTGCCAGGTTCAGGAGCTCTCGAAAGGTGATTCCCTTGAAGCGGGCCGGGTGCTGGAAGCTGTATGCGATACCGGCCTTGGCCCGGTCCGTAATGGATAGATTGGTGATATCCCGGCCATCGAAGAGAATGGATCCCGAGGAGGCCGGATTGATTCCCATGATCAGTTTGGCGAGAGTGGTCTTTCCGCTCCCGTTCGGGCCGGTAATGGCGTAGAATTTCCCCTTCTCGAAGGTGAAATCGATCCCCTTGATAATCGCCAGTTTCTCCCTCCCTTCGGGTCCGTCATCCCCATCCACCGCAAAGTGCAAATTCCTGAGTTCCAGCATGGCAGGCAACCTTTCGTTATCCTGAAAAGATGTTTAAATAGCGAGGTTCATGACACAGATGGATTTATCTTATTGAAAAATTCCCCAAAGTCAACAGACAAAACCGTTATGCCCTGCAGAACCTCCATGCGCCTCTTTCTTTCCGGACGCCGGGAAGGCGGCTGAGGGAACAAGGCGCCCCCGGAAAAAAAGGCCCTCAGAAGCCTGGACGGTCTGAAAACAAAACACGCCCTAGAGATAGGTACGTCCGCCCATATACCGGTTTTCGTAGAATCGGCTGGAAAGCTTGTCGATTCTGATGGTTTTGCCCCGCCTGGGAGCGTGGATAAACTTTCCTTTCCCGATGTAAATCCCCACGTGAGAGATTGGATACTTTTTCCCGTTGGCGAAAAAAACGAGATCACCCTTCTGCAGGGCGTTCCGGTTCACCGGCTCCCCGACGGCATATTGTTCCCGCGACGTGCGGGGAAGATCGAGCCCGTTGAGCTGATAAACCGCCATGACCAACCCGCTGCAGTCGAAGCCTTCTTCGGGGGTCGTGCCTCCCCAGAGGTAGGGAACTCCGATGAATTCCCCCGCCGTTTTAATCAACTGTTCCCGTAGATAGTCGTCTCCCAGAGAGGTTCGCCTGGCAACGGCATATTCCTCGGGGCTGACGATGTAGAATTCCTCAATGACACCGGCTGTCCTGAGCGTTTCCGCTTTCTGCAAGGCGGCACGTTTGGTGGCGAAGTTCCCGAAGCGCACCTTGTAAAGACCGGAGGAGGATACGAAGTAGTAGGCGTTCAGGTTTTGAAGGCGGAGGCGGTCCGTCATCCTGGCGGCGTTTGCCACATTGGAAAAGGCCCCGGCCTGAATGGTGAAACCCAGATAGGCCGCCTTTTTCTTTGGCACAGGCCATGGCCGCACCTCCGGCCGGGAAGGAGTCGCCGAGCGTCCTCCGCAGGCGGCAAGAAATGAAATACAGA
>JAVETB010000058.1:0-16707 GCA_034006265.1 Syntrophus sp. (in: bacteria) | reverse complement strand
CGGCGTTTCCGGTGCGGCTTCGGGAGAGACGGAGATGGTAAAGATGTCTTCCGGAGGCTCAGCCCACGGATCTTCCAGAATAGCCCCCTCATGAGAAATGTGGAGAAGATTCCGGTCGCTGCTGTAGGGCTTTTCCCGGGTGAGCGGCAGGGGAATGCTGTGCTTCTCCGCATAATCGAACATGTCCTCACGGGATTTGAAATGCCAGTTGGGATCCTTCCAGGCGGAGATGATCCGGATGTTGGGCTCCAGGGCCATGTAGGTCAACTCGAAGCGGACCTGATCGTTTCCTTTTCCTGTCGCCCCGTGACACACGGCATCGGCCCCCTCGGCCCGTGCGATCTCCACCTGGCGCTTGGCAATCAGCGGCCTGGCCAGCGATGTCCCCAGAAGATAGGTTCCCTCGTAGATGGCATTGGCTCTCAGGGCGGGGAAAACAAAATCCCGGGCAAATTCTTCGCGAAGATCATCGATGTAGATCTTGCTCGCCCCGGTTTTAACCGCCTTTTCCCGGAGGCCTTCCAGCTCTTCCTTTTGACCCACATCCGCCGCAAAGGCAATGACTTCACATCCATACGTTTCAATCAGCCATTGAACGATAACGGATGTATCCAACCCGCCGGAATAGGCGAGGACAACTTTTTTGATCCCGGTGTTCACTGTCTGTCTCCTTTCCTACATCAATAGTTCCATGATCGCTTTCTGAACATGCAGCCGGTTTTCGGCCTGATCAATGACAATCGACTGGGGACCGTCAATGACTTCCGCTGCTATTTCTTCTCCCCGATGGGCGGGAAGGCAATGCATCACGACGGCATCCTTCCCTGCCAGTGACAGCAGATCGCTGCTGATCTGGTAGGACTGAAAGGCTCTGACGCGCTCCTCCTGCTCCGCCTCCTGTCCCATGCTGGCCCACACGTCCGTATACAGTACGTCCGCGTTTCTAGCCGCCTCAGCCGGATCCCGATGGAGAACGATCCCCTCCTGCGCCTCACTGATCCCCCTGGCAAGAATGGATTTGTCCGGGTCATAGCCTTCCGGACAGGCCAGCGCCAGGTGAAAAGGGAGCCGCGCGGCAGCATTGATCCAGGAATTGGCGATGTTATTCCCATCGCCAATGTAGGCAATTTTTTTCCCCTGGAAGGTTTCCCGCTTCTCCATGAGGGTAAAAAGGTCGCTCAGGATCTGACAGGGATGGAGAAGATCCGTCAGCCCGTTGATCACCGGAATGTCGGCGAAGGCGGCAAAGTCCTCCACCATCTGCTGGGAATAGGTCCGGATCATGATCCCGTCGAGGTAGCGGGACATGACCTGGGCCGTATCCCTCACCGGCTCGCCCCGGCCGAGCTGTGTATCGCGCGAACTAAGAAACAGTGCCAGCCCACCGAGCTGGTAGATGCCGACTTCAAAGGACACCCTGGTCCGCGTCGAAGATTTGTCAAAGATCATTCCCAGCGTCTTACCCTTCAGGGGAGCGTAGGCGACCTTCTCTTTGTGCAGCGACTTGAGATGGCGGGCTTTTTCAAAAATCTCCTTGAAATCCTCCAGTCCGAGATCATAAGCGCTTAACAGATCCTTCTTCATGGCTTCTCTCCCATCGCCCTGTCCAGAATATCGACCGCCCGGTCGATGTCGGATTCTGATAGAATCAAAGGGGGAACGAAGCGCAGCACGTTTTCGTTCGTGCAGTTGATCAGCAACCCCTTTTCCATGCAGGAACGGACAATATCGCTTCCCTGTATCGTCAACTCCATTCCGAGGATCAATCCCCGTCCTCGAATTTCCTTAACGAAGGAATATTTCCCCATTAATTTTTTCAGGCCCTCCAGAAAATAGGCACCCTGCCGGCGGCAATTCTCCAGAACGCCCTTCTGCAGCATGGTATCCAGCACCGCAAGTCCGGCAGCCATGGCCAGGGGGTTTCCGCCAAACGTGGAGGCGTGAGTTCCCGGGACGAAGGCCGAGGCAATCTTCTCTGTCGCCAGAACCGCCCCGAGAGGAAAACCGTTACCCATGGCCTTGGCCAGGGTCATGATGTCCGGCTTTACGGAATCATGCTCATGGGCAAAGAGATAGCCGGTGCGCCCCATCCCGACCTGCACTTCGTCGAGGATCATCAAAATGCCCTTCTCATCGCAGAGCGCCCGGACCTGCCGCAGGTAGTCCTTATCGGGAACCCGGACCCCCCCCTCCCCCTGAATGGGCTCCAGGAGCACGCCGCAGGTCCGCTCCGTCAGGGCGTCCTCAAGGGCCGCCAGATCGTTGAAGGGAACGTACGTGAACCCCTCCGGCAGCGGCCCGAACCCGACCTGAAATTTATTCTGTCCCGTGGCGGCTATCGTGGCCAGGGTTCGACCATGAAAGGAATCCTTCATGGTGACCAGCTCACGACGTTCCGGCGCCATATGCTCAAAAGCATACCTGCGCGCCAGTTTGATTGCACCTTCGTTGGCTTCTGCACCGCTGTTGCAGAAAAACACCTTATCCGCAAAGGAGTTTTCCACAAGCCGGCTGGCAAAGCGGATCTGAGGCTCAATATGGTAAAGGTTCGATACATGCATGAGGGTTTCAGCCTGCCGCTTGATGGCCTCGACGACGGCAGGGTGCGAATGTCCCAGGCTGCAGACGGCAATGCCGGCCACGAAATCAAGATATTCTTTTCCGTTGCTGTCCCAGACCCGGACTCCTTCCCCCCTGGTCAAAACCACGGGAAACCGCCGATAGGTCTTCATAAGCGTTTTTTCTGAAAGGGCAATCAGTTCCTCTGTTGTCATCTCTTTTCCATTTCTGCCAGCGCCCGCTTTTTTCCCTTGGGCGAAACACTCTCGGGACTTTTTCCGAATTAAACCACCAGTTCCGTTCCAATTCCCTTATCGGTAAACATTTCCAGGAGAATGGCATGCTTCAGCCTTCCATCAACGATGTGAGCCTTGCTTACGCCTTCCCTGAGGGCCTTCAGGCAGCACTTGACTTTTGGAAACATCCCCCCGTCAATGGTGCCGTCTTCGATCATTCCAAGGGTTTCCTGATTCGTCATCGTGTTGATCAGTTCTCCCTGCCTGTTCAGAACGCCCGGCACATCGGTCAGCAGAATCAGCTTCTCCGCCTTCAGGGCGGAAGCTACGGCGCCCGCCACGAGGTCCGCGTTGATGTTGAACGTCTCTCCGTTCTCACCGGCGCCCGTAGGGGCAATCACGGGGATGAACCCGTCACGGACCAGGACGTTGATCAAATCGACATTGATCTCCCTGACCTTTCCGACCAGGCCGATGTCGATGATCTCCGGCGGTGTGTCCTTGGCCTTCTCGTCGCTGAGGTAATACTTGACCGCCGAAATGAGATTGCCGTCCTTGCCGCTCAATCCCACGGCCTTTCCGCCCTCTCGGTTGATGAGGCCGACAATCTCCTTGTTGACCATGCCCACCAGAACCATTTCCACGATGTTCATCGTTTCCTCGTCTGTTACCCGCATCCCCTGAACGAACCTGGCGTCCTTTCCCAGTTTTTTCAGAAAGGCGCCGATCTGCGGACCGCCCCCATGGACGACAACCGGGTTGATCCCGATATATTTCATCATGAGGACATCCCTGGCGAAGGATTGCTTCAGCTCTTCATCCACCATGGCATGGCCGCCGTACTTGATCACGACAGTCCGGTTATAGAAACGTCGAATGTAGGGAAGGGCTTCAAGCAGAATCTCCGCCTTCTCCATGGGCTTTTCAATACTGTTCATACCAACCTCATGATCCCGTAAAATCCGTCAAACGATTTCTGTTTCAGCCGCAGGAACCGGCGGTGTCCATTCCTCCCGAAGATTAAAGAATGTAACGGCTGAGATCTTCATCTTCAATGATGTCGCAAAGCTTGTCTTCAACATATTGCGCATCAATGACCACTTCCTGTCCTGAGAGCTCCGGGGCGTCGAAGGAGATGTCCTCCAGCAGGATTTCCATGATGGTATAGAGTCTCCGCGCGCCGATATTTTCCGTTCGCTCATTGACCACTGCCGCGACATCGGCGATTTCGGCAATGGAATCCTCCTTGAAGACGAGCCGGACGCCTTCCGTGGCCAGCATTTCCTTGTACTGCCTGAGAAGCGCGTTGTTGGGCTCCTTGAGGATGCGGATAAATTCCTCCTTCCCCAGGGAATCAAGCTCCACACGGATGGGGAAGCGCCCCTGAAGTTCAGGAATCAGATCTGAGGGCTTTGACGAGCTGAAGGCCCCTGCGGCTACGAAGAGGATATGATCGGTTTTGACCATGCCGTAACGGCTGTTGACATTCGACCCCTCCACGATGGGCAGGAGATCACGCTGCACCCCTTCCCTGGAAACATCCGGCCCGGATGGCGTGTCGCTTCCCACGACTTTGTCGATTTCATCGAGAAAAATAATCCCCGACTGCTCCACCCGCTCAATCGCATTTCGGGTCACCTTATCCATGTCGACCAGGCGCTGCGCCTCTTCCTCCTTTAGTATTTCCATGGCCTCGGAGACGTTCACCCGGCTGATCTTTTTCTTCTGCGGCAGGAAATTCCCGAACATTTCCTTCAGGTTCAAGCCAAGGTCCTCAATGCCCGACGCGGAAAAGACCTCAATCATCGGACCGCTGCGCGATTCGGTCAATTCGAGATCCACGTGGCGGTTGTCCAGTTTGCCTTCATGGAGGAGACGCCTCAATTTTTCTCGTGTTGAATCGTAGGTCTGGGGCTTTTCGTTCTCATCCGTCAACAGGGTGTGGTTCCCCATCATCTCTTCAACATTCCGCTCGACCGGTTTTGGAGGGAGCAGGAGATCCAGTAGCCGTTCCTCGGCAATCTCAGCTGCCCTCGCCCCGACCTTTTCCTGCTCTTCCGCCTTGACCATGTTCACGGCCAGATCCACGAGATCACGGATCATGGATTCAACGTCCCGGCCGACATACCCCACTTCCGTAAACTTCGATGCCTCCACCTTGAGGAAGGGGGAATTATCGATTTTGGCCAGCCTGCGGGCAATCTCCGTCTTTCCCACTCCCGTGGGTCCAATCATGATGATATTCTTGGGGGCGATTTCATCGCGGAGCTCGTCGGGCACATTCTGCCGTCTCCAGCGGTTTCTCAAGGCAATGGCTACCGCGCGCTTGGCATCATCCTGACCAATGATGTGCTGATCCAGCTTTTCAACGATTTCCGCAGGTGTTAATGTATTTGATGACATGCAGCGTCTCCTTCCAGCAGCTTCTCAGCTCCGAGCCCTGGTCTTGCGAGCCTTCTTTCCTTCTCCTTCGTTATCCTCTTCGATCTCCAGCTCTTCCACCGTGATGCGATCGTTTGTATAAATGCAGATTTCGGAAGCGATCTTGACCGCTTCCCGGGCAATATCCGTTGCCGACAAGTCGGTATAACGGACCATGGCACGGGCTGCAGCCAGGGCGTAGGGCCCTCCGGAACCGATCGCCATGACGTCATCGTCGGATTCGATAACGTCTCCATTTCCGGAGATGATGAGAAAATGCTCTCGGCTCACGGCGATCATCAGGGCTTCAAGGTGGCGCAGCACCCGGTCCGTCCTCCAGTCCTTGGTGAGTTCCACCGCTGCCCGCAGCAGATTTCCGCTATACTGCTCCAGCTTGGAATCGAAACGGTCGAAAAGGGTAAAGGCGTCGGCCGTTGTTCCGGCGAATCCGACAATCACTTCATCATGATACAGCCTCCGCACCTTCCTGGCTCCGTGCTTCATGACCGTTACGTCCAGAGTGACCTGCCCGTCGCCGGCCACAGTCACCTTGCCCTTGTGCCGAACCGCCAGTATGGTCGTTCCCCTCATTTTTCCCATTCTGCCTTGATCAACCTCCCCGGGCTTTTGGATGCGCCCTGTCATACACAGCCATCAGCTGATTTACACTGACCGCCGTGTATTTCTGCGTCGTCGATAGACTTTCATGGCCCAGGAGCTCCTGGATCGACCGCAGATCCGCCCCCGCATCCATGAGGTGCGTGGCGAAACTGTGACGGAGCATATGAGGGCTCACCCTTTTTTGAATGCCGCTCCGGGAGACATGCTTGCTCAACACTCTGGCGACGCTTCGTGTCGACAATCGTCCGTTCCGGCGGTTGACAAACATGGGGACAGACGATGGAGTTCCCCGGTTCTCCGCCGGCCTCTGCCCCTGCTTTTCCCTGAGGTAACTCTCAAGCGCTACCTTGGCCGTCCCTCCCACAGGCACAATCCGCTCCTTCCTCCCCTTCCCGCGAATCTTGACAAGCCCTTGGGACAAATCAAGATCCTCCTCATTGATCCCCGCCAGTTCACTGAGGCGAATGCCGCTGGAGTAGAAGAGCTCCAGGATGGCCTTATCCCTCAAGCCATAGAGATCCCGGCTGAAGGGAAGATCCAGCAAGGCAAAGACTTCATCGACAGAAAGAACGGAAGGGATGTATTTCTCCCTCCGTGGGGATTGAATGGGCTCCAAAGGATTTTGACGGATCTCTCCGCGAGACAGCAGAAAGCTGAAAAATGCCCTCAGAGATGCCAGTTTTCGAGCGATCGTCACCTTTTTAAGTTTGTTCCGGAAGAGACCCCCCAGAAAGGATCTCACCGTTAAATAATCCACCTGATCCCAGGAAGCGGCTGACGAGGCCTGGGCCTCAGGGCAGTTCTCCTGAAGATATCTTTTAAATTGCCTCACATCATCCAGGTAATTTCTCCGTGTGTGGGCTGAGAGGTTTCTCTCCAAATCCATATAGCGATCAAACCCCTCGATCCGTTCATCCATTTTCAGCGCCTCACCGAGCATTCCAGGATTTTGTCCGTGGTAAGAAAATATTACATTTTATATTTGCCGAAATCGTCATTGGACAGATTTTCAAGAAACTCTTTCATCTTTTCCTGCTTGAGCTCATCCACATCACTGGCGTTCGGATCAAAATCGATATTCCTCGCTTTTTCAATAACTTTATCATGGACAAAAATAGGTGCGTTCACCCGCAGAGCCAGGGCAATGGCGTCACTCGGCCGCGAATCCACGGTATAATCCTGGTTGTCCCTGGCAAGGATAATGCTCGCGTAAAAGGTATTGTTTCTTACATCATGTATTTCAACCCGGGTGACCATGGCTTCCAGGGTCGTCAGCACATCCCGCAGCAGGTCGTGGGTCATGGGACGGGAAAATTTGATCTTCTCCAGTTCCGTCGCAATGGCGCTGGCTTCGAATATGCCGATCCATATGGGGATGGCCTTTTTTTCCTGAAAATCCTTCAGAATGACGATCGGGGTGTTTGTAATCGGATCAATCGTTAATCCGGATACTTTCATTTCAATTTGCACGAAGGTATCTCCTTTCAGAGCATTTCTCCCCTCAGGGAATGCAGATAAGCTTCTTTGATGCGCACAGGAACAATCATTCCAACCAGATCCCCGTGACCAGCGAAATTTACGATTTTATTCGAACTTGTCCGTCCCATGACATCCTTCCGGCAATTCTTGCTGAAGCCCTCCACCAGGACTTGTTCTATGTGTCCCTCCATCGCCTTGTTTTTCTCCAGTGTATGCACCTCCTGAAGGGACTGCAAGATCCGAAGTCGCTCTTTTTTAAGAGGCTCGCTGACTTTTCCTTCCATTTTCAAGGCAGCCGTTCCCTGCCGTTCCGAGTATTTGAACGAAAAAAGAGTATCAAATCTGATTTCTTCCATCATGTCAATTGTTTCTTGAAAATCCCCGTCCGTTTCACCGGGAAATCCTACGATCACATCCGAAGAAATGCTGATTTCCGGGCAGGATCTTCTCAACTTTTCCACTTTTTCGAGATAGTCGTTTTTCGTGTACCGCCTGTTCATCAGGGAAAGGATGCGATCCGACCCCGACTGCACAGGCAGATGAATGTGCTTGCACAGCTTGTCCAATTGAGAAAAGGCTTCAATAAGGGAATCGGAAATATCCTTGGGATGTGAGGTGGTAAAACGGATCCGCTTTATCCCCTCAATCTTTTCAATTTCGCTGAGCAGTTCGACAAAACGTGTCGCCCCTTTCGCGGACCTCACGTAAGAGGCGTAAGAGTTGACATTCTGCCCCAGGAGAGTGATTTCTTTCACACCGGACTCGGAAAGTTCGGCAATCTCCTCCAGGATATCTTCCAAGGGTCGGCTCTCCTCCCGCCCGCGAAGATAAGGAACCACACAATAGGCGCAAAAGTTGTTGCACCCCTGCATAATCGTTACAAATGCCGTCACCTTGCTCTTCCGAGGCGGGGTCCGGATTCCCAGGGACGGCGTTTTTTTGGAAAATGACGTTTCCACGATCTTTTTTCCGGTTTTTTCTATTTCGGAGATGAATTCCGGAAGCCGGTGAATATTGTGTGTGCCAAAAACAAGATCGAGATCCGGAACTTTCAGCAAGAGCTGCTCTCCGAGCTGCTGAGCGACGCAGCCGCCCACCCCGATGATCAGACTCGCCTTTTTTCTTTTCAGCCTACGAAATCTACCCAGTGAGCTCATGACCTTCTGGGCTGCTTTTTCCCGTATGCTGCAGGTGTTGAGAAGGATCAGATCCGCCTGACTTGCGTCCTCCGTACAGACATATCCTTCTTTTTCCATCAACGCCACCATCTGCTCAGAATCGTGAACGTTCATCTGACAGCCGATCGTGGAAATATAGAGATTCTTCTTATCCAATTGAACTCATGATCCCGAATATTTGTGAATATTTTTAACTACTAATATGCACATGATGGTTAGTCAACACATTTTTATGTTCAAGGTGTTTTAACCTCAAACCTTCTTCGAACCCGGACAAACGGGAATATGAAATTCCGCCGTAATGGAGCTAGAGGCCCGATCTCCGGGATTCAGATCCGCCGCAACGGCTTCTTTGATATCTGATAGCATGATGAACGAAATCCGGCTGATAAGCCTATCGTCTTTAAACTCAGGAAAATCAAGCTTTCCAAACGCGCTGCAGCCCCATCTTTTCGTGTTGGCCCACGAAAACAGAGGGGGCAAAATATAGGAACATCGTAAAATAAGCAAGAGGGAAAAGCCGCTCGAGTCAATCAAGAATTGGAAATTTTGTCACCACATTTCCAGTCGTGCCATCTCCGGGGGATACAGCCCGGCGGTTGACATTTCGACCCAATATAATCCTTAATTTCTATCGTATAAACAACATAATGGCTGCTTCGACCCTCTCTGCGATCCTGGAACCCCGGCCCTGATTGTTACAGAACTCACCGGGCAGACATGATTTATCGTTTGCATACACAATGATTTTCCTTATAATATCCTCCATAGCCCATTGGCTATTATTATGGAAAGGAGGATGGCTTCGCATGAAGATCTACGGAATCATTTCCACGACAGTCGTGACGGTGGTGCTTGCCTTGTCGCTGGTCGCCGAGGCGGACCACAGTGCCCTGGTCGGTCAAGGGCCTTTTAAGAACGGCCCTGAGGTCACCAAGCGGTGTATAGAATGCCACGAGAAGGAAACCAGGGACTTTATGAAGACCGTTCATTGGACGTGGTCCAAAGTTCAGTTCGACAAAAAAGGCAAAAAGGTCGACATCGGCAAGGTCAATGCCCTGAATAACTTCTGCGTGGGACTTCCCGGAAACTGGCCCCGCTGTACAAGCTGCCACGCCGGATACGGCTTCAAGGACGCCGGTTTCGATTTTTCCAGGGCGGAAAATGTCGATTGCCTGGTCTGCCACGATACAACCGGTACATACAAGAAATTTCCCACCAGTGCAGGCCATCCTGTTTATGAAGGGGAAAGGAAAGAATTTCCCAAGGGAAAGCCGTGGCCGCCTGTCGACCTCGTTAAGGTGGCCCATTCCGTCGGCCCCACATCACGGGCCACGTGTGGCTCCTGCCATTTCTATGGAGGCGGGGGCGACCATGTCAAGCATGGCGATCTGGACACATCCCTGACCAACCCGGCCCCGGAGATCGATATCCACATGGGTGGTGCGAAGAAAATGGGGTGCCAGGAGTGCCACCAGGCCAAGGATCACCTCCTGAAGGGCGAAGCCGCATCCGTTACTCTTTCCCATGCCGCCCCAACCCACATCGACTGCACTGATTGCCACACGGGCAGCGTTCACAAAAACGCCCTGGTCAACAAGCACACCGAGAGGGTGGCCTGCCAGAGCTGCCACATTCCGACGTTTGCCAAGGCCATGCCCACCAAGGTCTGGTGGGACTGGTCCACGGCGGGCCGCGATGTAAAGCCTGAAGACGCCCCGAAGGACCAGTACGGCCAGAAGACCTATGACCGGATGAAGGGAGACTTCAAATGGGAAAAGGACGTCGTTCCCACCTACATGTGGTTTAACGGGACGTTTGATCGTTACCTGGCGGGCGAAAAGATCAAGCCGGCCGAACCGGTCCGGCTCGCCACCCCGATAGGAAGCCGAAACGACCCCAGGGCAAGGATATACCCCTTCAAGATCATGAAAGGAAAGCAGCCCTACGACAGCGGGAACAACACGATCGCCTTCGTACAGGTTTTCGGCGGCCCGGACAGCAACGCCTACTGGGTAAAGTACGACTGGAACGCCGCCATCGCCTCCGGCATGAAGGCCGCCGGCCTGCCCTACAGCGGCAAGTATGGTTTCGTGGAGACCGACATGGCCTGGCCGGTCCATCACATGGTGGTCCCCAAGGCGAAATCGCTCAAGTGCCTTGACTGCCACAGCGCCAAAGGCCGCCTTGACTGGAAGGCCTTGGGCTACAAGGGAGATCCGATGAATGCGAACAACCGTTAGTAAGGATTTCCGGCCAGGATGGCGCGTATCCATGAACGGAGCAGTCCGCGTGCTCTTTAAAAATCAGCTTTTAGGGATAAGATTTCAGCAGAGGGGAAAGGGCTGAAGTTTCGATGCTGAAAACACGATGACCTCTGAAAAGCGTCGATTTTTCAGAGGTCACTTTTTGTTGGGTACGTGCTTTGCCGCAATGCGGAATTATGGCGCGCCCGGTAGGATTCGAACCTACGACCAACAGATTCGAAGTCTGCGACTCTATCCAGCTGAGCTACGGGCGCAAGCTTGTTGGTTACACATGTCTCGTTCCGGGGAGGGGTGGGCCAGGAGCATTCCCCCTTTCAGGGCCGATGTTTTGAGGCTCTGTTGAACGTCAGGGAGCCCTGGCTTTAAAGGGGAACCCGGAAACACGAGGGAACCGTATATATGAGGTTCTTGATGTTGTCAAGGATCAAAACAGGAAGGCATCTTCCTGAAAGGATTGTTCCTTGACTTTCCATGGAAGCAGGGGGCACAGGAGTAAGGGTCATGAGGTTGTCGGTCGCTTGTCAACCCGTTTGAACCCCGAGTAAAGGGTGACGCCTTGCAATGCTGATTAAAGCCCTTTTCCTGGTAGGACAGGAATAGGAAGGATGCCCAGGTTGTTGATAACCGGGGGAAGGTCATCCACCTTATTCTATGCGGCAGGAGAAGTCACCGGAGGAGTGCACGGCGCGAACCGTCTGGGTGGAAATGCGATTCCCGATGCCATTTCCTTTGGACGGGTGGCCGGTATCAATGCAGCAAAGGAGAAAAGCAGCACATGACCTGAAGGCAGGTGCCGTTATGCATCATCCACTATCCTTTTCGTTTTCGCAATGGAGGTGACGTATGAAAAAATTTCTGTTTTCAGCGTTTTTGATCGCATCGCTGTTCTTCCTGCCCTATGTCTTGGTGGGGGATTTGAGTGTCGAGGCGGCCAAACCGGAAGCGGTTTCCTGCAAAACCTGCCATGCCGATCTGGCCTCCGTTCTTCCCAAGGGACATCCACCCGTCGCAGAAAACAGCCTGGCCTCCTGCATGCCCTGCCATCCGAGTGAGTTCGAGGGGAAAGCGGAGAAGAATCTCTTTGCGACGCGGATGCACATGGCCCATCTGCCCCCCAAGGGGGCTCTGGACTGCACGGCCTGCCATGAATGGACGCCGGGTAAAAGCTTTGGGCTGATCGGCCGGGAGGGATCCTGGGGAGCACCGGATCAGAAAGACATGGATTTTTTGCGGACCATATTCAAGTCCTGGGCAGGCTCCGGCTATATGGACCATCTGCATGCCGCGGCAGGGATCGGTTGCACCCAATGCCACGGCAAAGGATTGCCCAGAGCCGATGACACGGTAGAGAACGATCGCTGCCTTGTCTGTCATGGTCCCATGGACCAGCTTGCCCAGAAAACGGAGCCGAAGGAGTTTAAAGACCGCAATCCCCACAAGTCACATCTGGGAGACATCGCCTGTACGGTCTGCCATAAAGGGCACGCGGAATCCAAGGTCTATTGCCTGGAATGCCACAAATTTGACATGAAGATCATGGGGACCGGTGAAGTCAAAAAATAAACGGACCAGTCACAAGGTCTGATTCCTCAATCAGCACTTCGCCAGGCCAGGGAGCCGTCGATGCTGAGTCAGCTGAATGAACCTAGTTGAAATGAAATGAAAGGAAAGGCTATGAAGACGATCCCCTCGATGATCTGTTCCTTCTTTCTGATCCTCCTTCTGCTTCCAGACCCGGCGGTCTGCTCATCGGACTGGGTGGAATATGGAAGGTCCGAGCAGGGGGACAGTTACCTGTATCACCCGGCGACCATGAAACAAAAGACGAAGGATATCCTGCAGGTGTGGGTCAAGGTGGTGTTTTCCGAGAAAGGGAAAAAGCATTACGCTGAGTGGTTGAAAAATAAAGGTGAGCCGGTCGAAGGATATGAAAAGCTTTCTCACACGCTGTCCTTGGTGGAAATCGACTCGAAAGCCCCGAGATTCCGGATTTTATATGGCTCTGAATACGACATGGATGATCGGGAACTCTTCAGGGGATCTCGTGATGCCCCCTGGAAAGACATCCTTCCCCGTTCAACCCAGGAGCTGTTGAGGAATAAAATCTCGAAATAAGAACGTTTTCCTTCCTCAACACGGGACATCCATCGAAATAGGACGGCGCTGTGATCCTTCCACAGAAGAACAGCGCCGTCTTTTTATATGGAAGCCCTTAAGGGCCGCCGTGTCATCCCCCTGCAGTCAAAAAAGGACAGCGCAGCCCTCTCCCGTCGAGCCTGCTAGTTTTTCCGCCGCACGGCGGTGCCGCCAGGGCGCGCCTCCGCCGCCCGGCAGCCGCCCTGGCAGTAGTTCCCCTCTGCAGCCCCTTGGCGTACCCCTCTTATCCTCCCCCATCATAACGTAAACACCGCCCAGAAGATGAGGACCGTCAAGAGCAGCCCGAGAAGAACGCTGGCGATTCCGAATATGCCTGCAAAGAGCTGGATGCCCGTTCCCGGCCCCTTGCAGGCAACCTCCTCCAGCCGATTTTCCCGAAGGATCCGTTCATATTCCTGCGGCCGCTCTCTCCTGAGCGCCTCCAGGGTGTAGCTTCCCGTGAAGATATTCTTCTCCAGGGGAAATTTGTCCGGAATCAGGTGGTTATTGAAAAAGTGGATCGTGAAGATAAAGACCGACGCCAGGAACGCCTCTTCTGAATGAGCCAGCGATACGATGTTGATCATCCAGCCCGGCATGACATAGGACGACAGTTCCGGCATCCACATGATAATACCGGAGAGCCCGATGAGGAACATCCCCCAGAACACAGCCATGAAATCGAACTTTTCCCAGTACGTCCAGCGATCGAACTGCGGCTTTTCGCCCCGGTTGAAGAACCATTTGAACATCCCCCGGATATCCTGGAAGTCTTTCAGGCGCGGGAAAAGAGAATCCGGGCCGAAGAGCCTGCCTAACCAGCCCTCGAACCTGAAGCCGGGAAACAGGAATTTAAGAGACAACAAGCAGGTATAGAGAAAGAGCAGCCACATGACGACCGCACTGACGCGATGCACGGTGCCTGCGTTCTCCACGCCTCCCAGGAGGCCGACCAAGGTCCTGGCCCATGCGGCATCGGGATACTTCAACGGAAATCCTGAAATCACGACACCGAAGAAGGAAAGAATCAGCACAATGTGCATCAAGCGATCCCGCGGTGAAAACCGCCTGACGTACTGGCGGCCCAGATCGCCGGGCACGGCCGTCTCGACGTTCAGCCCTTCCTTGATACGGCAGCTCTGCTCCACATAGACCTTACGGCACCAGAGAAGAGAATGAACCCAGAAGAAGGCAAAGACCGATACCAGCAGGCCGATCATGATTTTCTCCGTCAGGTAAAGGGAAAGAAACTTCTCGGGATTCCCGGGGTCCGGGTGCGGTACATAAGAAACGAATCCGGGGTGAAAATCAGAATGGCACTTTCCGCACGTCCCCACCAGCGCCCGGGGATGCAGGGCAGAATCGGGATGGTCGGCAGGAAGAATGTTGTGCCCCGTATGACAGTCCTGGCAGCCGGCCACTTTTTCATAACTTCCCAGCTGTCTCGCTTTTCCATGATATGTCTCTCCATAGCCGCTCACGGCATGGGGAAATGCCCCGTACCTGCCGGCAATGCCTCCCTCACGGTGACATGAAACGCACAGGTTCGTATAGTGTTCTCTTTTATCGGCCATGCCTTCCGCCGTCGCCGGATAGACGGGAACGTCATGAACGCCGTGACAGTCGCCGCAGGAAGCGGCCTCCTTACTCCCGGCAAGAAACCGGGCCCCATGACCCTTTATCAGGTACTTGCTCTGGTCATGGCACTTCGTGCAGGTCTGCATTGCCGCAGCTTCGTCCTTCCCCGCCGATGCGGATTCTGAAGGATGGATGCCGGTATGGCAATCGAGACAGGAAAGCTTGGCTTTCACGGCATGGACGCTCTTGGAGTATACGCCGTCCGTGTCCCGGTGACAGACGGCGCAGGAAATCAACCGGGGGGGTTTCTTTCCGGACATGTGCCGATTCAGATCCTGGATACCCTGATGACAGGCGGCACAGCCCAGCACCCCATGGGATGTGGAGGCAAAATGCTCCTTGAACCTGGAGTCCGAATGGCAGGAGGTGCAATCTGCAAGCGACAAGGGGACCGGCGCTTCGGCTTTGGCCTTCACAATCATTTTTCCGGGTGCTTCCTTGGGATGGATACCCGAATGGCACTGTACACAGGAAAATTTTTTGACCGTCGCATGGAATCCCTTTTTCGAGATATCCCCGTGGCACGATGCACAGGAAGTCGTCTTGACGGGTTCAGTCCTTTTCATGTGCCTGGCGATATCGGTTACACCCTTGTGGCAGGCGGCGCAGCTGAGCTTCCCATGCTTTGTCTGGGAAAAATACTGGCGATATTCCGGCTTGGAATGGCAGGTGATACAGCTCGGACCTGCAGGCTCCTTTGCCGTCACGGCTTTTTCCGAGGAAGAGGGTGGCCGTGCGGCGGCCTTCGGGCTTTTGCCGTCTGCGGCCGGAGCTTTTTCCGTTGCGGTTTTGCCTCGATTTTCCGCCGCCTGGCCAGCATCCGGCTTTGGGGCAAAGCTCAGGGGGAGGAGAGGCGATGGAGTTACATTACCGAATTGGTGGCAGTTGGAGCACATGAACTCGGATTTTTTGTGCTGGAAATGGCAGAGAAGACAGTCCACGTCAGTGCCTAAATGCGAGTTGTGAGGGTTCGGCAGGGAAGGCCCTCTGGCCGGCGCCTTTGCAAGCCCCTCCCTGCTGTGACACTTGACACAAACCTCTTGACCGATTTTTTCGTAAGGGGTTTTCGGGCCGTGGCATTTTTCGCAGGAAATGCCTGAAAGCATGTGGACATGGCTTGTCGGCATCCTGGATTTAATGGAAACCTTGTCCCTTGCATGACATGGCATGCAGCCCTTGAGCGTCATACTCCTGGTGTCCATGTGGGTCCCGGGAAGGACTTTTTCCCCACCATGGCAGGCCTGGCAGTCTCCAGGCGGAACATGGGACAGGCGCTTCGGCATCCCGAAAGCGGCGTCCGAAAGGGCGAAGAAACAAAATACGCCGATACAGGACAGGTTGGTGAGATAAAGAAAGAGCTTGAAACTTCCCGACAGAAACTTCCGTTGTGTTTTCATGGATGGCATCTCCGAAAGTAATGAGGAAGCGGTTCAACTTTCTGCCTGCCTGCGTTTACCCGCTTCAGGCCAGGATATGAAAAATCTTCGATACACCCTCATGGACCGTTGACGGGAGCAGCATCAGGGGCGTCCCATCCCGAATCCTTCGGTTGCAGCTTCTTCTTTCGCTGCGTTTTTTTCAGCGAGGCGCCCGAAGGCAACCCATTCGGCCATGGCCGCAGTTCCTTCAGGGGCTGCGATTTCCGCGCTTGCCACACCCTTGAGCATCCGCCGCCGGGCCACTGCCTTTTTTTACGCGGGACTCGCTGCTCTTTTCATCGCCAGCAGAAATCCTCCAGGAAGATTTTCCTGACAGAGGGTTCGTCAGGGATATCCGGCCACAAGGATCCTTATGGAACTATAAAAGCACGAATTTTCCGTGTCAAGCGTATTCTGGACGGGTCTATCTTGAAAGAAAGGCCGCCATAGACAGAATCGCTTCCCACACGAAAGGTTCCCTGCGCACGATATCTGATGGTTTGGAGAACAGTCAGCGCAGGGCTGCAGACGTTATCGGGATGATAACAATTGACAGGGACGTCAAAGCGCAAGAAAAGCCCTTCTCAAGGGGCCTCTCTTCGTCTTGACAGGTTGGAATTTCGGAATTTGTATATGGGGTGAGTGAAGGGACTTGAACCCTCAACCTCCGGGGCCACAACCCGGCACTCTGACCATTTGAGCTACACCCACCACACAATATGGTACGCCAGCAGGGATTCGAACCCGGGACCTA
>JAVETB010000003.1:0-79241 GCA_034006265.1 Syntrophus sp. (in: bacteria) | reverse complement strand
TAGGAACGCAAAGCGCCCGGCACATTCCCTTTGTTTTCCTCACCTCCAATGCCTTCCGCGAGTTAAGCGACACCCTCAAGCGCCGCTGCCTCTACCTGCACATCGACTTTCCTGATAAGGAGCGGGAACTGGGAATCCTCGAAGTGAAATTCCCCGGCATCGATCCGGTCTTCGCCGAAAAGATCGTGGAAGCCGTTCGAACCATCCGGGACCTGGATCTGAAGAAAAAGCCCTGTGTTTCGGAAACCGTGGACTGGACGCGGGCACTCATTGCCCTGCAGCTGTTTGAGATCAAGCCGGAGGTGATCAGGGGAACCCTGAATGTCCTGTGCAAAAGCGAAGCGGACGCGCAGAAAGTCCGGGACCATTTCTCCAAGCCGCCCAAAGATCCTTTCTGCACAGCCTAAGGAGGCAGGCCATGCTTCAAGCGATCCTGCAGTTTGCCTCTCTGTGCCGGGCCGGGGGATTGAGAGTCTCCACATCGGAAGTGATTAACGCCGTCCGGTGCCTGGAGTTGATAGACTTCTCCCCGGAAGAACCTTTCCATGCGGCCCTGCGGGCCAATTTTGTCAAAGAGGCAAAAGACCTCGAACTTTTTGACAAAATCTATGACCTTTTTTTTCACACCCTCCAAATCGGCGCGGATGACATGCGCTCCCGAGCCTTATCCAACCGTCTGATCGATCTGGTGGACACTTTCGGCCAGGAAGCGGCAAATTCGGCTTCCGCCCTGGAGTTTCTCGATTTTCTAGCCGGCAATCGAGCGGCTTTTCTGCGGGAACTCCAGAAAATCCTGGATCTCGAGGCGGATGCTCCCGAACTTTCCTTTTCCGACATCCTCTCTGCCATCCAGCGGAAGGTTCTGCACGGAAGGGTGGATAAACTCCTGACGGCAAGCGATCTCGAGGGCGCCAACATCGAGAAGCGGAGTCTTGACGATCTCCTGCTGGAGCGGTTGGGAATTGCCGGTCATATGGAGGCTGACGTTCCCACCGGCCGTAATGCGCCGGCCGCGGATGCCGATTCCGCCGCCGGTCGGGCCGGGAATCTGGAGGAAGTTCCCTTTACCCAGCTCAGCCGTGAAGAGGCCCGGGAGGTTCATCTGGCTATTGAGCGTCTGGCCCGCCGGCTACGGGACCTTGTTGCCAGGCAATATCGCCGGAAGCGGAGCGGCGTCGTGGACATCAAGAAAACGCTCCAGCGTGCCGCCCATTATGAAGGCATCCCCCTGGAAATCTTCTTCCGCCGGCGGCAGAAACGGAAAGCGAAGATCGTAGCCCTCTGCGACGTTTCCTATTCCGTCTGGAAGGCCGTTCCCTTCATGCTCAACATTCTCTATTCCGTCCAGGACTGCCTGAGCCGGGTCCGGAGTTTCGTGTTCATCGCCCAGGTGACGGACGTAAGCGAAACAATGAAAGACCACACCATCATGGACGCCATTGACCGGATCATGGCCAAGTTCAAACTGGAGTTGCCAAGCTACGTGGTCTATGGCGGCGGAGAGGTTCGCGACCACGTCGACGAAGATCTGGAGATCTCGGATTACGGTGCGGCCTTTTCCCAGTTTCAGGAAGAATTTCTGGACGTCCTTGATAAAAAAACGACCCTGATCATCCTCGGTGACGGCCGGACAAATTTCCTCGATCCGAAGGCGCAATTTCTGGAGGCAATGCGGGAACACTGCCGCCGCGTGATCTGGCTTAATCCGGAACCGGAGCGCCTCTGGGCCGTCGGCGACAGCGCCATTGCAACGTACCGCCCCTTCTGTGACGACGTTCGCTCCTGCCAGAATCTCAACGAACTCAGGAATTTCATAACAGGCCTTGTTCTTTGATTCCCACAAAAAAACGAGGCTGACTTTGAAGAAAAAGAAACCTGCATGATAAAGACCAATCTCTTCAAGCGATGAATCCATGGAAAGCAGGAAATCCTGGCGGGTTCTTTGCTTAATGCTGGCATATATTTTGCCAAAGTTAAATAATTCTCAGAGAGCACAGTCTGATGCGCAAAGTTTTTTCCAAGGCAGGGGCGGATCTCTTTTCCTGATGACAGGATAACATAGCGGAGGTTCTCTCCTGCAGAGAACAGAGATTCAGATTCCGTCAGAAGCAATCGGGAAAAGGGGGAAGGCTTGTCTGGGGGCATGGATTTCACTAACTCTTTTTTTTCGCCAAATGTGATCCATCCAGTGGAAAACGGTACAGGTGACTTTTCGCCTGCCATTTTTGAGGCGCTTGGATTCGGTGTTGTCGTTGTGGATGCCGACACCCACCGCATTGTTTATGCGAATCAAAAAATCCATGGTATTGGCGGGTATCCTGCTGGAATGCTCATCGGCCGCGCATGCCAAGGTTTGCTCTGTCCCGGGGCGGGCGGCAGGTGTCCGATCACCGACGAGGGGCAGTCCGTGGAGAACTCGGAAGAGATTCTGATCCGGGTTGACGGAACCAGGCTGCCCATCATAAAAACCGCGGTGCCGATAACCCTGAGGGATAGAAATTATCTTATTGCAAGCATTGTAGATAACTCACAGCGGAAGCAGATACAGTCAGAGCTTAGAAAGGCCAATGAATCCCTGCAGAAGGAGATGATACGGCGCAAGCGGATACAGGACAGAATCGAGCATCTGGCCTACCATGACCATTTGACGGGATTGGCCAACCGTCTTCTCTTCAGGGACGAACTGGACCATGCCGTGTCCCTGTCCCGGCGAATGGGGAAAAAACTCGCGATCATGTTTCTGGACCTGGACGGGTTTAAAATGATCAACGACACGATGGGTCATGCCACGGGAGATCAGCTGCTGAAGGGAGTCTCAAACCGATTGGTCGCTATCGTGCGAAAATCCGATGTCGTCGCCAGGATAGGCGGAGATGAGTTCGTGATCATGATTACAAATCAAGGGCATGCTGAATCCATCAGGCTGGTCGCAGAGAAGATGCTGAACAGCTTCAGGGATCCCTTCAGGCTCAATGGCCGCGATTATTTTTTGACGACCAGCATCGGGGTCGCCATATATCCGTCAGATGGTGAAGATGCGGAAACGCTTCTCAAAAATGCGGATGTCGCCATGTATCAGGCAAAGCAGAAGGGCCGTAATCAATACTTCTTCTGCCCGTCCGTGATGAAGAATGCGGGGTCCGAGGACATGGAATCAAGCAGCCGGCGGTATGAGATGATTGATCGAATGGAACGGGAATCCTGCTATCGGCCGGAGCGACATCGCCATGAAATGGAATCGCTGGTTTTCAAGCCTTGCCGGGAAGGAAACATCCTATAACGTTTTATAGAGGGTGAAAACCTTGGACACTCATTTGGAAGGCCGGTTTACCGGGGGCATGACGAACGAACCGATTTCCGGGGAATGCCCTGATTCCCCAGGGCATGGGGACAGCGACCAGGCTGCCTGCGGGACCGCCGATTTTCTGATGAGAATCATACACGGCAAGGGTGAACTCCCCGCCTTTTCCAGCCACATCGTCGAAATCAACACCAAACTTTCGTCCCTGACATCGGTCAATTTCTCTTCAGCCGGGGACCTGGCCAAGATCATCCTGAAAGACTTCTCTCTTACAAACAGACTTCTCAAAATTGTGAACTCAGCCCTTTATGCCGGACAATCCGGAAAGGTTACCACCATCTCCAAGGCCATGTTTCTCCTCGGCATTGAAAAGATCCGGATCATGGCGGCCACCCTCATGATTTTTGATCACCTGGAGAACAACTCTCAGGTCAAAGAGCTGCAGGAGATTGCCTCGACGTCCCTGATGAGCGGTCTTGTGGCTGCAAGTGTCGCAGAGAAGATGAAAATGGCGGACAAGGAAGAGGTTTTTATCTGCTCCATGCTCTTCAATCTGGGCAAGATGCTGGTCATCTGCTATTTCCCGGACAAGTATGAAGAGATCAAGAGGCGGATGGTTGATCTGGAGCTCGATGAAGTCAAGGCCTCCACATCCGTCCTGGGCGTTTCCTATAATGATCTGGGAATGGCGGTCTCGCGGTCCTGGAATTTTCCGGATAAAATTGTCCGAAGTATGGAGCCCCTGTCCGATCAGATCCTGGATCAGCCGAAAACGGAATTGGGGAACCTGCGGCTACTGTCCAGCTATTCCAATGAATTGCTTTCCAGCTTGATCAACGCTCCATCCTCCGAACGGGCCGAGGTCCTTTCATCTGTATTGAAGCGCTATGGGAAGAGAATCCCGATCCAGCCGGCTGAAATGAAATCGCTTCTCGAGTCAACCGCAACGAATGGAAACCCCTGTGCGGATGTTGGCAAGATCAACAGGCAGTCCGCCGATCGGTTCAAACAGTTATTCAAATCCCAACCAGGCCATCCCTCTGAAACCCGGAAGGCCAAAAACTTGGGGAAATCGGAACATCCATCCCTTCCGAGCGGACGCGATCCGTGCGCTTCCACTTCCGGCCCGTCCGGTCTGGAGGCAAGGGGCGGCGTTCTGGCCAATGGCCTGCAGGAGATCAAAGAGGTCATGAAGGGCTCTTACCGTCTCAACGATGTTCTCTGCATGATCCTCGAAACCATGTACCGAGGATTCGAATTGAACCGCGTCATCTTTTGCTTGCGGGACACGAAACAGGGAACGATGGCGGCTCGTTTCGGGCTGGGGGAAAGTGTCGAGGAGATTGTTCAGCGTTTTCACTTCCGGGTCAGCCGGTCTTCGGATCTCTTCAACATTGTGATCGCCCAGGGCAAGGGCGTCATTATCGACAATTCCGCCAACCCCAACATCTTGAAAATTCTTCCCGACTGGTACAGGTGTTTTTTTCTTGCACCATCATTTTTCATCTACCCCCTGATTTCTCCAAAGGGTTGTATCGGTTTGTTCTATGGGGACAGAAAAACCCCTGAGCCGGTCATCACCCAGTCTGACATAACGTTCATGGAAGAATTGCGGGATATGTTCCTCTCAGCCATAAGCTGCGGACCATAACAGGCGTTCCGGTCACCCTGCATCGAAAAACGGCCTGTTTCCTTTACAGGCTCAACCCTCAGCCAGGGCTTTTCCTCCCCGGCATTTTCCTTAACGCTCTTCAGAAGAGTCGGAAGAAACAGAGTCCTTCCTCCTGCTTTCCTTGGCCGCAGGCCTGGATTCTGTAGGGTGGTCGAATTCTTCCCGGAGGGACTCGCTGTCCCAGGCGTGGTCGTAATGCTTGTGATCGAAATCCAGGTCGCTGGACAGCATTTCCTCCTGGTTGCGAATCTCCTCCCGGAAATGGTCTATATAGGTGTCCTTGTCATGGGAGTGTGGCGCCAGCCTGAGTAAGGTTGCTTCGTCGTAGCGGATAAAATTCTGCCCTGAACGCGTGGCGCTGTACCTTCGGAAGCCCAGTTTAACCAGGGCATCGACCCCCAGGCGCACGGCGGTGTCAAGGGTTTCCCGGTAAATATGGGATACCCCCATGTCCATCAGATGATAGGCGTCCTGATTGTTTTCGGTGCGGGCCATGATCGTGAGATGGGGGAAAAGCTTCCCGGTCTTTTCGATGAGATCTGCATTGATTTCCGGAGAACCGATGGCGGCAACGAGAATCCTGGCCTCATCGGCTCCGGCGGATTTGAGGATGTCCACGCGCGTGGCATCCCCGTAGAAAACCCTGCACCCCATTCTCCTCAGCAGGTCCACGCGGTCGGAATCGTTGTCGAGAATGGTGGCGTGGATCCCGTTTGCCCTAAGAAACCTTCCCACCGTGCTGCCGAAATGGCCGAAACCTGCGATGATGACCGGGGCGTGGAGGTCGATGCCTTCGGGTTCCGTCTCGACTTTCTCTTGAGTACCGAAACGGGGTTGAATCAGGCGCTCATTGAGCAGCAGCAGGACAGGGGTGGCCGTCATGCTCAGCGCGGTGACGGCCATCATCGTGTCCGTCCATTCCAGCGACAGGATGGAAAGCTGGCTGATGAAGGAAAAGAGGACAAAGGCAAATTCTCCGACCTGGGCGAGGCCGATACTGAAGAGCAGATTCTGATCAAAGCTCAGCCGCGCCAGCTTCCCCGTGAGGGCGAGAACGACGGCCTTTCCGACAATCACTGTGAATACGAGGGCGAGGATCTTCAGGGGTTCGTTGAGGATCAGGCTGAAGTTGATGGAGGTCCCCACAGAGATGAAGAACAGGCCGAGCAGAATCCCCTTGAAGGGGGCGATATCGCTTTCCAGCTCATGCCGGTATTCGCTGTTGGCCAGAACGACCCCCGCCAGAAAGGTTCCCAGGGCGGGGCTGAGCCCGACCAGGCTCATGAGGGTAGCGGTGGCGATCACGATGAACAGTGCCGAGGCGGTGAATAATTCCTGAAGGTGAAGACGGGCGATAAACCTCAGGAAGGGGACGATCAGGAACCGTCCGCTGACGACCACGAGGTTGATGGCCAGAAGCAGGGCGATGGTCTGGGCCCATCCGGGCAGACCCTGGAAAAAGGAGGCGGAATCTTCCCCATGGGACGGAACGCCGGAAACGGCCAGAAGGGGAAGGAGCGCCAGGATGGGGATGACGGAAATGTCCTGGAACAGGAGCACGGCAAAGGAGCACCTTCCCGATTGCGTCGCCGCCAGCCCCTTTTCCCTCAGGGTCTGGAGGACGATCGCCGTGGACGACATGGATAAGGCCAGACCAATGGCCAGGGCCGCCGTCCAGGAGAATCCGAGCAGAAGGAACAGGGCCACAAAGAGCAGGGTGGTCAGACCGACCTGCAGGATTCCCGTCCCCAGGATAAGCTGGCGCATTCTCCAGAAATGGGAGGGCTCCAGTTCAAGGCCGATGAGAAAGAGCATCATCACCACGCCGAATTCGGCAAAATGCATGACATCCTTCCCCTCGCCGCCGACAAGGCACAGGCAGAAGGGGCCGATGATGATGCCTGCAATCAGATAGCCGAGGACCGATCCCATTCCGATTCGTTTGGCAATCGGGACGAAAACGATCGCCGCCGCCAGATAGAGGAGGGCGTCATGGAGAAGGGTGCTGGTCATGGTTTGTTTCCCCGGCTTCGAAAAGAAGCCAATCGTTGAGAAAAGGAAAGGTTCGGATGAATTCGGCGTCCGGATCCGACTGCGACAGCCGGTTCAGAAGGCCGAGATACCGTGCGGCATAATGCTCCAGGTCCGCATCCGTCAGCCGGTAAGTTCCCTGAACGGCAAAAGGCGGCAGGTAGATCATCCTGCAGAGGGTGGCCGTCTGCTGAAAGGGAATGAGGATCTCGCCCATGGAAAAACGGTTGAAGCCGTTTGCAGCATACTCGCTTCTCGCTCCGCCCGACGAGACGGCGTTGAAAATCCATTTTCCCTTCAGGGCGTCTCCCCCTTCGCCGTGAGCCCATCCGTGTTCGAGGACCAGATCGATCCACTGCTTGAGCATCGCCGGGGCGCTGTACATGTAGATGGGATGCTGCCAGACAATGACCTGGTGCTCCAGCAGCAACTCCTTTTCCCGTTCCACGCTGATGTTGAAGTCCGGGTAGCGTTCATACAGGTCATGAAGTGTTACCGCCGGATGTTGGCCGATATCTTTCAGCAGCGCCCGGTTGACGCGCGATTTTTCAAAGCGGGGGTGGGTAAAGAGGATCAGAATCCGATTCATGGTCCAGCTTTCATGGAGTTCCGGCTACCGAAGAAAACCTCCCCGGTGTTCAGGGACGCGTTATGGAGGAACGCTGTAAAAAAGCGAATCCGGTTACTTCTCGCCCCGGTACACGCCGCCGTAGTCGGCCGTTGTCAGGGGGGCGGTTCTGCCGCTCAAGATCATGCCTCCCGCCTGAATCGTCCCGATAAAGAGGGTATGGTCGCCGGTGCCGATCGTATGATCCACCGTGCAGTCCAGATAACCAATGCAGCCGTCCAGGACGGGAAGCCCGGACGGCGAGGGACTGTAGCTGCACGCATCGAATTTCTTGCGCCAGTCCGCTATCTTGAACTGGCGGATTCTTTCAGCGGATTCGCGGGGGAGGACATTGATGCAGAAGGTTCCCGATTCCCGGATCTGTTCGTGACAGAGTCTGTTCTTCCGGATGGCCAGGGCAACCCGCGGCGGCTCATGGGAGCACTGGGTCACCCAGGAGGTGATCATGCCGTTAACGCCCTCGGGGGATGAAACGGTGACGAGATAGATTCCGTAAGAAAACCTGTCGAGCACATCCTGCCATGCCTTTTCCATTGGGTCCTCCGTTTCGGGAATCCATAGGGCTTTTTCGCCTTTTGTATCACAAAAGTTCGTTGAAAGATATGCCGGTTTTTGTGTCCAGCCCGGAAAGACGGGCATTCCGGGGTCGCGCTGTCCGCGTCCAGGCTCTTTCTGTAAACTCCTTATCGGAATTTTACAAGAGACCAGAGGGTGGTGATGAAATCTTTTACCTTCTGTATCAAGAGGTTTCGAATGCGGACGTTCAGATACAGGTCTCCGTCCTCTCCGCCGGCACGGCCGGCCCCCCCCATCCCCCTGAGGCGAAGTTGCTGCCCCGTCCGCGTGTGCGGGGGAACGGTTACAAACAGCTTCCTCCCCGTCCTGGCGGACAAATATCGCACCTTTCCGCCTAACCGGGCCTCGCCGGGGGAAAGAACGATGGAATCCTGAAGGTCCCCTCCCTTTTCAGGCAGTTCAATGCCCCACTTCTTTTTCAGGCCGTATCGGATCAGCTTTTCCATGTAGCCGCCGGGGGAGGCAATGCCTCCCGTACCGCGCCTGTTCCCGAAGCCTCTCACTACGACCCGGCCGAATACCCCCGGCTTTCTGAATTCAAAGGTCCGATATCCGGCGCCATAGGATTCCCGGAAGATGTCGTCGAATCCCCTGAAACCGAAGGCACGGCTGAGCTCCTCGAAGATCTGCGAAATGTCGGAGCCCCTGTAGATATCCTGATCGGAATGGGTCTGCCGGAACTGGCTGTAGGCCGATGATCCGTAGGCCTGCCGGAGCGCATCATATTCGCCTCTTTTGCGGGGATCGGAAAGCACGGCGTAGGACTCGTTGATCTCCTTCATCCGGTCCGCCGCTTCCGGATTGTCCCTGTTCCTGTCCGGATGGTGCAGCAGGGCCAACCTCCGGTAGGCGTCCCGGATCTCCTTCTGGGTGGCATCCTGCTTCAATCCCAGTACATCATAGTAGTCTTTCCGTTCCATAGCTCTCCGTTTCTGTGCAAGCGCCCCGTGAAATCCTTCCGTCCCCGCGGGATCGAGGCAGCTCCTCCGGCGAAAAGCGGTGGAGATGATACGGGGACAATGGAGGATACGCCCTGAAAAACTGTGCTGCCCTCTGCTGTTCACGGGCTGCTTCGTTCTCATCCCTGGGGTCCCGGAAGAGAAAGGAAGGATCCGGTGGCCGTGGTGATTTTGGCGGACTGAAGCGGCATCCGGGTCCGTAGCTTGCTCAGGGCGTTTCTCAATCGGCAACGGAGCCTGTCGCCAGATCCCCGATCATTTTGCTGAAGCGGGAGGGATTGTCCAGCCTGCCGCCTTCGGAGATGACGGCCATGTCATAGAGGAACTGGCTGTAGTCTTTCAGCACAGGGGCCTCATGGTCCTTTTCATGGATTTCCCTCATCCGTGAAAGCAGGGGATGGTCCATGTTCAATTCAAGCACCCGCTTGGTCCGTGGCACCTCCTGGCCGTTTGCACGGAGGATTTTCTCCATGAAGGCGCTCATGTCGTGTGGGTCGCCCGAAAGGCAGGCGATCGATTCTTTCAGGTGTGTGGACGGTTTCACGTCCTTTACCATGTCATCCAGGGCGGATTGAATACAGCCAAACAGGGCGCTATAGACATCCTTCTTCTTTTCATCGATCTCGCTGATGTCCAGGTCGCCCTTCTCGGCGCTCCGGAAGCCCTTCTTCTCGAACTCATGCAGATCACGGATGACCCATTCATCGACGGGGTCGGTCATCAGCAGGACCTCGTAGCCCTTCTCCTTGAGCTGCTCAAGGTGGGGGCTGTTGAGGAGCATCGTCAGATTCTCCCCGGTCATGTAGTAAATCTCCTTCTGATCCGGCATCATCCGGCTGACGTACTCCTGCAGGGAGCTCCACTGCCCGTCGGATTTTGTCGTCTTGTACCGCAGAAGAGAAGCGATCTTCTCCCGGTTTTCGAAATCCGCGGAGATGCCGCTTTTTAGGACATGGCCGAATTCTCCGTAAAAGGATTCGTATTTCTCCTTCTCCATGCCGGCAAGCATGTCCAGCAGCTTCTTTACGAGGTTCGTCCTGATGTTCCGCACCAGGGCATTCTGCTGCAGAATTTCGCGGCTCACATTCAGGTTGAGATCCGGCGCATCGACGACGCCCTTGATAAAGCCCAGATAAGGCGGCATCAGGTCGGTGCAGTTTTCCATGATGAAGACGCGCCGGCTGTACAGATTGATGCCGTGCTTCCCTTCGTGGAGAAAGAAATCGAAAGGCAGCTTGGAGGGGATGTACAGCAGGGCGCTGTATTCCGTCGTGCCTTCAAGCTTGAGATGGAGGCGGGAGTGGGGAGGGTTCCAGTCATGGCTGATGTGGCTGTAGAATTCGTTGTATTCTTCTTCTGAAACCTCGGACTTGTCCCTGGCCCAGATGGCCTTCATCGAGTTCAAGGTCTCCTCCTCGACGACCGTTTCCGTCCTGCCGGAATCGGGTTTGCCCTCCGCGTCCAGAACGGGCTTGGTCCTTTTCACATCCATGACAATCGGGTAGGCGACAAAGTCCGAATGCTTTTTTACGATATTCCGGATGGTCCATTCCGAGGTGAAGTCCTGGCCGCCTTCCTCCGTCTCTTTGAGCTTCAGGATCACCGACGTGCCCCGGGTGGCCTTTTCCGTTTCTTCAATCGTGTAGGAGCCGTCCCCGGAAGATTCCCATCGGACGGCCCTGTCGCTTCCGGCCGCTTTGGTGATCAGGGTGACCTTTTCGGCAACGATGAATGAGCTGTAGAAGCCCACTCCGAACTGACCGATCAGTTCAGGGAGAAGGGCGTCGTTTTTTTTCGCCGCTTTCATAGCCTCTGCAAAGACCGCAGTACCGCTTTTGGCGATTGTTCCGATGTTTTCCGCAACCTCATCGTAGGTCATGCCGATCCCGTTGTCGGCGACTTCCAGGATTCTCCTGCCTGCGTCGGGCTTGACGACGATTTTGAATTCCGTGTCCGTCCCGAGAATATCGGGCTCCATCTGTGCCTTGAAGCGGAGTTTGTCGATCGCGTCGGATGCATTGGAAATCAGTTCCCTGAGAAAAATTTCAGGGTGGGAGTAAAGAGAATGAATGATGATGTTCATCAGTTGATTGATTTCCGTCTTAAACGGGTGCGTTTCTTTGCGGCTTTCCATAAATCCTCCGTCACGTCGTAATGTATAATTCCCGAATATGCGGGCATGGGGATAAAACGTTTTGCGCCGATAAAATGGCCATCAATTCGCAGTTGTCAAGGTCCGATTGTTCAGATGGGAAGAAGATCGCCATGTTGGCGGCAACGCCCAGGCCACGGGTGGAGACTGATCGCTGATTTTTCGATTGGTCTCTCCTTCCCTGAAACGCAGTGACTTTCCGGCCTGATTTTCAATCCATCCGTCTTGGCACCAGTGACCCGTCATGAGCAATCAATCTATTGATTACCAGTACATATTGAGAGTATAAATGATTATCGTTGAGGCCATCTGATGAGACCCGGCAATCGGATGGAGCGAAGAATTTCATGCAAAAGTCGGAAACTGGAATTTGCCGGAAGGATTTTAAATTATCGGCATTGAGCATAATTCGATAAACAGATGGTTACTCGAAAGTCTTTCCATAAGTGGCTGATCGTTCTTTCCTTTACGGCGGTTACCTATGGCTGCCTGCCCGTGCCGGTCTCAACTGTCCCTCTGCACCCCCGTGAAGAGCGCCATGTGGCCCTTGAGACTGCGCAAGCGGAACACTCCGGCGCTTTTTCGTCTCCGGTTTTTGACTCTACCGGCGCTCTGCTCGCCGCCTATGATTCCGGCAACAATCTGGTCCGTATTTTTCGCAGCTCTGACCTGACGCAGGTCTACAGCCTCAAACCGACTCGAAGACCAAGACGTTTGAGCTTTTCTCCTCGTGGACGTTTCCTCGTCATTGAGTCGTATCAGGGCTGGATCGAAAATTATCTTGGCAGTATGTCCGGTAAGAGTCCGCGACCTTCATCTCCGGTGAAAATGTCATCCCCGGAGGCCGTACGGGACGATATTCAGAGGGTTGAACTGTGGGATCTGCGGAGCGGAATGACGATACGTGATTTAAGCTGCGACGCTGTGGCAACGGTCGAACCGCGAGGTGGTTGGCTGTGGGCGCGGGAATGGGCCATTGCGCCCGGCTACCGGAGCTCTGCCTTGCTCGATGCGCATTTTTCAGGTGACGAGACGGAGTTTTCGGTCCTTTGCTGGAATGGAGTACGGCAGCGGTGGAATGGCCTGATGAACTGGAAGCGTTTAGAGGATGTTTCGCCTCCGCCGTTCTGGGATGCATTAATGGCTCTTTCAACGGCAAGCTGGCTTGCACAGGAGAATCCCGTTTGCAGTTCAGAAAACGGACGGATTATTGTATTTCGGGTTCGAAAAAAGCATTTCGGGTTTTCCAGAATCTATATCTGGGATCGAAACACTGCTGAGATCCGGGAATTGCCGGGAGCATGCGACGGTAGGCTGTTGCCTGCCCATGCCCTTTCTCGCGATGGCAATCGGGTGGTGATTCCCTGCAACAAGGGGTTGGGTTATGCGATCCGGGTTTGGGAGTTCGATTCAGGAAGGGAGCTCCCCTTGAAGGATGCCGAGTTCGGTATCCAGGGTGGCCTTCCATCCCTAAGCAGCGGAGGAGTCGCTTTGTCCTGCAACGGGAGATATCTGGCGGCAGCCCTGCTCGGACAGATGGAAGCCCTGTTGCCGAATGTTTTTCTGATACCTGTCGGAAAAAGTCGCAGCGATCTTCGTTTGTGGAGCGTTGACGAGGGGAAAGAGCTGGTGGCTGTACCGATTGATGATCTGGTTGGGAGAGAGGATTATTTTGGGGGTGTTGATCTGGCATTTTCACCGGATGATTCAATGCTGGTGGTGAGCGGCAGGCGTCTGAGGATTTACCGCTTGATTGATCTTGATCCTGATGCCCGCTGATTCACTGTTCCGGAAAAGGCAAAGCTGATAGTAAGGCCCAACATCAATGGAAGCACTGCCGTTTATATTGAGCCCCTCAAGGGAAAAGCCTCGATCAGAAGGTTAAATCCTCTCATGGAATACCGGGGGGGGACCTGAAAAGTCTGGTCGCAACTTTTCCAGTCAGGCATCCGGGACAGGGCATCCTTGTACTCTTTTTCATGTTACCCTGGGGAGTAAACGCCGACGGAGAATGGTATGGCTACCATCTCCGCGGGCCGCAGTACCAGGCGGCTTCCCGCTCCGGCCATGGCGATGGAGAAGGTCAGCTGTCTCCGGCCGGCCCTTGTGAATTATTCATGCCGCAGGGCCACGATGGGATCGAGGCGGGCTGCCTTGAGGGCCGGGAAATAGCCGAAGATCACGCCGACGGCCGCCGAAAAGAGGAAGGCAATCATTACGATCCCCGCATTGAAGACAAAGGGCACGCGGAGCAGGCCGGAAAGCCAGACGGATCCGGCAAGGGCCAGTACGATGCCGAGCAGACCGCCGAAGGACGACAGGACCACTGCCTCCACGAGAAACTGCATCAGCACTTCCCGTTCCAGGGCGCCGATGGCAAGGCGGATGCCGATTTCATGGGTGCGTTCGGTGACCGACACCAGCATGATATTCATGATGCCGATGCCGCCCACAAGCAGACTGACCGCCGCCACGGCGCTCAGCAGGGCCGTCAGCAACTGCGTCGTTCCGGTCAGCATCTTCGTGATCTCCTTCATGTCCATGACGTTGAAGTTATCATCTTCGTCGGGGGCGAGATGACGGCGTTCCCGCATCAGCTGTACGATTTCCTTCTGGACCTTTTCCGTCGACGCCCCATCGCGGACCGAAACCTGGATCAGGCCGATGTTCGTGCTTCCGGTGACGCGCCGCTGAAGGGTCCGCAGGGGAATCACCACCAGGTCGTCCTGGTCCGTTCCCATGGTACTCTGTCCTTTAGGCTCCATCAGGCCGATTACCGTGCAGGAGAGCTTCTCCAGGCGGATCTTTTCACCCAGGGGATCCTGGTTTCCGAAGAGCTTTCTGCGGACGGTGTCTCCCAGAATACAGACCGCCGCACCTGAACGCAGTTCGCTTTCACTGAAGGTCCGGCCGGAGCGGATGGACCGTTTGGTCACCTTGAAGTATGAAGTTTCCGTTCCCGTGACGGTTGTTGACCAGTTCGAATTGCCGGCGACGGCCTGCAGGCTCCGGGACGAAACCGGTGCAACGGCGGCAATGGAGGAGACGTCCCGGGCGATGGCCTCGACATCGCTCGTCTTGAAGGGGACCGTTTCGGACGTCTGGCCGGGTCCCAGCCGTTTTCCCGGCGTCACCATAAGCAGGTTGCTGCCCAGGTTGGAAATCTGCTGCGAAACCTGAACGGTCGCCCCTCCGCCGATGGTCACCATGATGATAACGGCGGCAACTCCGATCACAATCCCCAAAATGGTTAAAAAGGATCGAAGGACATTGCGCCGGATTTCACGAAAGGCCAGCAGAATGGAGTTCCCCAGCATCAGTTTTCCCCTCCTGTTTTTTCATCCAAAGCAACTGTTCCGTCGAGAAAGTGGATGATGCGCCTTGCATAGGTGGCCATGTCCGGTTCATGGGTCACCATGATGATCGTAATTCCCGAATCGCGGTTCAGCAGGGTGAGGAGGTCCATGATTTCCCGGCTGCGGGCCGTATCGAGGTTCCCCGTGGGTTCGTCGGCCAGCAGCACTGTCGGTCCGGTCACAATGGCCCTGGCGATGGCGACCCGCTGCTGCATGCCTCCCGACAGCTCTCCGGGGGTCAGCCGTTCCCATCCCTTGAGCCCAACCGTTTCCAGGGCCCGTAAAGCTTGCTCCTTCCGCTGTGCAGCGGAAATCCCGCGGTAGATCAGGGGAAGCTCCACGTTTTCCAGGGCAGAGGTGCGGTTCAGAAGATTGAAACCCTGGAAGACGAATCCCTGGTAATGGCGCCGCAGAAGGGCGCGCGAATTCCGGCTTAATTGCCCGACGTCAATCCCTTTGAACAGGTAGCTTCCCGCAGTGGGCGTATCCAGGCAGCCCACGATATTCATGCAGGTGGACTTGCCGGACCCGCTGGGTCCCATGACTGCGACGAATTCCCCCGTATCGATGCGCAGATCAACGCCGCGCAGCGCTTCTACCGCCGCCTGTCCTTCACCGAAGATTTTGGTGACCCCCTTTAGAACGATCAGGGGGTGTCCGGAAAGGTCCTTCATTTCGCCCCCAGCACGGAATCGGTCACCACCGCCATTCCCGGCCGGAGATCACCGGAACGCATTTCCGTCACAACGCCATCGGTGGCCCCGACGGTGACCGGGACCGCCTTGAGCTGCCCATCGTGCAGAACCCAGACCTGCTGCCCCTTTTTGCCGGCGGAATTCTCGCGCGGCGTGGACGAAAGACGGGGCGGGCGCGGCAGCAGCATGCCCACCAGTCCTCCGGAAGGCCTCTTCTCCGCCTGGATTGGCGGCGTAAAGCGGAGCGCATTGTTGGGAATCAGGATGGCGCTCTCCACGCTGTTGACCGTGATGCTCGCCGTAGCGGTCATCCCCGGCCGGAGGGACAGATCCGAATTGTCCACATTGAGGATGGTCGTATAGGTCACAACGCCTTCCGTGGTCGTAGAACCGTAACGGGCCTGCACGACCTGAGCCGGGAAGATGCGGTCCGGCCAGGCGTCTACGGTAAACGTGGCCTTCTGCCCCTCACGGATCTTTCCCACATCAGCTTCATCGACATTCACCTGCAGTTCCATCTCCGCCAGATCCTCTGCGAGTTTGAACAGAACAGGCGTGGTCATGGAAGCGGCTACCGTCTGGCCGGGCTCGACGCTACGGTTGAGGACGATGCCGTTGATGGGGGATCGGATCACCGATTTGGACAGGTCTGTTTCACTGGCGGAAAGTGAGGCCTGGGCCTGGGAAACAGCCGCACGACTGCTGGCCGCATTGGCCCTGGCACGGGAATAGGCCGCTTCGGCGGCATCCATCTCCGTCTGCGAGGGAACTTTGCCGTTGCTGAGCTCCCAGACCCGCTTGAACTGAGCCAGTTTTGCCCGGGTTTCCGCAACGGTGGCGTCGGCCTGGAGAACTTTTGCCTTTTCCGAATCCAGAGCGGCACGGTACTGGGTGATGGTTGCTTCCAGCTTGGAGGTGTCCAGGATGGCCAGGATCTGGCCGACTTTTACATGGTCATTGAAGTCGACCTTCACCGATCGAATGGTTCCGGACAGTTCGCTGCCCACCTCAACGGAATTGGTGGGCTGGAGGGTGCCCGTGGCGGTGACAAGCACGGTGAGGTCACCGCGCTGCACCTGCTGCGTTTCGTAGCGCACCGATCCTGCTGCATTTCGTCCCTTCCAGGAGGCGATGAGGGCGACAGCCGCCACCAATACGATCAGCAGCAGGACCGGAATCCGCCATCTCTTCCAAGCCGAAAAGCGCCCTGGTGAGGAATCAACTTCGAGGAGCTTTGAAATTTCAGAGGTATCTGTGGCCTTATCGGCTATGTCAGGGGACTTTTTCATTTCCTTTCTTCCTTAATTCTACCTTCAATGTTTGCTGTCAGGGTCCAGAGAGATCCATCCGCCGCCCAGGGCCTTGTAGAGGCGAATGAGATTCGAAACAACCGTTCCATCGCTCTGGGCCAGTTCATCCTGAAAGGTCAAAAGGGAGCGCTGGGCCTCCAGAACACTGTCGAAATCCGTGAGGCCGGTCTGGTACTTGAAACCGGACTGTTCCGCCGCCTTTCGGGCCGCCTGGACCGCCGCCTCCAGGGCCTGCCGGCGCTGCTCCTCTTCCGCAAAGGCGGTGAGGGTGTTTTCCACTTCCTTGAGGGAGTTTAGAACCGCTGCTTCATAGGCCATCAGGTGCTGCTCCTGGAGGGCGCTCTGAACCTCGATGTTCTGCCGTATCGCGCCGGCATCGAAGATCCTCCATGAAATTCCGATCCCTCCGCTGGCCGTCCGGCTTCCAGAGGAGAACAGGCTGCTGGAGGAAAGGGACTCCAGGCCGATGGAGCCGCTCAAGGTCAGTCTTGGATAGAGCTCCGCCTCAGCCACGCCGATGCGTGCGGTTTGAGCCGCCAGCTGACGCTCAGCCCTGCGCACGTCAGGCCTCTGGCGAAGGACATCCGCCGGAACACCCACGGCAAGGGAGGGAGAGACGGCCGGGATCGGCTTGCGCTCTTCCAGCTCAGCGTGTATTTTCCCCGGCGGCTCCCCGAGCAGGATGGCCAGGTTGTTTTTGGCCCCTTCAAGGCCTGTCCGCAGGGTCGGTATCTGCGAGCGGGTTCTTTCAAGGTTGTAGCGGGCCTGCTGAACGGCCACCTCGTCGCTCAAGCCGGCCTGCTGCCGCCATGAGGTCAGGTCGAAGGTTTCGCTCTGCGTTGCCAGATTACTTTCCGCCACACTCAGCCGGGCCTGATAGGTGCGGACATCCACATAGTTGAGAGCCACCTCGGCGAGAAGGGAAACCAGCACGTCGCGCAGATCCTCCCGACTGGCTTCCAGCTCCGCATCAGCCGACTCCACGGAGCGCCGGATGCCGCCGAAGAGGTCCAGTTCCCACCCGGCGTCAAGCCCCGCCATGTAAAAGTTCCGGGTTGTTCCCATTCCGGCCTCTTCGCTGCTGCGGCTCCGGGTGGCGGAGCCCGATGCATCCAGCGTTGGAAAGAGCCCGGCCCGGATGATGCCCCGGTTGGCGCGCGCCTGGCGGACACGCGCCTGGGCCTGCTTCAGATCGCGGTTGCCTGCCAGCGCACGCTCAGTCAGGCTTGAGAGATCCGGATCGTTCAGGGTCTTCCACCATCCGGCCAGCGATGCGGAAGGTTCTTCCCCGGCCCTCAGGCCGCCTTTAAGGGGGCTGTTCCAGCTTCCCGGCAGATCCATTCCGGGAGGGACATAGTCGGGTCCTACCGTGGCGCAGCCCGCCAGGATCAGGAGAATTCCCGCCACCGCCGCCCAGAAAGCTTGGGCCATCGCGTTGCGGCCGATTGTTGTCCGAGGTATGTTCATGGTCTGCGGTTTCCACCTTTGAGGGAGACGGACGGTCTCCCGGCTTTTTTACCCCTGTTCCTTACTTCCCATGCATTACGCACGGCCCGAATTCCGGCCAGCGAAAAATTGACGACATGATCCGCATAAGCCTCCAGGTCTTCAATGTCCAGTGGGCTGTTCCGCCCGCCGTTTTTTTCCCCACGGCCTCTGGCTGCCACGACGGGATTCATGCACTGGCTGATGATGCTCAGTTCGCAGAATTTTGCCTCCTGCTCGGGAACCATGACGCCGAGAAGCTCGCGAACAAGGGCTTCCGTCCTCTGTTGCAGGGGGGCGATCTCCTCGCGGAGAACCTCTTCCAGCAACCCCGTGGGATTGGCCATTTCCCGCTGCATGAACAGAAACTCCCTGTTGTTCCGGTCCGTGATCCGCCTCAGGATCGCCCTGACCTGGCCTCGAAGGCGTTCTTCCGGCGGCGCATCTCCGCTCACCCCACCGGAGGGGGGGTAGGCCTGAATGGATTCGGAAAAGGCCTGCCGCCAGGCTTCGATGTACAGGGCCTGCTTGCTGCCGAAGTGATAGTTCACCGCTGCAATGTTGGTTCCAGCCCGCCGGCAGATTTCTGCAATCGTGGTTTCCCGGTAGCCCTTTTCACCAAAAATTTCACCAGCCGTTGTCAGGAGGCTCTGGCGGGTCTTTGCAGCCCCTTCCCTCGAAATCTTCATGAACGTCCTCGCATGAGCTTAAGTTAGAATGAGTATTTTAAATAAATGTTTCAAATAGTCAATAGGAAAAATGAGAAGAGGGGAATTGGCAATTGTAAAGAGACGCCGATTGATTTATAAGGCCTGTCATGAATCGACTTGAAGAGCCCGGATTTGTTGCCGCGATTCGGGGCGGGAGCCGGACGGAATGAACGGGCCGGCCGCAAGGGCGCTGGACTTGAGAAGGGCGCTGAAAAGAAAGTCAGGCGGAGGCTGAACCATGCGTGCCATACCGTTTTTTGCGGGATTATCCCGGAGTACTGGAAAAGTACTCGCTTTCCAGCTCTTTCTGCTTTTCCTCCTCCTTGTTTTGGGCCGGTCTGACAGCCATGCACTCGTGGCCGATGAGCTTCTCGTCGTAGCCAACAGCGCCGTTCCGGAGAGTCTGGAGCTTGCCCGCTATTATATGGAGAGGCGCGCGGTGCCATCGGCGAACCTGTTCCTGGTCAGGACTTCCACCAGTGAGACAGTGGGCAGGAGAGACTACGATGAGCAGATCGCCGGGCCGCTGAGAAGCTTTCTGGAAAAAAACGACCCCGAGGGAAGGCGGTTCAACTGCATCACCCTCATCTACGGCATGCCCCTGCGCGTTCTTCCCCCGCCTTTGACCCGGATGGAGGGTTCCGATCTCAAGAATCTTCGGGCTGCTGTGAAGGAATGGACGCAGCGGAAGAATCTGGCCGGAAAGAAACAGCCTGAAGAATCCCGGAAAATCCAGGCGAAACTGGCGGAACTGAGGAGAAAGATTCAGATCCTGAGCAGGACCCACTGGGGGGCCTCCGTCGATTCAGAACTGGCCCTGGTCAGGGAAAAATCCCCTGAGCTGGATGGATGGCTTCCCAACAGGTATTATTTCAACTTTCAGGGAAAGGAAATAAAGAATATGCCCCGGCGCCCCGTCCTGGTAAGCCGCCTGGACGGACCGGATCCCTCGATTGTCCGCCGCATCATCGACGACAGCATGTACGCCGAGGTGTACGGACTTCCCGGCCGGGCCTATTTTGATACGCGGTGGCCTGAGAAGCCTGCTCCGAAAGAGGGCAAGACGTTGTCGGCTTACGAGCGGTACGACCTGGCCATCCACAACACGGCGCGCGTGGTTCGGAAAAGCAGGAAGCTGCACGTGGTCGTCAATGACAAGCCGACCCTCTTCGGGCCCGGCGAGGCGCCTGATGCAGCCCTTTACTGCGGCTGGTACAGCCTTGGGAAATATGTTGATGCCTTCACCTGGGTCCGGGGGGCCGTGGGATTCCATGTGGCCAGTTCCGAGTGCACGACCCTGAAGGCGCCGGGCAAAACGGTCTGGTGCAAGGCCATGCTCGAGAAGGGCGTTTGCGCAACGGTAGGCCCCGTGGCGGAACCTTATCTCCAGTCTTTTCCCGCCCCCGAAGTCTTCTTCAGCTGCCTCCTCGACGGCCGGGCGGCCCTGGCAGAATGTTACGGCGTGTCAAACCCCTTCTGGTCATGGCAGCAGGTTCTGATCGGAGACCCTCTTTATCGCCCCTTTCTGAGACGCGGATTTCCAGCCATGAATTAGGACGGAAAGACGGAAATCCGGGCCGGAGCCACTTCTTTGTCGCGATGTTCCACATCCTGAATTTAAAGTGGAGAAAATCAGACGGCGAAAGACCCGGGGCAAAGACGAACACGGCCCCCGGAGAGGGAACCGGGGCCGCTTGCTCCGCCAGACGCTGTCTTGGGAAGGCACCAAAGGCAGGTCGGGAGACTGACCACACCTTCAGGACGTCTCTCCCGGAGCTTCCCGACAACGGAGCCGGTGGCGTTCTTTCGAATCCTCCTCGCGGCAGGTATAGAATTTAATTGACATTCACGTTCGTTTTATCTATAGGAACTTTCCAATATAAGCAGTGCCTTATCATAAAAAAACATGAAACGGGCCTAATGAGGCCCGCTTTTTTTTCATGGTTTTGCAGAAGAAAGGATTCAAGAAATAACGATGCACCAGAAAGAGATTGAACGGCGCCGGACCTTCGGCATCATCAGCCATCCGGATGCCGGAAAGACGACCCTGACGGAAAAGCTGCTCCTTTTCGGTGGAGCGATCCAGCTGGCCGGGACCGTCAAGGCCCGCAAGGCCACCCGTCACGCCACGAGCGATTGGATGGCCATTGAAAAGGAACGGGGCATTTCCGTTACCACCTCGGTGATGAAATTTCATTACCGGGATTTTGAAATCAACCTCCTCGATACGCCGGGGCATCGGGATTTTTCCGAGGATACCTACCGGGTCCTCACCGCCGTGGACAGTGCGGTCATGGTCATTGACGGGGCCAAGGGCGTGGAGCCCCAGACGGAGAAGCTTATGGAGATCTGCCTGCTCCGCAACACGCCGGTGATCACCTTCATCAACAAGCTGGACCGGGAGGTCCTGTCGCCCCTGGAACTGATGGCCGATATCGAAAAAAAGCTTCAGATCGAGTGTGTTCCCATGTCCTGGCCCATTGGAATGGGAAAAAGCTTCCGCGGGGTTTACAACCTGTATCGCAGGGAGCTACAGCTTTTCAAACCCGGGGCTGCGAGCCGGGGCGGGGAGGTTGTCGTCATCCACGATCTCGATGATCCGGGGCTGGACGAACGGTTGGGAACCCAGGCCGCCGAGCTTCGCGAGGACATCGACCTGATGGAGGGCGCTGCCAATCCTTTTGTCTATGAGCATTTTCTCAAGGCGAACCAGACGCCGGTTTTCTTCGGCAGCGCCATCAACAATTTCGGCGTGCGGGAGCTGCTGGATGCCATCGTGGAGCTTGCTCCCAGCCCTCGTCCGCGCCTGGCGACGACCCGCGAAGTTTTGCCCTCGGAGAAAGAGTTTTCCGGTTTTGCCTTCAAGATTCAGGCAAACATGGATACCGCACACCGCGACCGGATCGCCTTTGTCCGGATCTGCTCGGGAAAATTCACCCGGGGAATGAAGGTCCGCCATAACCGGCTGGGCAAAGAGGTGACGCTGGCCAATGCGACGATCTTCATGGCCCAGGATCGCGCCTCGGTGGAAGAGGCTTATCCCGGCGACATCATCGGCATTCACAACCACGGGACCATCCGGATCGGCGATACCTTTTCCGAAGGGGAGGAGCTGAAATTCACGGGAATTCCCAACTTCGCTCCCGAACACTTCTGCCGGGTACGGCTGAAGAACCCCCTGAAGATGAAACAGCTGCAAAAGGGACTCATCCAGCTTTCGGAAGAGGGGATTGTCCAGGTTTTCCGACCCCTTTCAAACAATGATTGCATCCTGGGCGTGGTGGGCGTACTTCAGTTCGATGTGACCATGGCCCGCCTGTTAAGCGAGTACGGCGTTGAAGCGGATTACGAGCCGGCGGATTACGCCGCCGCCCGCTGGATCACCTGTGCGGACCGGGAAAAGCTGGCGATCTTCGAAAAGCAGTACCGGAATAATCTTGCTCTTGATTCTGAAGGAAATCTGATATATCTGGCCATGAGTGAGTGGCGCCTCTCCAACACCATGGAGGAATGGCCCGACATTTTCATGCACAAGACGATGGAGCACAGTCAGAGACTCAGTTGATGCGGCCGGACAGGAGGAAATAAAACATGGAGGACAAAGCCTTCCAGGATTTCTACCCGGATGAATTCGCCCATTGCTACGGATGTGGGCGACTGAACAAGGACGGATTGCAGATCAAGAGCTACTGGGACGGAGAGGAAAGCGTCTGCCGCTACGTTCCGGAACCCTTCTTCACGGGTGGTTTCCCGGGCTATTTCTACGGCGGGCTTATCTCTTCACTGATCGACTGCCACAGCGCAGCTACGGCGTCGGCTGCAAAGCTGCGCGACGACGGCCATGCCCTGGGTGATAAACCCCTTTCCCGCTATGTGACTGCTTCCCTCAAGATTGATTTCCTCAAGCCAACGCCCATGGGAAAACCCATCGAATTGAGATCAAGGGTCCTCGAGATCAAGGGCCGGAAGATCATTGTCAGCACCGCCTTGTCCGCCGAAGGCGAGATCCGCGCCAAGGGCGAAGCCATTATGGTGCTGATCCCGGAAAACAGATAACGGCCGCAACGTTGCCCCCAAAAGCAGCCCCCTTCGTTCCATGAAAACAGGCGGGGCCATTTCCGCCGTTGGACGGTCATGCCTGGAAAAAGAGGGGTGCATATCTGCATCTGTATCCTCTCAATAGAGTAGCATATAAGCAACTCCATATCTTTCACCGCCCATCCTCTCATTCATATTATCTTCTGTATTCAAATAGTTGGTTGCTATCCTCTTTAGACTAAAACATTGGCATAGAGAATGCCTTTTACCTTGTAGAGGGGATGCCGGAATGTGACAGGTCGTTTTCCCTTCGTGAGGTACTTCGTTTGTAGAAAGATCAATGTCGAAGCCTTTGATAAGAAGGATTCAATAATTAATGGAGGACAGAATGATGCCTAGAGGAGATGGAACGGGACCCATGGGCGGGGGAGGCAGGCCGGGTCGAGGACGTGGCGGCCGTGGGTTGGGCCGGATGGGTGGGCCCCTTGCAGCTGGACCCGGCGGAGACTGTGTTTGTCCGCAATGCGGCCACCGGGAGCCACACAGGCTGGGAGTTCCCTGCGCCGAGCAGAAATGCAAGCAGTGCGGAAGTCCAATGGCCAGAGAATAACGTGTTAGATAAAAAATCTTTTGAAATAACAAATTAAAGGAAGGAGGATACCATCATGCCCAGAGGAGATGGAACGGGACCCATGGGAAGAGGTCCGATGACAGGACGCGGAGCCGGATTCTGCTCATGGATCGGGGGGGGAGCCAGCTATCCTGCGGGTGCACCGTCGCCTGGACTCGGTTACGGCCTGGGGCGCGGATTTCGGGGCGGAGGCCGAGGCTGGGGGAACCGGTTTTTCGCAAGAGGTTTTTGGGGGTGGTTGCGGCCTGCGGGCTATTCAGCTCCGTATCAGGGTCCTGATCCGGATGTGGAAAAGCAGATGCTCAAAAGAGAGACCGACGTCCTGAAAACGGAGCTGAGTTATCTCCAGAAGCGTCTGGATGAGCTGGAATCCGGAAAGGCAGCGGAATAAAAACCGAGGCAATTATCACCATAACGGCCGCGCGGACCATTCTGTCAGCGCGGCCGTTATGCGAGGAATTCAGGCAGAAGAGATTCAAGAAGCTATGGAGACTTCCTGATCAACATGATAAAGGAGAACGAAGAATCTTTTGAAGGACGGCATTCCTTAATGACTGTGGCTCAAAAGGCCGATTTGCTGGACAAACACCACCGAATTATCAACTACCTGCGTCTTTCCGTGACGGATCGCTGCAATCTGAGATGTGTTTACTGCATGCCTGACGAAGGGATGACCTTTATTCCTCACAGGGAAATTTTGACCTACGAAGAAATGCTCGATCTTGTCGAGCTCTGTGTCGCCAATGGAATCCGAAAGATCCGGCTGACCGGCGGGGAGCCCCTGGTGCGCAGGGGCATTATTTCTTTTATTGACAGGCTCAACAGGATAGAAATCCTGAAAGAAATCACCCTGACGACCAACGGCGTCCTTCTGAAAGAGTTCGCCCGTGACCTTCGGAAATACGGGATATGCCGGATCAACGTGAGCATGGATACCCTGAAGGCTGAGAAATTCAACACCATTACCCGGCGTCCTTTCTTCGAGAAGGTCTGGGAGGGGATTGAAGAGGCGGAATCCGTGGGGATGGCCCCCATCAAGCTCAATGTGGTTGCCATGAAAGGCTTCAACGATGATGAAATCCTGGATTTCGCACGTCTCACCTACCGGAAACCCTATCATGTGCGTTTCATCGAAATGATGCCCATCGGGGCGGCCGACGCCCGGATGAAGGGGTTCATTTCCAGCCGGGAAATTCTGGACCGGATTGCAACCCTGGGGCCTGTCCGGCGTGTGGAATCCGAATCGATGGCGGGCCCTGCGGAAACGTACATCCTCGAAGGCGCCAGGGGCAAGATCGGATTGATCGGGGCATTGAGTCACCATTTCTGCGAGACCTGCAATCGGCTCCGCCTGACGGCGGACGGTCAACTGCGTGGATGCCTCTTTTCAGACCAGGAAACGGACCTCAAGGCCCCATTGAGGGAGGGGCGGGGAGACCGCTATCTGTCTGAGCTGATCCGGGATACGATTTTAAACAAACCCAGGGGCCACAGCCTCGACTTGAACAATCCCCGCAAATGCGTGCGGCCGATGAACCGTATCGGTGGGTAAATAAATATGGTAAAGATCTGCAGGAGGAAAGGAGCGAGTCCGTCGCATGGCGATTTATTCATTCGGTGACCGGATACCCAGAATAGGAAAGGACGCTTACATCAGCGATTCCGCCCGGGTGATCGGAGATGTCGAAATCGGGGACGGGTGCTACATCGGCCACGGGGTCATCTTAAGAGGTGATTACGGGAGCATCCGTATCGGGCCGGGAACCGCCATTGAAGAAAATGCTGTGGTTCACATCGAGCCGGACGGTCTGAGCATCTTCGGGCAAAGGGTTACGGTCGGCCACGGGGCCATTCTCCATGCCGACCGGATCGATGATTTCGCCGTGATCGGTATGGGTTCGGTACTCAGCCTGAAAGTGATGATCGGAAAATGGGCCATTGTCGCGGAGGGTTCTGTTCTTCCCAGCAAGACCCGGGTCGAGGCGGGAAAATTCGTTGCCGGCGTTCCGGCAAAGGTTATCGGAGACGTTCAACCGAGGCACAAGGAATTCTGGACCTGGGGCAAGCAGCTTTATGTGGACCTTGCCAAATCTTATCCGGAAAAGCTCAAACGCCTGGATTAATTTACTTTCCAGGAGAAAAAAGAAGAGGGTCTTTGAAAGGAGGTCTTGATGTATCAGCTCAAGTTCGATGAAAAGCGCTGTCTGGGCTGCCCGGACGGGGCCTGTCTGGTTCAGTGCCAGTACCTGAACTTTGAAGCCGATCCGGCCAGGAAAGAGATGGTCAAAATCTTCCGGGGTGAAGATTCTCCGGTGCTGCAGGACTGCGTCACCTGTTATGCCTGCGAGGAGTACTGCAAACGGGGCAATCATCCCTTTTACCTCATCAACGAGAGGAGAGAGGACAAGGGCATCCTGACGGCCCCTCGCGCCATCACGCGGCAGTGGATCCATATCGGGGAGCCCAAGGGGAAGTATGAACTGGGCAAGATCGGAAAGATCGCTCTTTCCTTCGGCTTCATGCCCCAGTTGAAGGAGATCACCAGGGGCAGACTCTTCGAGGACGTGATGCCCTCGTACTTCTTCGGCCAGGAATTTTTCTGCAACGTCGTCTATATCCACTTTGCAGACACCAAAGTGTTCAAGGAGCGGCTTCCCGTGGTGATCGAAAATATCCATAAACTGGGTGTTGAAGAGGTCATCTTTCTCCATGACGAGTGTTATGCCGCCTTTACCTCCCTGGCACCCGCCTACGGCATGGAGGTTCCTTTCAAATCGGTGCATTACTTTGAATACCTGTACAACCGCTTAACGGCGCTGAAGGATCGAATAAAGCCCTTAAATGTGAAGGTGGTCTACCAGCGCCCATGCTCCAATCGCCTCTGCGGGGACAGCCATCTTTTTGTGCAGAAGATCATGGATCGGATCGGCGCAACCCTGGTGCAGAGGACCTACCAGGATGAAACCGCCCTGTGCTGCGGCAGCATCTTCCGGGCCATGTACGGCTATGACCTGATGGCGGATGTCCAGGGGCGGAACCTGGAGGATATGGCGCAAAGCGGCGCTGAATACTGCATCTTCAACTGCCACGGGTGCATGAACGCCCTCAGCCCCCTGGTGGCCGCGCGGGGAATGACCCCCCTGCATATGATCGATCTGTGCCGGATGGCCATCGGTGAAAAGCCGGAAGGAGGGCAGTGATATGGATCGCATTGTCCAGGCCCTTGTCGAGATCGTAGGAACTCCTTACGTTTCCGACAGCGCGGAAGAGCGGTATTTCTATGGAAGGGACCCCGGGCTGATGCCCGCTCATGCACCCGATTACGTTGTCCTGCCCCGGTCCGTCGAGGAAATTCAGGCGATCGTCAGACTGGCGGGGCGGGAGAAAATTGCCCTGGTTCCCATGGGGGCGGGGATGTCCCTGAGCGGTCTCGTCATTCCCCAGAGGGGGGGGATCGTTCTGGATATGAAGCGCATGGACAGAATTCTGAAGGTCAACGAAGCCGCCCGCTATGTCGTGGTGGAAGGTGGTACCTCCACAGGTAAGCTGCATGCCCATCTCAACCGGTACTACCCACGGCTTCGATTCAGCACGCCCGATTCGCCCGCCGCCGCCACGGTGGCCGCCAACGTGATGATTCACGGGCAGGGACGCCTGACACAGCAGCAGGGATTCAATTCCGACATGGTTTCCGGCCTCGAGGTTGTCCTCCCGTCGGGTGAGCTGTGCCGGATCGGTTCCTGCGCCCTTTCCGACGACTGGTTTTCCAAGGGCCCCCCCCTGCCGGATCTCTCCGGGCTGTTCCTCGGTTGGTTCGGGGCGACGGGGATTCTTACCAAGGTGGGGATCAAGCTGTATCCGCGGAAAAAAATGCGGGATGTGGAGATCTTTATCACCGACAGTCCGGACTTTGTGCCTGGGATCCTTTACGAACTTACCCACACGGAGATGGCGGAGGACATCAACATCTTCGCCCAGCCCCTCCCGCTGATCTTCAGCGGCAATCACCACATTGTAATCTATTTTACCGGGGACAGCGCGGAAGAGATGGAGCTCAAGAAAAGGATCCTCTTTCACGCCCTGGACGGATTCATCCGGAACAAGGACGGCGGGTTCATGACCGTCGGCGAGGGGATGAAAAAAACGCTTCTGGACATGCCACAGCGCAGCGCCACGACCTTTGCGGATGTAACCAAGGGAGGCGGCTTCGAATATTCCGGGCCGATCGTCCCCATCGACCGGTATCCCGGGTGCTCCCGGAAACTCGATGAACTGGCGGTTAAATATGACCTCAAGTATCACGCAACGGCCAGGATCATCGACAAGGGGCACGCCATGATGTTTGCCTTTTCCTTTACCTTCAACCGGGCGGATGAGGACATGCTGAACCGGACCCGGATGGCCCTTTCCGAAGCGAGCGAGTACGCCCTGTCCATCGGTGGACTCTTCTGGAAGCCGACGCTGGATGAGCAGCGGATCGCCCTGGAAAAGATGGATCCTCAGACCGCCAGGCTCATGAAGAGGATCAAGGAGGAACTTGACCCTCAGGGAATCATGAATCCGGGAAACTGGGAGGGCATCTAAATGAAATACGCCGAGATACTTCATCGCTGTTTTCGCTGCGGGTACTGCAAATTTACCCTCGATTACGAGAATTTCAACTGTCCCCCTTATCGAAAATACCGGTTCGACACCTTTGCCCCGGGCGGGCGGATGTGGCTGATCCGCGCCTGGCTCAACGGTGAGATCGAAAATAGCGAACGCTTTCAGGAAATTCTCTATTCCTGCGCCACCTGCGGAAACTGTGTCGAGCATTGCGCCTTTACGTTTCGAGAGAATCTTGTCGACATCTTCATCGCCGCCAGGGAAGAACTGGTCAATGGAGGGCGGATTCCCCCCAGCGTAAGGGATTACTTCAAGGCCATTTCGATCCACGGAAACCCCTACAATCTGCCGGCGGCCCAACGGTCCTCCTGGGCCGCGGACCTTCCCGTACAGTCCTATGACGGCCAGGAGTACCTGCTCTATATCGGTTGTGTGGGGTCCTACGATGAGCGGGGCCGGAAGATCGCGCAGGCGGTGAGCCGGAATCTCATCAGGGCGGGCATCTCCTTCGGAATCCTTGGAGAGCGGGAACCCTGCGACGGCAATGAAGTTCGCGTTCTGGGCGAAGCGGGGCTTTTTGAATATCTCGCGGAAAACAATATCGCCCTCTTCCGTCAGCTGGGCGTCCGGAAGATCATCACCCTGGATCCCCATGCCTTTAACGCCTTTCGAAAAGAGTATCCGGCCTTTGGGGGAGATTTTGAGGTCCTGCATTATTCTCAGGTGTTAAGTCGGCTGATCGAATCAGGGGAACTGAAACCAGGGGACTTTCCCGTCCGGGTCACCTTTCATGACGCCTGTTACCTGGGCCGGCATGGAGGGGAGTACGAAGCCCCCCGCAGAATTCTCAGGGCCATTCCCGGCGTCGAACTGGTGGAAATGCGCCAGAATCGGGAAAACGCCCTCTGCTGCGGTGGCGGAGGGGGCAATTTCTTCACGGACATTCTGGGTGGGGAAGGGGACAGTCCCAGCAGAATCCGGGTCAGACAGGCCGTGGAAACCGGAGCGGAAATTCTGGTCGTTTCCTGTCCGCAGTGCGCTAAAATGCTCGAGGACGCGATCAAGGCGGAAGGGTTGGACGACAAGCTGGTGATTAGAGATGTCGGGGAGCTTCTGGACGCCAGTTTCCGCGAGAATTAAAGGAGGGCGACTTCCGGCATGCTTCCTTCACCGTCGTGGGTTTTCCTGCACAGCATTTTTTTAAGGGGTTATGATGGAATTAGATGATCGGATGTACCGCTTTTTTGAGGCAAAAGCCCGGGATGTTCTCATTGAACAGGTAACCCTGGGACTTGGCTATACGGCCGTGACCACCTCCGACGGGGGGATCGGCATCGCCTATACCTACTTTACCAACAAGGGAAGCTGCACCTTCGTCAACAGGTATTACGATTTTGAGGGAAAACCTGCACTGGAACTCCTGGAAAAGCTCAAAAGTCCTCTTCCCCTTGAAAAGACCATGGCTGTCGCTCTTGTAAATGCTCTCAACTATGAGTATGTCCTTTCCCTGCCGGAGGACAGGGAGAACAAGGTTCTTTTTGAAAGCTTTCAGATCGGGGAAAAGACGCGGGTGGCCATGGTTGGCGATTTCGCGCCCGTGGCCAGGATGATCAAGGAAAAAGGGGCTCTTCTGGAGGTCATCGACATTGCCAAGAGTATGGGGAATAAGGAAGATTTTTATGGAAAGCTCAAGGACTGGGCTCAGGTGATGATCCTGACTTCGACTTCGATTTTGAACAGCACGACGGAAGAAATTTTCCAGTATACCGGGGGGGGGGTGAAGACCATTCTTCTTGGCCCCAGTACACCCATGATTGCGGAAGTCTTTTCTCACCTGCCGGTGCACATGCTGGCCGGCACGGTCCCGATTGACAAGGATAAGGTGCTCAAGGCGGTCCGTCATGGTGTGGGAACGCGGGTGATCCAGAGATTCAGCCGAAAATCCTATCTTTCTCTAGCCTGATCTTTGTCGTGCCGATTTTGTTGCAGGAGGGTTAGATGAGCAACCTCGTCTGGATTATCACCGGTGGCTTGATGATGAGTGCCATTGCGATGGTTGGTGCGGTATCGATCCTGATGCAGCCGGCAACTTTAAAGCGACTTCTTCTGCCCATGGTGGCCCTTGCTGCCGGGACATTGATGGGAGGGGCCTTTTTCCATATGGTTCCCCAGGGTCTGAAGGAGCTTGCCCCTCTGGGTGCAACCGTATGGCTCGTTGCGGGTTTTACAACATTCCTTCTTGTAGAGCAATTTCTTCACTGGCACCACTCGCATTACAGTACAGCTATTGACTATCAGCCAATGACTTATCTGGTTCTCATTGGAGATGCCCTGCATAATTTCCTGGGTGGGGTTGGAATCGCCAGCACATTTATTCTTGATCCCAAGGCTGGAATTACCGCATGGATCGCAGGAGCTGCTCATGAGGTTCCGCAGGAACTAGGTGACTTCGGTGTCTTGGTTCATGGTGGCTGGAATCGATGGCGGGCCCTGCTATGGAACGTGTTGTCCGCATTGACCTTTCCACTGGGGGCCCTGCTCGCATACTTGTTCTCACAGCGTTTTGATGTAAGTGGATTGGTGTTATTTGGGGCAGGGAACTTTCTCTATATTGCGGCCTCAGATCTGGTTCCGGAAATCAAGGCAGAACCGCATTTTGAAAATGCGGTTCTGCATTTTAGCTGCTTTGCTCTTGGGTTGACGTTTATGCTGTTTTTGGCTTACGCTGTTCATAGGTGAAAAAAAGAAAACTGAAGGAGCAAAGGATGAAAGAAATAAATTCGAGAGAGGGGAATCAAAAGATAGGACAGTTAGCCAAATCGAATGTGGAGAAAACTTCCGTTATTTACCGGCCCATCGGCGTCATTCACAGTGAACATACTGTCCCGGAAAAGACACCCATTCAGCCGGTATACGCCCGCGGATGCAAAGGAGAAGTGAAAGTATATCAGGAATTTGAGGATGGTCTGAGCGACCTGGAGGGGTTTTCCCACCTTTACCTGATCTACCATTTTCACAGGGCGGAAACGGCCCAGCTGTTGATCAAGCCCTTTCTCCAGGATTTGATACGGGGTATTTTTTCAACGCGGGCGCCTCGTCGTCCCAACGCCATTGGGTTGAGCATTGTCGAACTGATCCGCCGTGAAGGAAATGTGCTTCATCTCGATGGAGTGGACATCCTGGACGGGACGCCTCTCCTGGACATCAAACCCTACACGGCCAAGTTTGACTTCTTTAAGACCACACGCAACGGCTGGCAGGACGAGGTAGACGAGGAGACAGCCAGGAAGCGTGGAAAGCGTGATTATAACAAGTGAGCAGAGGAGATATGTAAAACATGCCGACCTATGAATACGAATGTGATATCTGCGGGTTGAGATTTGAACGTCAACAGTCGATTTCGGCGGACCCCGTAGAGGAATGTCCCAAGTGTCGGGGAAGTGTCCGACGATTGATCAGCGGGGGAACGGGATTCCTCTTCAATGTGTCGAATCAGGGAAGACGGAGGCAGGGGGGATGCTCTCTGGAAAGAACGGGAAGAACCTGCTGCGGTCGTGAGGAACGCTGCGGAAATACAGCGTGTGGAGAGAATTTATGAGTAAAAACGATTTTCGTTATGTTTACGGACCTGTCCCGTCGCGGCGTCTGGGGCGCTCCCTGGGGGTGGATCTGGTTCCCTTTAAGGCCTGTACTTTTGATTGCGTGTACTGCCAGATTGGCCGAACCACCAACAAGACGGTTGAAAGGCTGGAGTATCTTCCTGCCGAAGCAATTCTGAACGAGGTGAAGAGGAAACTTGCGTTGGGGGACTTACCGGATTATATTACGTTTTCAGGATCCGGAGAACCTACATTGAACAGCCGGATCGGAGACTTGATCCGTGCGATCAAGGGGATGACGAATATACCTGTCGCCGTTCTGACCAACGGTTCCCTGCTGTGGATGAAGGAGGTCCAGGAGGAGCTGATGGCGGCCGATCTTGTCATCCCCTCGTTGGATGCCGGGGATGAAAAACTGTTCAAGTATGTGAATCGGCCCCACGGAGACCTCTCCTTTGAGCAGGTGGTGACCGGACTCGTCGAGTTTACCCGGCGGTTCCCGGGGCAGGTGTGGCTGGAAGTCCTGTTGTTGAAGGGTGTGACCGGCCTGCCCTCCCATATCGAAAAGATCGCCGCCCTGGTAAAGCGCATCGCGCCGGCACGTGTTCAACTCAATACGGTCTGCCGCCCGCCCTCGGAGGAATTTGCCTTTCCCCTGTCCCTGGAAGAACTGCTCTCCGCGAAAGAGCTCTTACCCGGGATGGTGGAGATCATCCGCGAGGACGGTCCGGATCATTTTGACGTTTCGGTTTTTTCCGAGAGCAGGGAAGAGGACGTCCTGGCACTGCTGCGCAGGCGTCCCTGTACCTCCGAGGACATCGCGGACGGTCTCGGTATCCATGTAACAGAGGTTCTCAAGCGCCTGAACGTCCTGGTGAACCTTGGAAAGGTGACCTCCACCGTATCAGGCGGACGGAACTTCTACATGGTAAAGGGTACACCATCGGCTCTGAAGATGGAAAAAGAAGAAGGGGATCCATGAAAAAGCCCACGGTCGGCAGTGGGACTCTGCCTTCCCTCCGGTCGGATGTCCATGACGATCCAGAGACGAAATTGATCGGCAGGGTCGCCCTGTATGCCTTTCTGTTGAATCTCGGCCTGGCGGTCATGAAAGGCGCGCTTGCGCTTTGTTCAAACAGTCTTGCCGTTACAGCGGGAGCTATTGATTCCGCAACCGATTCCTTTGCTTCCCTTGCTCTTTACGGGGGGTTGAAACTTTCGACAAGAAGGACCCCTTCCTTTCCTTCGGGCCTGTACAAAATCGAAAATCTCCTCTCTGTTTTTGTTGCGCTTTCCATCTTTTTTGCCGGGGTTGAAATCGCGCGACAACTGTTCACCCGAGAGGCTCTGCCGCCGAAGATTTCGCTGGGCGTCGTAGCCCTGCTCGTGGTGGGTGTGGCCGTTACCTTTTTCTTCGGTCAGTATGCCATGCGGATCGGCAGGCAGACGGAGTCTCCGACACTGGTTGCCGAAGGTCGGCATCGACAGGTGGATGTTCTGTCTTCGCTGGTTGTGCTGGTTTCCGTCCTGCCGGACTATTTCGGATGGCAGTTCTCTCTGTGGGGGCTCTCCGTGGACCGGATCGCCGCCGGGTCCGTTCTGGTCTTCATCGCCCATGCCTGCTGGCAGCTGCTTTCCGACGGCATGAGGGTTCTGCTGGATGCTTCCCTGGATTTCGAAACCCTTGATTCGGCCCGAAGTATCCTGAGGAACCATCCCATGGTGGTGAGTGTCGAATCGCTTTCAGGGAGAAACGCGGGACGTTTCCGCTTTCTTCAGGCCAATGTGATCCTGAGGACGGGGGATCTTGAAAAAGCCCACCAGATCAGCCTTTTTCTTGAACGGAGCATCCGGGAGACCATTCCCCATGTGGAGCATGTAACGATTTCATATGAACCTCGTCCCCGTTCCCACCTCCGTTTTGCCGTTCCCCTGGCGGATCCTGAAGGGACTGTCAGCCGTCATTTCGGAGAATCTCCCTTCTTTGCCATCCTGACGCTTCGCCTCGCCGATCATGCTATTCAACAGAAGGATATTGTGGAAAATCCACATAAGGACGTCGGAACGGCCAAAGGGATCCGGGTGGCGGAGTGGGTTGTCGAACAGAACGTGGATCAGGTGTTCATGTCCGAAGATTTTTCCCACAAAGGTCCAAGCTATGTGTTCAGCAACGCCGGGGTTGACGCGCAGAGGACCGATGCGGAAACTCTTGAAGAAATTATCGCAAATATCAAGGGAGAATAAATTTCCAGGAGCAGAACCAGTCCCCTGGATGCGGATCTGGAGGACAGGCGACGCACTGCGTGACAATAGCCGGGTCTATCGTCCGGGCAAAGGTTGAGTATTCGATGATTCCTCCCGACTTGCAGGGGTAGTCCTCCAGGCCCTTGCGGTTCCGGATGTCCTGAACCCGGCAGCGGTTCATCCTGTAAATCAGTGTCCGTTCATTCGGCCATTCGAAGGAGTGCTCATTGATGTTTGCATAGAGGCGATGTTTCAGCGCCGCCTCCAGGGCTTCCAGGCCGCCTCTTTCCGGAAGACCGATCAGCGTTTTGATGTGAAAGGCCTCAAGCGGGGAAAAGCGGCTCCAGCAGATGTCGTTGGATCTTTTGGCCGTAAAAATATCGAAAGTCTTTTCAACGCTTTGAAACCAGACCCCATCGGCAGCCAGCCAGTTGATCGAAAGGGCGGAAAGGATTTCCAGAAGCTCGTCGTCGGATTTTTCAAACAGCTGTTTCGGGATGCCCCTTGAATCGGCTTCAAATCCGAGAACGCGTCCCATGCGTTTCATGGCGATGGGAAACAGGGTCTGCCAGGTTGCCTCATCCAGTTCCATGGCGGTATGCAAACCAAGCTGATATTCAACTTCTTTGAACCATAATCCGTAATGGAGGAGAGTCAGTCTCAGGCTGTCGACAATCTGCAGAATCAGTTTTTCCTTCCGTTCTGCTGCCGCGTTTTCTTCCATATCTTCATCCTTTCCCGTTTTCATGACCTTCTCGCGTTTCTACAGAAACGCCCCGATCCTTTCAGCGTCCGCATATCCTTCGAGAAGTGTGCCATTTCAACAAGGGGACGTCCGCAAAACCATCACGGGTGGCCCCGGCAGGCCGTCAGGACCGGATGAAGGCAACGCGTTAGACGGCTTTTCATCCCGGCATGCACCTGGACGGCGCTTTTGCCCGGGAGAGGGGTTCGAGTCAGCCATGAGATATATTCGCATGATTGCGACGATCAGCTCGTCCTGAGGGTAGCATGTTTGCGCATATCAACTGCCGAAAAGCCCTCGTGATTGCGCAGGTGGTCCAAATTGCCGCACATGAATTCGTATGGCAAGCTTGTGCCCATTCTGGTATGTTTTGTGCCCCTGTCGGGGAAATGATGTTTATGTCTGGAAAAACGGAAAGGTGGAGTCACCATGATAGACGAGTTCAAAATCAGAGAGGCTGTCAAGTCTGTTCTGGATCCGGAGTTGAAAAAAAGCCTGCTCGATCTGGGGATGATTCGCGATATTCATGTGGAAAATGGTCAGGTGCAGCTGACCCTGGCGCTTTCGACGGCAAGATGCCCCAGGAAGGACGCCATGATTGAGGAGATCAAGGGTGTGCTGGGGAAACTGCCGGGAGTCGCCGGGGTGGATGTCCGACTGGCAACGTTGAGCCGGGAGGAGCTCGGAGCCCTGTTCCCAAAGCATCCGCTGGTCGGCCTGGAGAAGGTCCGCCATGTGCTGGCCGTTGCAAGCGGTAAAGGTGGCGTGGGAAAGACCTCCATAGCCGTCAATGTCGCATTGGCACTTGCCGGGAAGGGGCAGAGGGTCGGGCTTCTCGATGCCGATGTTTATGGGCCCAGCGTTCCCGTTATGCTGGCGCTTGAGGGGGTGCAGCCGGAAGAGGAAAACGAGGTGATTCTTCCAGCAGAAAAGTTCGGCCTCAGGATTATGTCGCTGGGCATGCTTACAGCAAAAGGCCAACCCGTTATATGGAGGGGGCCACTGGTTTCCAAGGCCATCAAACAATTGCTTGGGCAGGTCATGTGGGGTGACCTGGACTATCTTGTCTTGGATCTCCCCCCTGGAACGGGAGATCCTTCCATTACCATCGCGCAATCCATCCCTCATGCCGCCATTCTGATGGTGACGACTCCTCAGGAAGTCGCCTTGGCCGATGTCCGCAGGTCCATTGACCTGTTCAGGAAATTCGGGATGGTCATCGTTGGTCTGGTGGAGAACATGTCCTATTTCCAGCCCGAACATTCCGGGAAACCGATTGCGATTTTCGGCGAGGGAGGAGGAGAGAAATTAAGCGAGGAATTCGGACTTCCCCTGCTGGGTAAGATTCCCATCGATCTTGCCATTGGAAGAAGCGGCGACTCCGGCGTGCCTCTGATGGTCTCATCGCCCGATTCCGAAACCGGCCGGGTCTTCCAAGGCATTGCAGACAGGATCGTGGCTGCAACCGGATAGAGAAAAGCTGTCGGACGATCCGGACCAAGACTCCCGGATTTCCTGCAGGGAGATTCCATGGCCTTTCGAAAGGACAGCGGTTGCATAATCGCGACTATTTTTGAACCACTCCCGATCCTTTGAGCGGATACGCTATGAAACTACCCGATTATTCGATGGAATTTAAATATGCCATGTGTGGCATACTTCATGATTCCCCTCTTATCCAATTCAAGATCTGCTTGCATCACCCCCGGACTGAATCGGCCGATTCCCTGCCGGGGAAGCGGTCACATTTTTGCGCAAGGAGGAGATAATCATGGGAAAATCTTTTGTTGGGAGAGGATTCATCATTTTTTTCATCGTAGGCATGGCCGCATTTCTATCGCTGCCCCGGGCCTTTGCCGAACCGAAAGGGACCGTTGTCATGTTTCATGCCGGCAGTCTGACCATGCCCTTTGAGGCCATGGAAAAGGCATTCGAGGCGAAGTACCCCGGGGTGGATCTTCAGCGCGAGGCCAGCGGAAGCCAGGCCGCGGCGCGGAAGGTTACCGATCTGAGCAAACCCTGCGATATCATGGCATCAGCTGATTTCAAGGTCATCGATAAGCTTCTGATCCCCAAATTTGCAGACTGGAACATCCGGTTCGCCACCAATCAGCTCGTTCTCTGCTACACCGCCAAGAGCAGGTATGCAGATCAGGTGAACGCCCGGAACTGGTATGAAATTCTGCAGCGTAAAGGCGTGGTCTGGGGCCACTCCGATCCGAATCTGGACCCCTGCGGATACCGTGCCCTGATGGTGCTCCAGCTGGCGGAGAAATATTACCGGAAGCCGGGCCTGAACGACAGGCTTCTTGCAAACCGGCCTCTGGAGAATATCCGGCCCAAGTCGGTCGAACTGGTGTCCCTGCTTCAGACCGGGAACATGGACTATGCGTGGGAGTATCTCTCCGTTGCCGTTCAGCATGGGTTGAAATACGTTGTGCTTCCCGACAAGGTCAACCTGGGGAATTATAAGGAGGATCCCTTCTATTCTCAGGCCGTGGTGAAAGTGACCGGCAAAAAGCCCGGGGAATATATGGACATGAAAGGGGAGTCCGTCACTTACGGGGTTACTTTGACCAAGGATTCCCCGAACAGGGAAGCGGCGGTCGCCTTTCTTGACTACCTGCTTGATCCCAAAGGCGGTTTGAAAATTCTGAAGGATCAGGGGCAGCCCCCCTTTATCCCCTGCCGTGTGCCGACGGAACAGATGAAATCCCTGCTGCCGGAAAAGCTGAAAAAACACGTTACGGTCAAGGATTGACAGGGCGTCCGTCATGGGAAGGAAGGGGTCGTTCTTCTGGGTCTCGTTTTCATGCGGCATCATGGTGCTGACGTTCATTCTCCTGCCGCTCGTTGAAATGCTGACGGCCCCCTCCGGAGCCATGCTCAGGGAAACTCTTCAGGACAGGAATGTCATCCGATCCATCTGGCTGAGCATCTATACGGCCGCCTCTGCCGCGGGGATCTCCTTTCTGGTCGGGACCCCGCTGGCTTATCTTCTCGCACGCACGCGATTCCGGGGCAAGCATCTCATCGAGAGCGTGATCGACCTGCCAATCGTGATTCCCCATCCCGTGGTGGGCATCGCCATCCTGGGCGTTGCCGGAAAGAACCACTGGCTGGGGCAGTATCTGCACGAGTTCGGCATCCGGATCATGGGAAGTACGACAGGCATTATTACCGTGCTGACCTTTGTGGGCATGCCCTTTTACATTAACGCCCTCAAGGCCGGCTTTGAGGCCATTTCCCCACGGCTTGAAAACGTTTCCCGGAGCCTCGGTGCCTCCATGTGGAGCACCTTTGTCCGGGTCACCTTTCCCCTTGCGTGGCGGAGCGTTCTGGTGGGTTTGATCATGTGCTGCGCCCGTGCCATCAGCGAGTTCGGGGCCGTTGTCGTGGTGGCCTATCATCCCATGATTGCGCCGGTCCTTATTTATGAACGCTACGAAGGATACGGGCTCCAGTACTCTCAACCTGTAGCTGTCTGGCTTGTCCTTGTATGCCTGTCGCTCTTTCTTGCTCTCAGGCTTCTCGCTCTTCCGCAGAACAAGGCATCATGATCAATATCAGGAACCTCAACGTCCATCTCGGTGAATTCCGCCTCAGGGACATCAGCCTTTCCATTGATCCGGGAGATTTCTTCGTGCTCATGGGTCCAACCGGTGCCGGGAAGACCGTGCTCCTTGAGGCTGTTGCCGGACTGGTCCCCGTTCTCGGGGGAAACATCTTCATCGGCGGCCGCGATGTCACCCGAATGCCGCCGGAAGAGCGGGGCATCGGCATCATGTACCAGGATTACGCCCTGTTCCCCCACCTGACGATTGTCCGGAACATCAAATACGGTCTGCGCTATCACCGCCTTGAAAAAGAAACAGCACAGAAGCGTTTTGGGCGGTTGGTGGACGATCTCGGCATCGGTCACCTGCTGAAGCGTTACCCGGAAACCCTGAGCGGCGGGGAGCTTCAGCGGGTGGCACTGGCGCGGGCTCTTATGGTGGAGCCCGGGATCATTCTTCTTGACGAGCCTCTTTCGGCGCTGGATCAAAATTTCAGGGAGGAAATCCGTCTGCTGCTCAAGAAGATAAACCGAAGCTCCCGCATCACCTTTTTCATGGTGACCCATGACTTTTCCGAAGCCCTGACTCTTGCCACCAAGGCAGCCATCATGTGCGAGGGGACCATTGCCCAGACCGGATCGATCCGTGATCTTTTTTCGAAGCCTGCGTCCACCTTTGTGGCGTCTTTCGTAGGAATGAAGAACGTCTTTTCAGCTCAATTCAACGGCAACCGGGCCTGTGTGGACAGTCTCACCATCGAGGTGCCTCAGCCGCACCATCATCCCACAGGCTACATCGCCGTCAGGCCGGAAGATATCGTGATCAGTCTTCAACCGTTCGAATCAAGCATCCGCAACGCTTTTTCCGGCGTGATCTGCGGAATGATCGATCAGGGCTTTCTTTACGAGGTTCACATCCGTGTTCGGGCCGTAGTCTTCAAGTCGCTCGTCACCAAGGGAGCGGCCATTGATCTGGCTCTGGATATCGGCGCGGTCGTGCACATTTCCTTTAAGGCCTCGGCTGTTCATGTCTTCTGACCATGGTGGAGGATGTCTGATAGGCCGTTGACATATAACCCTCCGCTGCCTATACTTTAGTCGTATCGGCTGCAGCGCCGTGACGGTTCTGCAGGAAAGGGATGGATTCCGGCTCTTGAGGGAACTGAACCCGGTCTAGAAAGGAATCCCAACAGCAGCAATGAGTGAACAGAGCAAAAAAACCCCTCCCCGGGAAAGGGACATTATTCTCGACTCCATCGCCGATGGTGTCTTTTCCGTGGATGATCAATGGCACATCACGTCCTTCAACCGCGCGGCGGAAAGGATTACCGGCGTTCCTTACGAGGACGCCATCGGGCAGCGGTGCAAGGATGTGCTGAAAGCGGAAATCTGCGACCGCGGCTGCCTTCTGAAAAAAACCATGCAGACGGGAAAACCGGTGGTCAACCGCACGGTCTACATCGTCAATGCGGAAGGTCGGCGGATGCCCATCAGCATTTCCACGGCGCTGCTGCACGATGAACAGGACCGGATCATCGGAGCGGTGGAAACCTTCCGGGATCTCAGCCTGGAAGAGCAGCTCCGCAAGAAAATCGAGGGACGATATTCCTTCGAGGACATTATTTCCCGGAATCATCGGATGCACGAACTGTTCAGCATCCTGCCGGACATGGCGAACAGCTCCAGTACGGTTCTGATCGAAGGCGAGAGCGGAACGGGAAAGGAACTCATCGCCAAGGCCATTCACAACCTCAGCCCGCGGAAAAGCAGGCCCTTTATTGCGGTCAATTGCGGCGCTTTGCCGGACACGCTTCTGGAATCGGAACTCTTCGGATACAAGGCAGGAGCCTTTACGGATGCCCGGAAGGACAAACCCGGCCGCTTCAAGCTGGCGGATAAAGGGACCCTTTTCCTTGATGAAATCGGGGATATTTCTACGGCCATGCAGGTCCGCCTGCTCCGCGTTCTTCAGGAAAAGACCTATGAACCTCTGGGTGCGGTGGAAAGCATCCGCCACGATGTCCGGATCATCGCGGCGACAAACAAGAAACTCTGGGATCTGGTCAAGGAGGAGAAATTCCGGGAGGATCTCTACTATCGGATCAATATCGTGAGGCTGGAGCTTCCCCCCTTGCGGGAGAGAATGGAGGACGTCCCTCTCCTGGTGGATCATTTCATCGAACATTTCAATGTTCTCCAGGGCAAGGAAATTTCCGGCGTAACCGATGAGGCCCTGGCCTGTCTGATGACCTACACATATCCCGGCAATATCCGGGAGCTTGAGAATATGATTGAACGGGCCTTTATTCTCTGCAAATCGGGGATGATAGACCGGATACATCTTCCGGAGCCGGTTTGCGGTATCGCCGGTTCCTCGGAAATACCGGCGTTGGACGCCATGTCCTTCCGGGACATGGAAGCGATTTTTCTGACCAATGTACTCCGGCGGAACTCATGGAACAAGAACCGCACGGCCCAGGAACTCGGAATACACAAAAGTACGCTTTTTCGAAAACTTAAAGCGCTGGGCATCCAGTCGCCGGACAGGGTGAAGGAAAGAGGGTGACATTGAGTGCAGGGTTTGCTTTGAAAAAAAAATCTCAAAATTTTCGGAGGAGGGTTTGAAATGAACCGGTTCGTTATTTTTGCTTTTAACGGGAACCCGATGTGCTTTGTTCATGTGCTTCTGAATGCCCTGGATCTGGAAAGCAGGGGGATGGGCGGGAAGATTGTCATCGAGGGTGAAGCCGTGAAGCTGCTTGAGGAAATGGAAACGTCGGGGAATCCTCTCTACCGGAAGGTAAAGGAGAGGGGGTTGATTGACTGCATCTGCAAGGCCTGCTCTTCGAAAATGGGCGTGCTCGAGTATAACGCGACTGTGGGAATCCCGCTGGGAGGCGACATGACGGGACATCCCTCCTTTTCATCCTATATCGAAAAAGGCTATCAGGTTATTACGCTTTAAGCCGTGCCCATGTCAAAAGGGCGTGGCTGCCTGCCGTTTCCGGACGGCGGCTCCATTCTGTTGGGGCAGGATTTGTTGTTCTGCGTTCTGCCCGTGATTTTAGGCATCAGGAGAAGCGCGCCCCCCGTCGGCCATTTTTCGGCTGTTTCCACCGGGGGGGTGAAGTCCCGCTACCCGGAGCGGCGACGGTGCATAACCTCCACACCCCAGCGGATGGCCGCCAGCAGCCCGAGAAAGGCCAATGCCAGGGAGCACCAGACCAGGGCTTCGAACGTTAGCAGATAATGCTGGGACGGATCGACCGCGATCCGTCCCAGTACAAAGCCCACAAGAATCAGGGGGATGAGCGCCGCGAGCCTCCAGAAGCCTCTCCAGCGCCGAAGAGCGAAGATCTCTGCGATGAGAAACCCGATAAAAAGTGCAAATACAAGATCCATTAACATGGCTGATTTTCTTCTTTCCTGTTTCCCGGCAAACGGTCTCCGCGTGACGTTCGAAATGAGCGCGGGGCATTGATAGGAAGGTGTTTCGGGAAATTCATATTTCTTCCTCTTTGAGGAACAACAGATGATATTCCGGTTCGGTCAGATATTTCTTCAGCATCTTTCCCATCACATCGAATACCTCCGATAAATCTTCATCACTCATCCTTTTCAAGATCGTTTTCATCAAAGAGTCATCGGAAAATTTTTGCAGGTACAACTGAACGGTGTCTTCATCGGTCTGCCTGTCCAGGCCATACCCCACAAGCCCCTCATACGTTTCCACAAATCGGTGAGTGTGCTTTGTCATGACAGTGTGTCAGCCCCTTTTCTTGTTTCATTCGTTACGAAGTTCAATAAATCAAATCTGAGAGAAGATATCAACCATATCATGGCAAAAGGAATCATCTCGATGTCGATTTCTTCCGTTTGTCCGGCGAGCGTCGTGAACGGATTAAATATTATGCGCAGAAATGCAACTTTCTCTCTCGAACAATGTTCCATTATTGCAATGCTTCGTTCTGTTAATGTTTCTTCATTAGATTAAAAGCTCATTAAATCTTAATGAATTACAACTTAAAAAGTCTCTTGTTGTTTCTGGCATGCTTCGTGATGATGATGGACAGTGGGGAGCGGAAAATATGAAATCAGCCATTCCGGTTTGTGGGCGGGACATTGCACTGGTTTTTGATGATGCGGATTTCCTGCTGCTTATCGAAAATGGGGAAAAGGGATTCCTCAAAGAGGAGCGGTTGCGTTGCTCTGGACGAACGATGATCGACAGAGCGAACCAGCTCAAATGTCTTGATGTGGATCTGCTGATCTGCGGAGCTATCTCGTGTCCTCTGCAACGAATGATTGAAGCGATGGGGATTGCCATCATTCCCTTTGTGCGGGGAGAGGCGATGGAGGTGTTTGATGCCTATTGCGGGAATCGTCTCGAAGATCGTCGGTTCTTTATGCCGGGGAGGCGTGTCCTGCCGGACGGGAGCATCTGCCGGGGACCTCGAGGGCGGTTCCGAAATCAGGGAGGAAGGAAGGCACCGAAATGAACATAGCGATTACATCTTGCGGCAAGGAGAAGGATAGTCAACCGGATATGAGTTTCGGGCGGGCGAAATGGTTCATTTTTTACGACGAGGATACGGGAAAATTTGAAGCCCGCGAAAATTCGAAAAATGTTGAGGCCGCCCATGGCGCAGGAATCCAGGCCGCACAAAGTGTGGCTGATTTCGGTGCTGATGTGGTGCTGACGGGCAATATCGGGCCGAACGCTTTCCGGACTCTTAAGGCTGCGGGGATAAGGATTTATCTCTTCGGCAAAGATCGCAAAAGCGTGGTAGAGGTTCTCCAGGGCTGGAAGGCCGGCGAGTTTCCCGAAGCGGCCGGAGCGACGAACAAGGGGCATCGAGCCTGAAGACAGGCAGGAAAGAACTCATTAAGCAGGAACAGCCGAATCTGAAGCAATTGTATGGCAACGGACTGTGTCCCAAGCGCCGCCGTCCGGAATGGGGTCGGGCCGCTTCGGGCTGAGGAATTGACCCTTCGGGGCCTTCCTGGTCTGGGGCCTGTCGTTGAAAGGGACCGCTATCCGGAAATGCCATGCCGGGAAGACCCGGCATGAGGAAAAACATCATACTGGGCGAACATTAAGGTGCTCCTTTCTCGCAAAGCAGCGTCGGGGGAATCCTTGTAGGATACCGGCGCTGTTTTGCGCAAAGAGCCGCAGGCATAACAGGGGAAGTCGGAGGAGAGAAAACGCGGTCATCTTAAGAAACAGCCTGATCGTTAAGAACAGGTATTGCGGTGAGAGACGGATTCAGGACAGATTGAGAAGCCGGCGCAAAGCGGAATTCTTGATTCGCGGAGGCATATGCGTTATGAACGGAGTGCCGTTTTGGCCGTGATCGTGGAAAGGCTTCAACGAATCTGTAACGGGGGGTGGCGGACGATCTCCAAGAGTTGACAAGAAGGCCGGCAAAGAAGCGTCTACGGCCGGGAACGAAAAATAAGCTTCTGTCGAATATACAGCAATCACTAAGGAAAAGGAGAAAGGCGTTATGAGTTCAAAGGATACAGATCATTCACCAGAGAGCGGCGGGTGTTCCATGGAGGGGGGGCAGCCGGACAAATCGATGGAGAATCTCAGTGATGATGAGAGGGTGAAGCGAAACATGCAGCGCATCGCCCATAAAATCCTGGTGCTATCAGGAAAAGGCGGTGTCGGCAAAAGCACTGTCGCCGTCAATCTGGCGATTGCCCTCGCCCTTGAAGGAAGGCGCGTGGGGCTTCTGGATGTGGATTTTCATGGGCCAAGCATTCCAACGCTTCTTCACCTGGAGGGGAGGAGACCGCAGGCAACCGAAACGGGACTGCTTCCCATTGTGATTCAGGGCGGAATGAAGGTGATGTCCCTGGGATTTCTGCTGGCAAAGCCGGATGATGCCGTCATCTGGCGCGGACCCCTGAAAATCCATGCCATCAAGCAGCTGCTCGGAGACGTTGAATGGGGGGATCTGGACTATCTCGTCATCGATTTCCCCCCCGGCACGGGAGACGAACCGCTCACCGTAGCCCAGACCATACCGGAGGCGGATGGGGCGGTGGTCGTGACGACGCCCCAGGATGTATCGACGATCGATGTCAGCAAATCCGTGACGTTCTGTCGGCAGCTGAACATCCCGGTCCTTGGCGTCATCGAAAACATGAGCGGCTTGGTCTGTCCGCACTGCTCGAAGGTGATCGACCTCTTCAAGCAGGGAGGCGGTGAGGCAATGGCCAAGCGGATGGAGGTGCCCTTTCTAGGCAGAATCCCCCTCGATCCCCAGATCGTGACGTCCTCCGATGAGGGGAAGCCCTTCATCTACTACCATCAGAATACCGAGGCCGCTGCAGCGTTCAAGCGGATTGTCGAACCGCTGCTCGATCTCTGATGAGGGAAAACAGGGAATTGGAGAAAAGGATGAAGCGCGGAACATTTATGGTGACGCCGTGAACATTCGAGTCGTGGCGACAGGGTCGACCCCTCAGGAACGCAGAGAGAGGCGATGGGGTCTTTCACTCCTCCTCGGGAAATCCGTGCTTCTTGATACCTTCGGCATGCCGTCCGTGTTCTGGGAGAACCTCTGCCGTATGACTGAAGATGTTTCCCTGATCCGGCATGTAGTCCTCTCCCACGAGCATTGGGATCATGTGGACGGTCTGGCGGTTTTTGCAGAACAGAATCCAAAGGCGGTCGTCTATATCTGCCCTTCTACGGAACGTTCGGTAAAGGCCTGGATCAAGGGTTTGGGAATGCCGGTGGTGGAAGTGGCCGATTGGCTCGAAATTGAAAAGGGCGTTTTCCTGTCGGGCGAAATCGCCGGAACGTGGAGTGGGAATCCCCTGTGGGAGCAGTTTATGGTGATTCAGGAACCGCCCGGGCTTTCCGTTCTGACGGGATGTGCTCATCCGGGCCTTTCCCCTATCCTTCAGCGCGTGCGGAGACGGTTTCCCGATCCGGTTACTCTGTTGATGGGCGGTTTTCACCTGCTGAACAGCTCCGGGGAAGAGATATCGGCGGAAATTGCCGCTCTGCGGACGTTCGGCGTTCAGCGGGTCGCTCCGACGCATTGTACGGGGGAACTGGCTGTCCAGATGCTGCGCGATGCCTTCGGGAACCACTTCCTCGATGTGGAAGAAGGCGGCCTGATTGATACGCAATCGGATTGAAGATGGTCCTGAGATCTGCGGAAGGCGCGGAAAACCCGGCAAATAACCCGCCGCTTTCGGCTGTTCCATCAAAAATAAAAACGGTTCGGAATTTCCAACTCCGGACATCATGCATAAGGGAAACGGAATAACATGTTTTTACCAAATAAAATTTTCTTCACAAAAGGGGTTGGAACTCATCGGGCGGAGCTGCACTCCTTTGAACTGGCCCTTCGGGATGCGGGAATCGAAAAGTGCAATCTGGTGCAGGTGTCCAGCATCATGCCCCCCGGCTGCCGGGTGATTTCGAGAACCGAAGGCCTGCGTTTTCTGAAACCCGGCTCAATCACCTACTGCGTCATGAGCCGCTGCGCCAGCAATGAACCCAGAAGGCTGCTGGCGGCCTCTGTCGGCTGCGCCATCCCGGCGGATAAGACCACTTACGGCTACATCAGTGAACATCACGCCTTCGGACAGACGGAAAGGCAGGCCGGAGAGTATGCGGAAGATCTGGCAGCGGCGATGCTGGCGTCCACGCTGGGAATCGATTTTAACATTGAAGAAAGCTGGGATGAAAAAAAGGAGATTTTTAAAATCAGCGGAAAAATCGTGGGCACCAGAAACGTCACTCAATCCAGCATCGTAAAAGGCGCGGATTACACGACCGTCCTGGCGGCCGCCGTATTTGTCTTCTCCTGAAGATCAGCGCATGGGGAATGCCTTTGCCCTTGCGGGGAAACCGTCGAAAAGAAGTTATTCCAATTCCAACGTTCGGGTGATATTTAGGAACTCTTGTCAGGCCATCAAGGCAGGGCCTTGACATGGATCTGCACCAACCGGAGAATGGGAATGACGGTCTTCAATCTGCTGATGACGGTATTGGCGATCACAGGGGTGGCCCTTCTGTGGTTCGTTCTTCACTATTACCTGAATTCTCTCATGGAGAATCCGGACGGGATTGCGAAGGTGACCGGTTCATGCGGTGACACCATGGAGATCGCCCTGAAGTTCAACGGGCCGAAGGTCGAGGATGTTCATTGCTGGACCGATGGCTGCGCGATCAGCAAGATGTGCGTGGAGACGGTGGGGATGCTTGCCCGCGGCAAGACGTTTCCGGAGTTGAACTCCATTGATACGACGGCCATCCTGGAGCGGGTCGGGAAGCTGCCGGACACGCACATGCACTGCGCTGTTCTGGCCGAGACGACCTTGAAGAAGGCTCTCTCTGATTACAGGCGGAAGAACCCCGGGGGGAACTTCCATGGAGAACAGGGCGGCTGGGCTGGTCCTGCAACGGGTGATTGGGGCATCCCGGAGGGCGTTTCCTGGACGGAGGGGGCGGGCTATGTTGTCTACCTTTTTCCTTCTGCCAACTACGTCATGAAGGCGGAAAGAATCCTCAAGGGACTCGGGATCAGCTACAAGATCATTCCCGTCCCCCGCCATCTCAGTTCCGACTGCGGCGTTTGCCTGCGGATCAGCCGGGATCAGCAGGAACTGGTCAGTGAGGCCCTGCGGGAAAAGGTTCCCTGGGAGCACCTGGCTGCCCTCTGAAAAGATGCCTGATCCTGAAAAGGATGATCTGAAGCCGTGAGCGACGTGTGGCGGATCTGGTTTGAAACGGCATTTTTTTAAGGGTTGAAAGGGCGTGTCCTGAAAACCTCGAAGATGTCTCTTGCCGGAGGCATCCATCTCTGATGAAAAGGAAATAGTTGCAGCAATGTGGGAATATACGGATAAGGTTATGGAGCATTTCTGGAGCCCCCGCAATGTAGGGGAAATAGCGGATCCAGACGGTGTGGGGGAAGTTGGTTCCATCGCCTGCGGTGACGTACTGCGCCTGACGTTCAAAGTGGATGAAAACAAAAGGATTACGGAGGCGAAGTTCAAAACATTCGGCTGCGCCAGTGCGATTGCTGCAGCGTCGGCCTTGACGGAGATGCTCAAGGGGATGACCGTGGAAGAGGCTGAAAAGATCACAAATCAAGACATCGCCGCTTTCCTCGGGGGGCTGCCCCCGCAGAAGATGCACTGTTCCGTTCTTGGGGAGCAGGTTCTTGAAAAAGCGATTGCCTACTATAGAGGACGGCCGGCGGAGACCGAAGCAGAAGAGATTATCTGCGAATGTTTCGGCGTGACAGATCAGGAAATTGTGAAGGCCGTTTCAGAAAATGGTCTGGCTGCCCTGGAAGACGTGACGAACTACACGAAGGCGGGGGGCGGCTGCGGAAGCTGTCACGGGAAGATCCAGAGGATTCTCGGTTGGGTGCGTGCCGAAGCCCGAGAGCCTCGCGGTCAGAAATTGGTGCAGATCCGCAAATTTCCGGCTGTTGCAGAAGGCCTGAATGTGAAAGGGGATACATACCAGGGAGCGGGCTGACGGCCGGCCGCGCCGGATCGCCTAATCCAGAATCCCCTTGATGCACTTCAAGGTGCTTATCACTATTTCGGCATCATTTGCCGTTGAATGTTCCGGCAACTGGGACATGATGCCCAGCCCCTCGGTGGCCTCATGGAATTCCTCCGGCGACAGAGAGCTTACGACCGCACAATTGATCATGGGATTGACGTTCACAAGTCTCCGCGACAGCTCAATGCCCGTCATGTCCCCCAGGTTTTCATCGGCCACAACGAGATCTGCAGTGCGGCCTGAAAGCAGCGTCAAGGCCTCTTCTCCCGATGACGCCGTCTCCAGTTCAATCTCTCCGTATCTGCCCAAGGCTGAGGACAGGCTGCTCAACGAATCGGCATCCCGCCTCACTAACAATATTTTCAGCATGACATCCCTCTTAATCAGCATCTGCGAGCCGCAGGTAAAAAGGACAGGGCTGCCGGCGGTTCGCTGGTCCTGCCCCTCGCCGTCGGCCCTGCGCCGCTTTTATGGCTCGTCGTCATTGAATTACCAGTTACCTTCCACGTTCTCCTTGTCTGCAAAACTCAGCCTGCCGTCCAGAAACGCCTGAACGGCTTCTCTCACCGTGCCGGAGGCGTCATTGGCAACCTTTACGCCGGCGGCATTGAGGGTCTTGAAGGCGTTGGGTCCGCAGAAGCCGGTGAGCAGGACCACCGCGCCCTTGTTGTGGACGTCGGCCGCAGCCTGGATTCCCGCCCCTTTGAGAGAATTCACATTCTCCCTGTTGTCCAGAACCTCGAACGTCATGGTTTCCGAATCCACGATAAGGATATAGGCCGCTCTGCCGAAGCGGGGATCGACTCGGGAATCAAGTTCCCTGCCCTGAGATGTGACGGCAATTTTCATTACGGGTCTCCTCTCTCTTATATTCCACCGCCACCGCCGCAGACCTGGTCATCCTCGATCATGGGCAGCTTCCCTGCAATGAGGTCTTCAACAACGGGCCTGATTTCAGGCCGTGTCACATCATAGTACACATTGATGCCGACCTGGCGGAAGCCCATCAGGGGTCTCAACCCGATCCCGCCGACGACCAGCGCATTCACATTGTGCTGTGCCAGCAGGTTAACAGGCACCATGCAGCCCCCCTGAACGTGGCTCTGATTTACGATCGTGCTTACGTTTTCAATTTCGCCGCCTTTAACATCCACCAGGGTAAAGACGTCGCAATGGCCGAAATGGCCTGATCTGTGGCCATCGAGGCCGCCGGTTTCCATCGACGGAACGGCTATCCTTCCATCCTTCATTTTTCATATCCTCCTTAAATTACGATCTAATCGTTTTTATCTTCTCTTCTTCAGGCACCGGTCCGTTGCTGTATTCCCGATTTCCCGGCCGGGGCCTGGAAGGGTACCCTGTTAAAAACTTCCCGGTCAGGCCTGGTTGATCTGAAGCCTTTCAGCAATCCTTTCCCATATTCGGCTGACCCTGAGTGCGACCTCGGACCGGGGGGCATGCTCCAGTAGCGTTTGACCTTGAACCATGGCCTTCGTGAAGACCGGGTCAAAGGGGATCTCTGGAAGGACTTCAAGGCCCTTTCCTCTTGCCAGGTCTTCTATGACCCCGGTTTCATCCGGGTTCAGATCGGATTTGTTGACGCAGATCATGCCCGGGATTCTGAATTGCCCAGCCAGTTCGGCAACCCTCATCATATCGTGTTTTCCCGATAAGGTGGGCTCCACCACAATGAGCACGGCGCTGGCCGTTCCGATGGATGCAATGACGGGACATCCTATCCCGGGCGGTCCGTCTGTCAAGATCAGTTCCAGCTTCTGCTCTTCCGCCAGCTTTGCCGCCTGCTGCCTCACGACGGTCACCAGCCTTCCTGAGTTCTCCTCCGCAATTCCCAGCCTGGCGTGGACCATGGGGCCAAAACGTGTCCGGGAAATAAACCATTCACCGCATGTGCTCAACGGGAACTCGATGGCCTCTTCCGGGCAGAAATACACGCAAACGCCGCAGCCTTCGCAGTCTAGGTGCGAGACAATAAAATCCTCATCAATGGCGCTCCAGCGGCATAGATCGCGACAGAGGCCGCATCTCAGGCATTTCTCCGGGTTGATGATCGCTTTATGGCCACCCTGAAAATCATGCCGTTCGATAATTTCCGGCGCCATGAGCAGATGAAGATCTGCGGCGTCCACATCGGCATCACAGAGGACCATACCCTTCGCGAGCGATGCGAAAGCCGCGGTCAGGCTTGTCTTTCCCGTTCCCCCTTTTCCGCTTATAACAACCAGTTCTTTCATGAGGACTTTTCCCGTTTCACAAGAGAGTCGATGCGCCGGTATAACTCCATAAACTTTTCCTTCCATTCCGGCATGCTCTCAGACAGAAGTTCACCCCGGGAATAGGCCTCGGCAATGCCTCGATTGAAGGGGATTTCCATTAGGACCGGGAGAGATTCCTCCCCAGCGTATTCCTTCACCTTTCCATACCCTATGTCGGAGCGGTTGATGACCAGACCGCAGGGGATGCCGAGCATCCTGACCGCCCCGAGCGCCAGTTTCAGGTCATGAAGGCCGAAGGGGGTCGGCTCCGTGACCAAAAGAACGAAATCGGCTCCCTTCATGGCCGCGATGACGGGACAGGATGTGCCCGGCGGCGCGTCAATGATCGTCAGTCCCTCCGCTGCTGTCTGTGCGCGGACTTCTCTTATGAGAGGGGGAGACATCGCCTCTCCGATTCTTAATTGTCCGTCCACGAATTCAAGCCCATTGTGTTGCCCATTCCGGATGGTTCCCAGTCCCCGCTCCTTCCACCGGATGGCCTTTACGGAGCACACCATTTCGCAGCCTCCGCAGCTGTGACAGAGATTTTCGAAGGACAACACCGTCTGGCCCAGGACGACCAGCGCCCGAAACTGGCAGATTTCGGCGCATTTTCCGCAGCGGTTGCATTTTTCTTCATCAATTTCAGGGACCAGTGTCGTAACCGTGCGGGTGGATTTCAAGACCGGATTGAGAAACAGATGGGCATTGGGCTCTTCCACATCGCAGTCCATGAGGCAGACCTTCCCGCCAACGGAAGCGGCCAGATTGGTCGCCACCGTTGTCTTCCCCGTTCCGCCTTTGCCGCTTGCCACGCTGATGATCATCATCGATCTCCCGTTTATTTGAGAAGACATGCATTCAATATATCGCCAGGCCGTTACCGCCTTGTTCGCATCAGGCGCTTTTCGGATGAACCTCATCGCCCTTTACCGGAACCTCCGTCGGAGGGATGGCCTGCCGGTGTTTTGTAGTGGCATGGACCATGCCACTACAAAACACCGGCAGGGGCGTGTTATGTATCTACCTGGTTAATCAGAAGAAACGGATGAAAATACTTTGATGGGGACGATCAGAAGATGGAAACGCAATTGCAATAATGCAATCCATTCTTTGCACAAGTGCAACGATGCAACACTGCCTGGAGATGCCTTGCAAAGATCATAAGGGTAAAATCGGGTTATCTGGATCGTCCGTCCTGTCTGGGAAGCTCGATATTCAGCCTCTTGATTTTTCGCCACAGGGTTGAGGGGTGAATGCCCAGTCTGGCTGCCGTGCGTTTCCTGGACCAGTTGTTTTCGGCCAGGGCGCTGTAAATAAACTCCTTTTCCTGCCCCGTCAGGGAAATCTTTTCAGGTTCGGAAGACAGACTTTTTTGGCTTGTTCGGCCGGAACCCTGAAGCAGGTAATCCGGAAGGTGTTTTCTGTCGATCAGGCCGTTTCTGCAGACGACCATCGCATATTCGATGATGTTCTCCAGCTCCCGGATATTGCCGGGATAATCGTGGGACATGAGGACCGCCAGCGCCTCCGGCTGAAAGCCCTGAATGTCTTTTCCCTTGCGGCGGTTGAATTTTCCAATGAAGTGTTCCGCCAGGAGGGGAATGTCTTCCTTCCGTTCCCTCAAAGGGGGGAGATAAAGGTTGACCACATTGATCCTGTAGTAGAAGTCTGTCCGGAAGGCCCCTTCTCTGACAAGTTTTTCCAGATCTTTATTAGTTGCCACGATGATCCGCACATCCACCTTTTCAGATTTGGTTCCTCCAAGAGGCTCAAAAACCTTTTCCTGAAGAACGCGGAGGAGCCTGACCTGCATGGCCGGCGAGATGTCTCCGATTTCGTCCAGAAACAGGGTTCCACCATGGGCCAGCGTGATGCGCCCGGGCTTGTCTTTCTTGGCATCTGTAAAGGCTCCGGCTTTGTAGCCGAACAATTCCGATTCAAGGAGATTGTCCGGCAGGGCTCCGCAGTTGATCGTAATCAGAGGGCCGTCCTTTCTCGAACTCATGGAATGAATGGCCTTTGCAAACAATTCCTTGCCGGTTCCGCTTTCGCCGGAGATGATAACGGTGGCGTCGCTGTCGGAAAGCTGTTCCACAATGTGGAAAAGACGATGCATCTCTTTGTTCTTGCTGATGATGTCGTGGAAGGACTGGCGGTTGTACAACTCCTTGCGGAGTTTTTCCACCAGGCTGAGATCCCTGAACGTCTCAACCCCGCCGACGGCGTGACCCTTTTTGTTTTTAAGGAGGGCTGTGGAGATGCTGATGGGGACGCGTTGTCCTTTGGAATTTTCAATGAATATGGGCTGGTTGACAACGGATTGCCCCGTTTCGACGGTATGCCTGAGTGAGCACGACGTATCGCAGATGCTGGTTTTGAAAACCTCGCGGCATTTCTTCCCCAGTGCCTCCTCTTTCGGTATGCCTGTAATTTTCTCGGCGGCGCGGTTGAAGGATGTGATCTTCCATTCGGAATCGACGGTGAAGACACCGTCTTCGATGCTGTCAAGAATAATCTGCGTCTGATTTTCCCGGTCGTTCCTCATTGCCTGAACCGTCTCATCGTTGTGTGCTGTCCCTGTTAAATTTCTCACGCTTCCTTTAGCATTAAAGTGTGCTGCATTGCCACCCTTTCTTCGGTATGTCCACTCCGGCATTCATCGTTCGGACCCCGCCCTTTCAGGGGATTTTCTCCCGAATGTCAACGTGAGGGGGGGTAGGTCCGTAACGGAAGCCAACGGCGGTTGAAATGGCCGGGCAGGTCATTGCTGACCGGCTTTCCTGCCGGGCAAAATCGTTTCCATCCGCGAATAACCCTTGACACTCCGGTATTACTAAATAATACTTAAGCATCGGCTTCGGGAGTGTGGCGATGAAGAAGAAGGAAGGGATCATTACCTTCAAGGTGGATGATGATCTTTTGGGGGTTATAAAAAATATCCCCAATCGATCGGAGTTTATCAGGGCGGCGGTTATGGCGGCCCTCGATAATGTATGCCCCCTGTGCCGGGGAACAGGCATCCTGACGCCTAAGCAGAAAGAGCACTGGGAGATATTTGCGGAGCATCACACCGTCAAAACGTGCGAGGATTGCCATGAGCTTTTCATCGAGTGTTCGAGGAAAGAGAATGAATAGCCGACGGAAGCCCCGCACCGGCGTCGGGGCCTTTTGCAGAAGGAATCCAACAATCGGGCGCACGTAAAAAAAAGGGAGATCGCTTCATTGAAAAAACATTGCACTGTTGTCATGCTTCTGTTCGTGATGATCGTGTGGTCGCCACTGGCCAGGGGGCAGGCGGAACGGCCCAGAATCCCCGTGTTTGTGAGTATTATGCCTCAGGCCTTCTTCCTGGAGCGCTTGGGCGGAAATCGCGTGGATGTCACCGTTCTCATCGGAGAGGGGCAGTCGCCCCACAATTATGAACCGACGCCGAAGCAGATGGCGAAACTTGCCGCGGCAAGGGCTTTTTTCTCCATAGGCGTACCCGCTGAAAAGGGGGTTATGAGAAAAATCAGGAAGACGCACAGGAATCTCTTGATCGTAGAGACCCACCGTGGGGTTGCTTACCGATATCTTGACGAACGCCATGACGATCATGGGCGGGGGCATGAAAAGAGGCATGTGGTACAGGGGGGAAAAGAACCGGATCCCCACATCTGGATGAATCCAAAGCTTGTGAAAATCCAGGCCCGGAACATCCAGATGGCCCTTCAGCAGCTTGATTCCCTTCATAGACAGGAATATGAGGCCAATCTGAAGGCCTTCCTGGCGGACCTGGACCGGGTGGATGCACGGATTTCCCGTTCCCTGGCGCCCTTCAGGGGCGAAAGGATGTATGTTTATCATCCGGCCTTTGGCTACTTTGCGGAAGCTTACGGCCTGAAGCAGATTCCGATCGAAATTGAAGGTAAAGAGCCCAGTGCGAGGCAGTTGGCTGATCTGATAGACCGGGCGAAGAGGGACAAGGTCAAAGTCATGTTTGTACAGCCGCAGTTCTCAAGAAAAGGTGCGGAAATTATCGCAAAGGCCATCGGGGGAGTTGTGGTTCCCATCAATCCCCTTGCGCCGGATTACCTTGAAAATATGGAGAAAATTGCAATCGAGGTTGAAAAGGGACTTCGCTGAAAGCAATCATGGCCGAAAATTCTGTTGTCACCTTTCAAAATGTCAGCTTTTCCTATGGCGGGGCGCCGATCCTGGAAGATGTGAGCTTTACGATTCAGGAGCGGACCTTTCTGTCCATTGTCGGTCCTAATGCCGGAGGAAAATCCACGCTGCTGAAGCTCATGCTCGGGCTTCTCAAGCCTTCCCGGGGGACGATCGAGGTTTTTGGGCTGCCCCCCGAAAAGGCCCGAACCCGTATCGGGTACATGCCTCAATACGTTCAGTTTGACCCGGATTTCCCTGTCAGCGTGTTGGATGTTGTCCTCATGGGGCGGCTTGGTGTCGGAAAAGGCCTGCGATTCGGCCCTTACGGCAGGGCGGACAGGGACATGGCCCTTGAAGCCCTGCGCAGGCTGGAAATGGATAACGCCTGTCATCGCCCCTTTAGTGCCCTTTCCGGGGGGCAGCGCCAGCGGGTGCTTATTGCCAGGGCCATGGCCACCGAACCGGAGCTGCTTCTCCTGGATGAACCGACTTCCAATGTGGATATGGCGGTGGAAACGGAGCTTTTTGAGCTTCTCCATGCCATGAGCAAGAGCATTGCCGTTGTTGTGGTCAGCCATGACCTGGGGTTTGTTTCCCAGTATGTGGAGAGTGTCATCTGTGTCAACCGCCGGGTCAAGGTGCACCCCACAACGGCCGTCACCGGTGAGGTCATCGCTGACCTGTACGGTTCCGATGTCCGCATGGTGCGGCACAATCTCAAAGGTTGACGAAGGGCTGGAAAATGACTGCTTTCCTGACGGATCTTCCTCGCTACCCCTTCCTCCAGTATGCTCTTCTCACCGGCCTGCTGGTGAGTGTTGCCTGTGGAATTATCGGCAGCTATGTCGTGACCAAGCGCATCACCTACATTGCCGGAAGCATTGCCCACACCGTTCTGGGCGGTCTCGGCGCCGCACGCTACTGCCAGACGGTCTATGGCATGGAATGGCTGCATCCTCTCTACGGCGCCGTCTTCGCAGCCCTTGCGTCCGCGGTGATCATCGGTGTCGTGAGCATGAAAGCGCGCCAGCGGGAGGATACGGTGATCGGCTCTCTCTGGGCCATCGGCATGGCTGCGGGCATCCTTTTCATTTACAGGACCCCGGGCTACAATGAAGATCTCATGAGTTATCTCTTCGGGAGTATCCTCATGGTTTCGCCCCAGGACATCTGGATGATCGCTGGACTCGATGTTCTGGTCGTGATGATCGGTGTGCTTTTCTACAACCAGTTTCTCGCCCTGTGCTTCGACGAGGAATTTGCCCGGCTCCGGGGCATCCGTGTCGAATGGTTCTACCTGGCGCTTCTCTGCCTGACGGCTCTGACGGTGGTCCTTCTGGTGACGGTGGTCGGCATCGTCATGGTCATTGCGCTGATAACCCTGCCCGCTGCTGTGGCCGGGGAGCTGACCAACAGGCTGTGGCACATGATGGCTCTCTCCACGCTGCTCACCGCCCTTTTTACCACAGCCGGCCTGGCCGTCAGCTACGGGCCGGATCTTCCGGCGGGCGCCACGACGATCATCATTGCCGGCATGGTTTACCTGCTGGTTGTTTTAGGCGTAAGGGCTTTCAGGCTGCGGCGGTGACGCTGCCCTCTCATTCCGAGCCGTCTGCCCTGCCTCAGGCCTGATGGCAAACGCCGATCCGTCCCCTGAGGGGCGAACCCACCTGAAGTCCAGGGTGGACTTTTACGCGGAGCTCTAATCCCCGAGGCTTTTTATATTTCAGGAACTCCGCTCCGGTGTTTCGCTTCTGGCGGTTTCTGCCGTTTTTGGTTGACACAGGTAGGACCCTGTGGCAGAATCTATCGGAAATTGCTCATCAATTTTATTGATTGCCCGGATTGGCTCCTGTCCGGCGGACGTTGGCCTTTTTCCGGAAGAAAAAATCGGCCTCGATGAGATATCCTCTTTCCCTATGCACATATGCGTCATGCCTGGAACCCTGGGGAACTTTCCTATGCATTCCGCTCCGCTGATTCTACTGATCCTTATCGGGCTTTTTTCCGGAATCGCCGCCGGCTTATTCGGAATCGGCGGTGGAGTGCTCATCGTTCCCGCTCTGATCTATATGGCCGGGTTTTCCACCCATGCCGCGATCGGAACAAGCCTTGCCATTCTACTTCCCCCCGTGGGGCTTGCTGCCGTGCTGGAATATTACCGCCACGGGCAGGTCAACCTGAAAGCCGCCCTCATCGTTGCTGCCGCCCTGTTTGTGGGCGGATGGCTCGGTGCGATCGTTGCCAACCGCCTCAGCGGCCCCTATCTGAAACTGGCCTTTGGGGTTTTTGTCATGGGGTTAGGCATCTATCTTGTGTATAGTGCGGTGCGCCAGCTTCCCTGAAGGCGGTTATGGAAAGACTGGTGAGAAGAAGATCCGGGCGGCGGGGGGAAACGTCGATCTCCGTTCCCGCCGCAGTCGAACCGATCTCTTCAAGGAGGAAACGTCATGGCTCTAAGGGACATTCGCAATGCTCTGGGCTGGTGTACCTTGATCAACCTGTGCCTTCTGCTCGTCTGGTTTCTGGTTTTTGTTCTGGCCCACGACTGGATGTATCGCCTTCATGGGCGATGGTTCCAATTATCTGTTGAGACGTTTGATGCGATTCACTATACTGGGATGGCCCTGTTTAAAACAGGAACATGGCTCTTCAACCTGACGCCGTGGCTGGCCCTGCACATTACCGGCGGCAAAAAATGAAATCAGCCCGTTGTATTCAAAGGGGATGAGGGGTCGTGCTTAAGAGGAAGGAAAGGCGGAAGAAATCGATCTCCGGAGTGCTGGGATTTTGAAGTCCCAGAGAAGACCGCTTCCGCCGGCGGCAACCGGGGCGCGGAATGCCTCAATGCCTGAAGAACCGCAGCTGACAGCCTCTTCAACTTTCCTGCGGGATGCCGGAAAATGTGGATGTCCGCCATGCGGGGAATGCCGAAGAGGTTGAACTTTTAGAAGGAAGTTGCATGCGTTCCGGAAAACGTCCCGATCTCGTAAGGAATGGCCTGCTCAACGCGATCATGGCCTGCCAGAATGAGGAATATCCCTTCCTGGAGAGCCTGTACCAGGAGCTCCACCGTTTTCCGGAACTTTCCGGAAAGGAGGAACAAACGTCGCGCCGGATGGCGGCCGAGATGGAAAAGGCCGGTTTCCGGACTTCGTCGCGGATTGGAGGTTATGGCGTGGTGGGGGTCCTGGAAAACGGCCCCGGCCCGGTGGTAATGATCCGGGCGGATCTCGACGCTCTTCCGGTTACGGAAAAAACCGGGCTTCCCTATGCGAGCCGGATCAGGACGCTTACGGAGGCGGGTCAGAACGTCGGCGTCATGCACGCCTGCGGTCATGATGTTCACATGACCGTTCTTATCGGAACGGCTCGATGGCTTGGGAAGGCCCGGGATCTCTGGCGGGGAACCCTGGTCCTGGTTGCCCAGCCGGCGGAAGAGAACGCCAGCGGAGCAGCGGCCATGATCGCCGATGGCCTCTTTTTCCGATTTCCCCGCCCCGCCTTTATCCTTGGCCTTCACGTACTGCCTGAACCTGTGGGATCCCTCTTTTACCGCGAAGGCTACTGGTTTGCCGGTTCGACAGCGGTCGAACTCACCGTGTTCGGAAAGGGAGGGCATGCCGCCCGGCCCCATGAGGCCATTGATCCCATCGTCCTGTCGGCTCAGATGATCCTGGCCTTTCAGACCCTCATCAGCCGCGAAACCGATCCCTCGGAACCGGTGGTCCTCACCGTCTCCTCCATTCACGCCGGCGCGAGGGACAATATCATTCCGGAAAAGGCCTTCTTCCAGATCAGTGTCCGGGCCCTGAGCCGTGAACAGCACGACCGGATCATCCACGCCATTAAACGGACCGCTGACGGAATTGCCTGGGCCGCCGGAATTCCAGAGAACCGTTTCCCACGGCTTTCTCTCCGGGGTTATACACCGGCGCTTTACAACGATCCCGGGCTCACCCGCAGGCTTGCTCGCCGATTCCGCCGGACCTTCGGGCGTTCCAGGGTTCTTGAAATGCCCGTTTTAACGGTGTCGGAGGATTTTGCCAATTTCGGCCTAACAGAGCCGCGGATTCCCCTTTGCTTTTTCGGGCTGGGAATGGCAGATCCCAGAGGAAACATGCCCCCGCTGCACAGCCCCTATCTGGCGCCCGTTCCGAAACCAACGATTCAGACCGGGATTGCCGCCATGACATCAGCTGTTCTGGAACTAACAAAGTTTCCGGACCAGGAGAAATAGCGGCAGTGGAGGAGTGGTGGAAGAGATTCCCTGGACAAATCCGTTGCCGCACAGGTCCATTCATTTATACATCAGGAGGTGTCAAAATGCAGGTTCTGGTTACGTATTTTTCCCGGACAGGTCACACGAAAGAGTTGGCCGAGGAGGTGTCCCGGGGCGTTCAGGAGGTGGATTCCGTAGACTGTCTGCTGAAGCCGATTGCCGAGGTGACGAAAGAGGACTTTCTCCGCTCTGATGGAATCATCATCGGCTCCCCTGTCTACTTTGGCGGGATGGCCGGGGAGATGAAGGCCATGCTGGATTCCTTCGTAGGGGCCCGCCCGAGAATGGCCGATAAGGTCGGCGCCGCCTTTGCCACGTCGGGAGACCTTTCCGGCGGCAAGGAAACGACCCTGATCTCCCTGCTCCAGGTCCTTTTGATCTACGGAATGATTGTTGTGGGAGACCCCATGGACGCTACGGGGCATTACGGCGTCTCCTGCACCGGAGCGCCGGATGCAGCCACCAAAGTCAATGGAGCCAAACTGGGGAAAAGGGTGGCGGACCTGGTGAAGAAACTGAAGGGATAGGTCAGGGCATGTTCATGGCCATTCGGCGCAGGGCATCCTGAAAAAGGACATCCATCCGGGTTTCGGAAATGACCTTTTCCACAAATCCAATTCCGAAGCTCGGATGGCGGATTGCCACTCCTGGAGAATAGGATCCGCTGATGGAATAGGTTTGGACTCCCCCTTCGTCCTTGAGATCTTCAAGCTTTTGAGTCCATTCCCTGAGCACCGGGTTTGCCTTTTCAGCTTTCGAAGAGGGGCTTGCAGATGTCCCCCGCCTTCCGCCGGCCCGTTTCAGAAGGCCGGCGCCGCGCTGGCTTTCCGGCTTCGTTCCGCGATACTTGTGCTCCGCACCGCAGGTCCTGCATTTGACCTTGTCAATGGATCCGCCCACCTCGTAGAGGATGACGTGGGAGAGGGTCAGTCTGCAGCGCAGACAATAGGCATCAATGAGATCGCCAACGGTAGGCATGGAAACTCCTTACAATCAGTGTATTTCCGGGGGGATGTCCGAGGGGGGCCGCTGAAGGAAAAGACCTCAGGGGGAAATAATCCCCCGGTTGTTGAAGGTCCATGAGATTCAAAGCGGTCTACGAGCCTCGTCGGATCGGGATGCTGCGGACAACAGGCTGCACTCCACCCCTTAATAGAACTCCGCTTATCACATCGGGAAGGTCAAAGAAAAGCATTTTTGCCTCGGGAGGGGAATGGATCCGTTGAGCCGATTCTTTCTCCCGACGGAGACATGTCCCGTTTTCCCGATTCATAAGCCGGTTTGTAAAGGGTTTATTCAACTTATCTTGCAAAAAAAACAACGACGTTTTACGGAGAAACAGGCGCATGGCACGGTTAAAAAAGATTGACTTTCCCGAAGGTTTTTAATAAGGTCTGCCGTCGTTTTTATCTTCAGGAGGATGGCCCGTCGTTTCAGGATACGTGATCTTGGCTTTCGGCTTGTCAATCGAGTTTCCGTGCTTTTTCAGACCATTAGCTGCGACCGGTCCGGGCGGTCTTTTTTGTTCCAGTTAGCGCTGCTCTTGATGCCGGATGTTACCCTCATGAAACCAGCTGCCTTTTCCGATGACGGCCATGTTGATCAAAACCTTCAAGACCTGCAACTTTTAACAGGCCTACCCCCGGCCCGGCATGATCCGGGACAGCGTCATGGAGCTTTGAAAAAGAAGGCGATCCCATGGTTGCGCGATCAAAACCATCCCAAAGCTGCTGATGAATGGACCGCCGTTCGCGTCGCGAATGCATGGGGAATTGCATCGGTGCAGGCCGGCCGCCTTCATCCTTTCAATACGTTCCGCTCTGCATCGGCATCCGGAATGATGCTGTGGCCTGTCTTTTGCTGTGATCTGTCGGCGGATCCGTCTTGCGGACGGGAACGGTAAACGGTCAATCCGCATGTCCGGAGAGAAGGTCCTGAAGGGCATCCCCGGAAATGGATTGCTGTGAATCATGAAATCAATAATTTTCTGTTGAAGAAAGGAAGGTCTATGAATCCTGAGGAAAGATTGCTCTCAGTAAGCCCTGGCGGCGAAAGCTTCAGCCTGCCTCTGCCGGAAGACTATCCGGGAGAATTGGAACGACTGCGGCAGGTGGTGAATGCGCAACGGGACCTGGGTCGTGAAATCGTCGTCGTGATGGGGCTCGGTTTTGTCGGTGCGGTAATGGCCGGAGTCGTGGCCGACGCCGTCGACAAAGCGACAGGCAAACCCAACAAGTTCGTCATTGGCATGCAGAGGCCCTCGGTCCGGTCTTTCTGGAAGATCCCCTTGTTTAACCGGGGCGTTTCCCCCGTGGAGGCGGAAGATCCTGAGGTCGTTTCTCTCATTCGCCGTTGCGTCACAGAGAAGAAGACGCTGATGGCGACCTTTTCCGAAGATGCCCTTTCCCTGGCCGATGTGGTCGTTGTGGACGTGCAGTGCGATTATTTCAAGGAAGACCTGGGGGACGTCCAGACAGGCCATGCGGAGATTGCCGCTCTGGAGGAGAGCCTGCGGATCATCGGCGACAAGATCCGTCCGGAATGCCTCGTCCTGATCGAAACGACCGTTCCCCCCGGCACAACGGAATACATCGCCTATCCCATCGTCAAGAAAGCCTTTGAAAGGCGGGGCCTGAACTCCGCCGAACCTCTGCTGGCCCACTCCTTTGAGCGGGTCATGCCTGGCCGGGAATACGTGGCTTCCATCCGCGATTTCTGGCGCGTCTGCAGCGGGGTGAACGAAACGGCCCGCCAGCACGTAACGCGATTTCTTTCAGATATCCTGAATGTGGAGAAATTCCCCCTGACGGTGCTGGACCGGCCCATTGAGAGTGAGACCTGCAAGATCGTAGAAAACTCCTTCCGGGCCACCCTGCTGGCCTTTCTGGACGAGTGGAGCCTCTTTGCCGAACGCAACGGCGTGGATCTCATCAAGGTGATCCAGGCGATCAAGGTGCGTCCCACCCACTCGAACATGATCTTTCCCGGCCCCGGCATCGGCGGTTACTGCCTCCCCAAGGACGGTGGACTGGGCGTCTGGGCCTACCGTACCCTCATGGGGTTTGAAGATGAGATTTTCAAGCTGACGCCCATGGCCATCGACATCAACGACACCCGGGCGCTCCATGCTGCGGAACTGGTCCGTGATGCCCTGCGCAATATGGGAAAGATCGTTGCCGCATCAAAAATCGCCGTTCTGGGCGCTTCCTACCGCGAGGATGTGGGTGATACGCGCTACAGCGGTTCCGAGATGCTCGTGCGCAAACTGACGGAAATGGGGGGAGAAATTTCCGTGCACGACCCATATGTTCAGCACTGGTGGGAGTTCGAAAAGCAGGACACCTATCCTGCGCCGGGGCATTCATGGTCGCGCTTTTTCCGGAACCAGGAAAAGCTGACGGAACTCCGCATTCAGCAGGATCTGGAGCAGGCGCTCAGGGGTGCCGATGCCGTGGTTCTGGCCGTCCGCCATCAATCGTATCTGTCTCTTTCACCGGATGAGCTGCTGGATAAAGTAGGGAAGCCCTGCGCCGTCGTGGATTGCTTCGGCATCCTCGATGACAGCCGGATCTGCCGCTACCTTTCTCTCGGCTGCGAGGTCAAGGGGTTGGGGCGCGGACACATCAAACGGCTGAAGGATCAGATAAAAAAGATCTGAAGAAAGTTTGCGTTGCCGGCAGGATCGAGGTCGTGGGATTCCCCAAACAGTTGAATTTTTCCGGAAGATCATGTATAAGCTCCGCTTGTTGTCTTTTGCCTAACCATTTTTATAAACGGTATATAATTGAATGGTCAAGGTAAAGAGCGCGGGAGAATATGCCGGAAGGCCTTGTTTGGAGAGTTCGCAAAGATTGCTTGCTGTAATCGAGAAAGCGGAGCTTTACCTTTACAATCATCGATTTTTTAACCCATTTTAAACAGAACCGGGGAAAGGTATCTCATGGATTTTATTGATCTGGCTGCCCAGCAGCAGCGAATCCGCAACCTATTGGAAGAAAATGTCCTGAAAGTCATGGATCACGGTCAGTACATCATGGGGCCGGAAGTCAAGGACCTGGAGGACAACCTGGCGGGCTTTACCGGGGTGAAGCATGCCATTTCCTGTTCATCGGGAACGGACGCTCTTTTGATGGCGCTGATGGCTTACGGGGTCGGTCCGGGGGATGCGATTTTTACCTCCCCTTTTACGTTTATCGCGACGGCGGAAGTGGTCGCTTTGCTTGGCGCCACTCCGGTTTTTGTCGATATTGATCCCAGAACGTACAACATCGACTCGGAGAAGCTCGAAGCGGCCATTTTGGCAGTGAAACAGAACAATCCCCAACTCTACCCCCTGCCGGCAACCAAGAATGCACAGCCACTGACCCCACGGGGAATTATTCCCGTCGATCTTTTCGGACTGCCGGCGGATTACGATCGGATAACGGCCATCGCCAAGAAGCATGGCCTTTTCGTCGTTGAGGATGCGGCTCAAGCCTTCGGCGCGGAATACCATGGGAAAAAGGCCGGATCGCTGGCCGATATCGCCTGTACCTCTTTCTTTCCGGCAAAGCCCCTGGGGGGGTACGGCGACGGCGGCATGTGTTTTACCGATGACGATGCCCTGGCGGATTCCATGATTTCCGTCCGGATCCACGGAAAAGGCAGCGACAAATACGACAACATCCGGGTAGGGATCAACGGCCGGATCGACACGCTTCAGGCAGCCGTGCTTCTGGCCAAATTTTCCCTCTTTCCCGAAGAAGTGACCCTCCGGCAGCAGGTTGCCGAGCGCTATTCGTCCCTGCTGGCGGGGAATGGGTCCATCGTGGTCCCTTATATCCCCGAAGGCTCCCTGTCCGTCTGGGCTCAATACTCTCTACTGGCCCGCAATGGATCTCAGCGATCCGCCATTCAGGCCGCCCTGCAGAAGGAAGGAATCCCGACGGCGATTTACTATCCAAAGCCCCTGCATGTCCAGACCGCTTTTGCCGCCCTGGACTACAGACCGGGGGATTTTCCGGTCAGCGCCGACTGCGCGGAGCGCATCTTCAGCCTTCCCATGCACCCTTACCTGAAGGAAGGGGATCAGAAGAAAATTGCCGATGTGATCAACAGGATATAGAGAGGGAGATCAGCAGGGATGACAAGGAATATCGCCGTTGTCGGTGCCGGATATTGGGGAAAGAACCTCGTACGGAATTTTTCACAGTTGGGAGTCTTGAAAACGGTCTGCGATGCGGAGCCGCAGACGCGCCAACAGATTCCGAAGGATTACCCGGATGTGGCTGTCGCTGATGATTTTGGTTCCATCCTGAACGATCCGGATATTCAGGGGGCCGTTATCGCCGCGCCGGCGGCACAGCATTTTCAGCTGGCCCGTGCGGCCCTCCATGCGGGGAAGCACGTCTTCGTGGAGAAGCCCCTGTCCCTGACTTATAACGACGGCGACGCCCTGGTCCGCCTTGCGGCGGAGCAGGGAAGAGTCCTTTTTGTGGGTCACATCCTGAACTATCACCCGGCCGTCATCCAGATGAAGGCCATGATCAATGAAGGAAAGATCGGCAGATTGCAGTACATCTATTCCCGCCGGCTGAGCCTGGGAAAGATCCGGCGGGAGGAGAACATCCTCTGGTCCTTTGCCCCCCATGATATCTCCGTCGTTCTGAGTATTGTAGGCGAAGAGCCAGTCTATGTCGATTCCGTGGGAAACAATTTTCTCCATGCTCGGATTCCCGATGTGACCATGACCAATCTGAAATTTCCCTCCGGGATCGGAGCTCACATTTTTGTAAGCTGGTTGAACCCCTTTAAGGAGCAGCGCCTGGTGGTCGTGGGCAGCGAAGGGATGCTGGTTTTTGATGATACCCTTCCCATCGAGGAAAAACTCGTTCTTTATCCTCATACGATCAACTGGAAGGACGGCGCGCCGGTGCCGGTAAAGGCGGACAGTCAGTCCATTGACCTGTCCCTGATCTGGGAGGAGCCCCTGAGAGCGGAATGCCGGGCTTTCCTGAGCGCCATGGAGACTGGGCTGCGGCCCTTGACTTCCGGCGAAGAAGGGTTGCGGGTGCTCCGCATCCTGGAGATCAGCCAGCATTCCCTGGAGGAAAAGGAAAAAGCCGCCGATCAGGTGAAGCCGTCATTCGAAGCCCCTCCTTCCCTCTCCTATTTTGTGCACCCGTCAGCGGTTGTCGATGACGGGACCTCGATTGGTGAGGGGACGAAGGTCTGGCATTTTTCGCATATCATGAAAGGGGCGAGGATCGGGGAAAAGTGCAACATCGGGCAGAACGTGGTGGTCTCGCCCGAGGTGACCGTCGGCAGCGGCGTAAAAATTCAGAATAACGTTTCCGTCTATGAAGGGGTCACCCTGGAAGATGACGTTTTCTGCGGCCCTTCCATGGTCTTTACGAATGTCTATAATCCCCGTTCCCCTATCTCCCGGATGAAGGAAGTCCGGCGTACACTGGTTAGAAAAGGGGCCAGTCTAGGGGCTAACTGCACCGTTGTCTGCGGAAACACCGTGGGCCGGTATGCCTTTGTGGGGGCCGGTGCCGTGGTAAAGAAGGACGTGCCCGACTATGCCATGGTGGCGGGAAACCCGGCAAAGATCAAGGGGTGGATGTGTGAATGCGGTAACCGGATTGATTTTCACGGCAGCAAGGGACAATGCCGCGAGTGCGGAAAACGGTACCTGTTGTCCAAGGAAAAGGAAGAGGGGGCCCGGCGTGTTTTGCCCGTCGAATAGGAGGTAGCGTTCATTTCAGCCATCAACGGTGCCCGCCCACCGGGCAGGGGAAGCGGAGAAACACTGTCTTCATTAAGAACATCTGATCCGCCTTTGTCGAGAGCTTTTCAAACAGGCTCTTTTCTCATCCTCCCTCGGTCCATGACCTATGCCCGCGATGGGCAACGATTCATCCAAAATCCAATTCCTACTGATATTTATCCCTTCCCGATCTGGTGCAACTGTAAAAAACAAGCCAGTGCATTCTTACCGACCCCGTCAGCATAGAAAAAGCGAGACAAGTCCCGCTAACTTTTAATTGACAGGTATCTTTTTTTATTGTCTACTGATCCGCTAGAGAATGTGGTAAGTAGCGCCGGGTGAGCCGTAAGCGATTTCAGGAAGATGGTGATGTCTTTGGCTTCGTATGGTTCTGGACAGGGCTGTCAGCCCTTTTTAGTTGAAATTGAGCGGTTTACCCTGGACGTTCCGCTTGATTTCCCCTCCTGACAGAGGTTTTTCGGGACGGCTTTCGGGGATGTTATGTTCCTGCAGGCTGCCATGACTTTTAAAAGCAATCGGGGAAGAAATGACCATGAGGCCCTTTGACTTAAAGAATGAGAATTATCCCGGCCACAGGAAAGACGCAGGTCTTGAGACGGATCGTATTCCTGAAGGGGCCGTTTTGAAGAAACATGAGGGGTTCATCGCTTTTTTAAAGAGTTCAAAGACTTCGGTGGACGAGGAAGAGACATTCAGAAACTATCTGTCGGATCTCCCGGATGAGGAAGTCGTTGGATTGTATGAGGCCCTTCGTGACGAAAAAATAGAATGGGATGAAGGCTTTTTCTATCCCAACATTCAATACCTCTTCGGGACTGCCTTTGAAAGGGAGAAGGATTATCGGGAACAGCAGCTCTGGAAAGCAAAATCTCAGCAGCAAAGCGAAGTAGCTCAGTGGTATCAGGAGGCGAAAGAGAAATCATGTGTCTGGTGGATTGAAAATCACATCATTGCCCGGCATTCCTTAAGCAGTTGCATGAGCTGTGGAGCCTGTACGGCCCTCTGTCCGGCGGCGGAGTTTTATGAATTCAGTCCGCGGATGATCATGACGATCGTTCAGGAGAAAAATGAGGCGGAAATCATTGAATTGCTGAAATCGGATACCATCTGGTACTGCCACCAGTGCGGATCGTGCAAGCCCAAATGTCCAAGGGGCAACAGTCCCTTCGGGATGATTTCCTCGTTAAGGCAGCTGAGCCAGATTAAAGGGTATCATGTGGAAAGCGTCCGGGGCAGGCAGCAGTTTGCTGCACGTCATCTGTGGGGGGGCAACCTCTGGAATCGTGCCTGCACGCTTTATTTCCGCAATCCGGAGCCGATTGCCCATAGAGATTTCGGGCCGCGGTTTGCCCTTTATTTCAAGCACAAGGAAGAGATGTTCAGACGGATTGGCGCCTGCCCGGATATGGATGGCTCCCTTTCGGGACGGAAGGTTTCCGTTGAGACCCTGCAGGAGGTACGGAAACTGTGGCAAGCGGGGGGAGTGCTGTATTTATGGGAGCGCATCGAGGAGGCGGCCAGGAGGCAGGCCGAGGAGCTGGGAATCTCCCTGGACTCGTATCATGAAAAAGTGAAAAGTGAAGGTTAGGATCATGAACGTCATTCATCATGAGGGGCGCGAATCCGCATGGCAACGGTATGTCAAGGATATTCCGGACAATAATTATTTCCTGACGTTGAGCTGCATTTTGGGGACTCTTTATCCCGGATCGGAGGCCATGGTTCCCAAACTTTGGGACCTGCTCGGACTCAAATGGGAAACAAGCACCGATGCGCAATCTGGATGGACCTGCTGCTCCGCGATCGGCTACCATGGTGACATTGTCCCCATCGAAGCAACGCTTCTGACCATCGCCCGGCTGTGGTCGATCGCTCAGGAAGCGGGGATGGACGCTGTCACCCCCACCTGTGTGACCTCTTTCGGGGCTTACTGCGAATGCAAGGATCTCTATGAGCATGAACCGGGATTAAAGAAAAAAATAGACAGGCTACTTAAGGAATCCTGCGGGCGTGAGTTTGAAATTCCGAGATATCTGGTGCATGTCAGTGATGTCTACTACCATTACCGAAACCGGATTCGGGATGAATTCATGAAATTCCGGCTTGTGGAGGAAAAAACGGGCCGTCCCTTGCGGGTGGTGGATCATGTCGGCTGCCATTACAGCAAATTGTTTCCGGAAAAGCATGCCATGGGTGGTGTTGATTATTGTGAAGTCCTGTCCGGAATGGCAAAGGCATGGGGAGGGGAAAGTGTTGAATATCCGGAGCGGCGCCATTGCTGCGGCATGGGGTTTCGCCAATGCATGATTTCTCCAAATAGAGGAGCTACAATGGCAAGTGTCTACAAAAAAATGAAAAGCATGGCTCCCTTTCAACCGGATTTGATCCTTACAAACTGCCCCGGCTGCCAGGTTTTTCTCGATAAGGAGCAATGGGCCATTTCTGAAATGACGGGGGAAAAATATTTTGTTCCGGTGCTTACTTATCAGGAATTGGCCGGTCTGCTGATGGGCTGGGATCCTTATAATACCGCGGGGATCCAATTTCACACGGTTCCCGTGGAGCCGCTTCTGGACAAGATCGGGATCCCCTATGACCCCTCAAAGGCCTGGGTCGGCCTGGACGGCCAGCCTCTGGATGCTGCGGCAGAGATGGAACTGGTTTCAGCAGGTGAGAACGGAAATGGATAAACGGGTGGCCATTATCGGAGGTGGAGTGGCCGGCCTGGGCGCTGCCCTTTCCCTGGATCGATACGGGATTGAATCCATCATCATCGAGAAATCGCCGAAACTCGGCGGCAAGGTGACAGGATATGCCCATCTGTTTCCCGACTTCAAGGACGGTAAGGCGCTGGTTGCAGAATTGATCGACACGGCCGGGAGGTCGCCGTGCATCAGGGTGTTGACAAATGCGTCCATCCGTACAATGACGCGTCAAGATGGACGGTTTGAACTCTCCATGACGAGCGGTGATGCCGTCTGTGCGGACGCCGTGATCCTAACCTGCGGATTCGAGGTATTTGATGCACGAAAGCAGGGCGAATACGGCTACGGGGTGTATCCGAATGTCATCACCGCTCCGGAATTGGAGCTTTTTCTGGATCCGGAGGGGCCGACGAAGGGAAAGCTTCTTCGTCCATCGGACGGCCAGCCGGCCCAGAGGGTGGCCATCATCTTCTGCGTGGGGTCAAGGAACAAGCGCCTTGGAAATCCTTACTGCTCCCGCATCTGCTGCTCATACAGCACCAAGCAGGCCATCGAAATCATGGAGAGACACCCGGACGCAAATGTAACCTGCTTTTACATGGATATCCGGACATACGGCAGGGGATTCGAAGAGATGTACCAGTATGCCCAGGAACTGGGCGTGAAATACGTCCGGGGAAGGGTATCCGAGTGCAGTGCCCTGCCCAACGGGGACATTCAGGTTCGTGCGGAAAATACCCTGATGTGCAGGCCTGTTCAAGGTGCCTTTGATGTGGTTTCCTTGTCTGTGGGAATGGCCCCCTGTTCCGATGGGGCCCAGATTGCGGCTTGGCTTGATCTGGAGCTCGACCCCTATGGATTTTTCCAGGCGAAGGATGACTATCTGTCCCCTTACAAAACCCATCAGGAAGGGGTTTTCCTGGCAGGCAGCATCTCGGGGCTGAAGCCGATCCGGGATTGCCTGTCAGACGGCTTCTCCGCCGGCGGAGATGTCGCCCTTTACCTGCAGCGATTGCATCAGGGCAGGGCGTGACCAGGGGATGTAATGGCGAAGACGGGGAGCGGGGAAAAAGGCCAGCCCGATTACGGGTGGAGATTTCAGGGAAAGATCGTGCGTCTCTGTGAAGACCGATCTGTCCGGATGGATGAATCCTCTCATTTGATGGAGCGGGCGCTGCGCCAGATGAGCATGGAATATTTTGCCCTGGATCGCTGTCTCCAGTGTGGAATCTGTACGGAAGGCTGTCCGCACACGAAGCTCGAGACGAATGCCAGGTTTTCGCCCCGTTCCTTCATTCAGAAAGCCCGGTTGGGCCTGTTGGACCTTTCCGGCGAGGATTTGTGGCTGTGTACCCAGTGCGGGCAGTGCAAACTGATCTGCCCTTATGAAATCCCCTTTCTCGATGTCATGATCAGCCTGCGGAGCCTGGTGGTGGAGCAGGGAGCCGGCTATGTTCCGGCATCGATAAAGGGCGTTCTGTCCTCGTTGTCCTCGGCTGGAAACCCTTGGAAAGAAGACCAGAGCCGGCGTGGAGAGTGGTATGCCGATCGTGATCGTCCCGGAAACCTTTCGGGGCGCCAGGACGCGGTCATGCTTTTTGTCGGTTGTTTGCCATCCTATGACAAGCGTGCTCAAAAGATCGCAAGGGCGGCGGCGGAACTTCTTCAACGGGCCGGAGTGGCATTCGATATCCTCGGTGAGGCCGAAGTCTGTTGTGGAGAGTCGGCATTGCGGGCAGGCGATCAGGGAACGTTTGAGCGCCTGAAGGCGATCAATACAAGGAACCTGGCAAAGGGGGGAGCGAAGCGGATTTATACCCTTTCACCCCATTGCTATGATGTCATGAAAAACAGGTATGATGGCCTTGAAGCAAGCGGATGCCAGGTGTATCCCTTCGTTATCCTTCTGCACGAATTGATTTCAAAGGGTGCCCTGCCGGTCCGGAACGGAGTTCATAAACGGGTTGCCTTCCACGATCCCTGCCTCTTCAGCAAGCATCACTCCATTATCGCAGAGCCCAGAGAGGTTCTGCAGAATATCCCGGGGATAGAGCTCGTTGAGATGGAGCATTCCGGAGAAAAGAGCTTTTGCTGCGGAGGCGGAGGAGGGGGAGTCTGGCGGGACACCGCCAAGGGTGAGCGGCTTGCGGAAATCAGGCTGGAAGAGGCCTTGAAGACGGGTGCGGACATTCTGGCAACGGCGTGCCCTTACTGTCTGACCATGCTGGAAGAAAGCGCCAGGGGGGAAGAAAGGTATCAGGATCTTAAAGTGATGGATCTTTGTGAACTGCTGAGAGAAGGGGTGTTCTCATGAAAATCATCGATGCCAGGGTAAGGATGCGCACGGACCTGATGCTCAAGCCGTGGACGACGGAGTTGAAGCCCTATTACCGGGATTACGTTTCCCTTTACAAAATGAAATCCAGGCTGAGTGTCGTTCCGGTGGAGGAGCAATTTTCCTATGCGGAGCGCGCCGGAATTGAACGCATGGTGGTTTGCGGGATGGGAGACGCTGAAAATGAGCACGTCCTGGAATTATCCAGAAGGTACGACAGGATTATTCCTGTGGCCGGTGTCAGTGTGGAGATCGGCATCCGACACGCGTTGAGAGATATCAGCAAATACAAGGAGCAGGGGATTGCCGCCATCCAGGTCACGCCGCACATCCATAAAAGGGATGTCCACGACCGGCATATGTATCCCGTCTACGGCCTTTGCGAACTGATGAAGATTCCTGTTATCGTGCATGGCTCTGTTCATTTCTGGCGCGGCTCCTATATGTGGCATGGTCAGCCGCAGTACATCGATGAAGTGGCCGTGGATTTTCCGGAACTGAAAATGATCGTCTCCCACGGGGGAAATGGTTTTGGTCCTCCCATGCTGGCTGTTGCACAAAGGCATCCCAATATCTACCTGGAATTCAGTGCCCTCAATCCCATCTACATGGCGCCGGAGTTCCTGTATGCGGCCAATTCCTATCTGCGCGGCAAATGCCTGTTCGGGACGGATTATCCCCTGGTGGATTTTGAAGTGGCTGTTCAGCGCTGGAAGAAAGTGCTCCAGGAAAGGACGCAGGAGCTATTTTTCCACCAGAATGTTCTTGATGCATTATACGGCGAACCGGTTCCCTTCTGAACATCGACGGGGACAGGGAAACCGGGATCATAGTAATCCTGACGGAGGTAGAGATGGAAACAGGAAAATACTGCGACATTGCGGAAGATTTTATCCACGGGGAACATTTCAAGTGCGGCTCCTTTGTCTGTATAGAACCGGATGTTGTTGTCGGTGATAATGTGAAGCTGGGGAATCATGTCGTCCTGAAAAGTGGGACTCGGTTCAAGAACCAGATCGATTTTGCGGATTACTGCAAAACAACGGGACTGTGCATCATCGGGAACAACGTGAATGTCAGAACCGGCGCAACGATTTCCAAGTCGGTGATCGTTGAAGACAAGGCCTTCATCGGCCCCGGAATCATGACGAATCATACCCGAAACGTTGGGCACCAGAGGAGCATCGCAAAGGTGTTTCTGCTTACACGTATTCGATACGCCTCGATTATAGGCAGTACGGTATCCATAAGAGCCGGCATGACAATCTGCGCGAACGCGATTGTCGGCGCCGGTGCCGTTGTCGTGAAGGATCTGATGGAGCCGGGGGTATACATGGGCTATCCTGCCGTAAAAACGGCTGAATTGCCGGAAGGTTATTTTGTCCCGGGCGAGTCGGCGCCCTATATGTTTTCCCCGGACGACATCAACAAGTATCTGCAGTACCTGAAAGTCTAGGGGAGAGCGTCATTCTGGAACAATGAAGCTGAAGACGAGGGAGTATCAGCGCGGCGACGAACACGACATCAATAAATTGTATAAACGTGTCGCGAATATAGACCGGAATCAATCCGAATATGACTGGGAGTGGATCCATACGTGGGATGGTCCGGGTTTTGTCAGGCTCATGTTTGACGAGGACCGAGCGGAAGGGGATCAACTGGTGGCCCAGTACAGCTTGATCCCCACGCCCTTCAGCGTCTGGGGAAAACCCTACCTCGCCGGAAAGACGGAAAATTGCATGTGCCATCCCGATTACCGGGGTAAGGGGATTTATTTCCCCCATGAAAAGAATTCCTTCGAAGAGGCCCGGCAAAAATTTCAGCTCTTTTTCACGACTTCTGGAAATATGACAAAAGGTGCACCTGGTGCTGTCCGCCGCAAACTTGGCTACACTGCCTTTGATTCCTGGGTCCATTTTGTTTATATAACAGACAACGCTTTTATCCGTAAGGCATTGCAGGCCCAACTGAATAAGTATATCCTTGGTGGTTCTCGTTTTGCAAAATTTCTGACTTTTCTGATTTCCCGTTTGGTTTATTTCAGTTTTGCACTGAAACCAGGGGGGAAAATCCTCCATGACATTAAATTACGTAAAAAAGACGAGGTCTCGCTTGCCGATATTGAACGTCTTTGGATCTGCAACAAAAGAGAATACGGTGTCAGCATTGACCGCACCAGTTCTTATCTTGATTGGAGGATCAACAGCAATCCCTATCAGAATCACTCTTATCTGTGCGCTTACGATAGGGAAAATCTCATAGGCTATATTATCTTTTACGAAGCCAAGGATACAATGATTCATGTTATGGACATTCTGGCCGACAGAAAGGACGAAGTGATATTTTCCGAACTGATACAATCCCTTATCCTCTACGCAAAAAAGAAAGGGGCTGGTGCGGTCAGGTGTACGACGTTGAGTCATAATGTGCTGCTGAAGAAGATGTTTCGCAAAAATGGTTTTGTGTCTTTTAATCCGACGCATTCCTTAAGGATGTTTAAGTCAAAAAACAAAAGACAGAATCCGTTTAACGTCTTTGTATCAGAGACGGTTGATACCTCTGGAAACATACTGGATCCCTGCAACTGGTATATTACGGACCTGATCAAGGAAGGTAGATCAAGTTGAACATTATTCAGCATTTCCTGGCGCAAATTGCACAAGATAGAGGCGATTTGGACTCGATACCTGGGAGGTCTTATCCGGCATTGAAATGAGAGGCGTCGGTGTTCAACATAATTCCTCTCATTGCTGTTTCCCCTTTTGAAAATTTAAATAAATTTTTGATTACACAGACATTTCGAATTGTACAATACAAATAAATCATTCCAATGCTCACGGTCAGTTCAGCCTTTCGAAATTGCAGCCAGATAAATTCATGGACTTACGTTGTGCCAACGCTTGAAATATGCCTACAACTGCCGAACACCGGTTTATTAAAAATATCTTATTTCGCTTACTCCTCAATCTGCCCGTCACCATCAGGGGATTTATTGTTCTCCCCCTTCTGACTCGGACCTATCCCCCGGAAATATATGGTTTATGGCTGCAAATTCTTCTCATTAAAGAAATATTAATTCCCTTGCTCAGCTTACGGCTGGAAACAGCCCTGCTCCGGTATCTTGCTTCCGAAGATAACAAGCTAGACGTCATCAAATCTGTTTTCACGATTACCGCATGCTGCTGCCTGATTTTTGTTTCCTCCATCTTTTTATTTCCCCATCTTCTTTCAAATTTGATTTTCGGCACGGCGGGATTTTATGTTCTTTTATTATTCGCTGCCGTCTGGATATCCATTCATGCCTGCATGCATATCGGATTTGTTGTGCTCAGGTCACAGGAGCGGATCAAGACCCTTTCCCTGCGGGAATTGCTGTCAACACTTTGGCTCATCAGTGCCGTTACCGTTGCCTATTTACTGCGCATTGACGTAAATTATCTGGTGGTCATCTGCATCATTGGTGACAGCGTGTTGCTTATTTGGATATTGATCCAGATCGGCGTACCGTTCCCTTTGAGGCGTCCTGATCTTGCCTTTTACCTGGTCAAGAAATATGTTCCCTATTCTGCACCTCTTATTGTAAATTCCCTTTTTCTCTGGTTCACAAAATCCGTTGATCGGTTGTTGATCATCCATCTGCTGGGGTTGAGTTATATGGGTGTTTACGGGGTAAGTCTTCAGATTTCAAATCTTCTTGCCGTTGTTTTGAGTCCGATCAATTATGTTTTATTTCCCCGGGCGGCGGCTTCATGGCGTCCGGACAACACAGAGGAAGCAAGCCGGTATTTTTCTCAGGCCGCAACCCTGACTCTTGTTTTCGGTGCACCTGTGATCGTCGGGCTGTATGTCATTTCCAAGGGATTGATCCCGCTGCTGGCAGGCCAAGATTACAGTGTGTCCCCCGATCTCGTGGGCTATCTGATGTTTTCCGGATTGGCTTTGATGATTTATCAGAATCATCTGTATGTAATCCATCTGATGGAAAAAACCTATCTTCTCCCGGCGCTTTTCATCTTTACTGCAGTCGTGAACTACATACTCGGATATGTTCTTATCAGCCACATTGGACTTCTTGGGGCAGGCATAGCGCGTTTTGTTACGTTTTTTGTCATGGCATTCATCATCTCTCTCTGGGCACGCAGATACATTACCTTTTCCCTGCCCTGGAGATTGATCCTGAAAATCATAGCGATCTCCATTCTCATGGGGATCTGTATTTCTTGGATGCCAGTTCAATCATGGCTTAATCTAATTCTGACCACTCTTGCCGGCGTTTCTCTCTATTTGGTGCTATTGATCGTAACTCGAGTGGTGACACGTCAACACATGGCACAAATTAAAAAGTTATGGAAATAACTGGGAAAATATCTTATTCTTCCCATCGTGCTGATACGGCAAAGGTCTCTTGGTTTCGTGATATTCTCTCGGACAGAATCATAAGGACTCGTTTGAGTTCTCTTCATCTATCCTACGGAACCAGGGAAAAAACAAAATTCTCAGACAGGAAGATGAATATTTACATACCTCAGAAACCGAGATCATTTGATGAGATGTCTTCGGTTTTTGACAAGATAAATCAAGGAACACCTTGGATCAAGGGCGATGACTCGATTATTGAAACTGACATTGACTTGATTTCTTTTGCTTTGTGGATACTGAATCGTGAAGAGGAAACCTTGCAGTGTGATAACAGTGATTGCTGGGACAGGGAGGGGAGATTCCTTCTCTGTAAGTCCTTGGCATACAGGAAAGGTCAATGGAAACGGCCTGTCCTTGATCTCCTGCTTGTTCAACTTGTCAAAGTCATTGAAGAAAAAATTGGTTTCCCTCTGCTCAGGCGTAAGCCCTGGGGTGAAAGAGGAGAAATGGCCGTTTGGGCAACACATGATGTAGACAGGTTGATGATCCAGTACGGGTTGTTGTTAAAACTCCCTGTCTGGTTGTTTTTCGCGGCAAAACACTTGGTACGGGGGAATAAAGAAAACGGACTTTATTGGGCGAGGAAATGTTTCAGAAATTTGAAAAGCAGAGAAGATTCAGTCTATGAAAGCAGTCGGAAACTGGCAGCACTGGAAAAAAAGCATCGCTTAAAAAGCACCTACTTTTTCATGGGGCTTCGAAGAGGCATCTCATGGGGTGAACGGCTTCGATATCCTATATCCCACCCCAAGGCGAAAGCGCTATTACGTAATCTTGTAAGGGATGGCAACGAAATCGGTTTGCATCCCGGCAGATACAAACCATTTGATAGAGGCCACCTGATAAACCAGAAGAGAAATCTTGAGCAGGCCCTGGGTAAAGAAGTCAATGTGTTGAGAAATCACCATTTGCTTGTTCATTATCCTGACTCATGGAAAATGGCAGAAGCGTGTGGTGTTTCTGTCTGTTCGAACGTGGGTTGGCGTTCTGGCAATGGATTCCGTGCGGGTACCTGCTGGCCCTATCACCCCTTTGATATCCATGCGGACAGGCAATTGAATATATTAGAAATTCCAATGATTTATATGGATAACGCCAATGACGCGGAATCTGAAATCGTCAGAGAAGTCCTTTCGCTTGCCAATGAAGTTTCGCTCGTTCATGGTGTGCTGACTATCAATTTTCACACACACATCTTTGAAACTTTCGATCTGTCATCCAAGGGGGCTGCATATAAAGATCTATTGGAAGGATTAAAGAAATACAACTTTTTAAACACGGAAGATATTGTCGGCAACCTTTGGAACGTTAATAATGATTGTTAAGAAAAATCAAATTCTAAACATCATCCTGCTTCTCCTATTTAAAGCATTTCTGGAAGTGCTGTATGTTAAATTTGTTTATGAATTTTTTTCGTATGCAGGTTATGGGCTGAATATAAATATCACGAAATTATTTGAATCTTATTTTTTAATCATTCTTCTATATTTAATGCTGCCCGAGGATGACGACGTCCCATCAAAAATTGTATTAAAGCTTCTATTCCTCTTCATGGTTGTTCCCTTCTGCTCTTTTTATGCATTGACCGATAAGGAACGGTCTTATTTTTATTTCTTCGTCATCAGTTTTGTCCTTACAATGGTTGTAAGAACGATCATTCCTGCCGCTAGAATAAAAAAACTGCAGTATGGCAGCATCGCCATGTACGCCTTTGTAACATTTGTTTCTTTGATTGTGCTTTCCGTGCTGATCAAAGAAAATGGCTTACCCACATTCAAGGCTTTCAATCTTGCCGCTGTTTATGAAGTCAGGGGTGAGGCAGAACGTGGTTCACAGCTGATAAACTATATGATCGGATGGCTCGCCTGTGCGATCAATACATTTCTCATCGGACTGGCATGCTATCAGAAGCGATATTTTCGGTTGCTGATTCCGTTAGGTGTTCAGTTGATCCTTTATGCCTATCTGGCACAGAAAAGCTTTCTCTTTACCCCACTGGCCATTGTTTGTCTTTTTATTGCCGTTAGAAGTAAAAATCTTTCAAGGACCATACTGATTGTACTTGTCTTGAGTTTATCCATTCTCTACGCATTCCGCGGTGAAGACATCGTGAAATTTCCCGCATCCCTGTTGGTAAGACGTGTCTTTTTCGTTCCCGCTAATGTAACCTACAATTATTATGATTATTTTTCAAAAAACGAGTTTGTTTTCATGTCGAATTCCAAGATAACGCTGGGGCTGATTGATACGCCTTACAAAGAATCCGGTGTGGCCATCGCGAATTTAATGGGATTGACTTACGCGGAAAATATAAATACCTACATGAATACCGGGTATTTAGGTAACGCATATATGCAATTCGGTTTCGCAGGAATGCTGTCTTTCTCATTTATTTTAGGGCTTGTATTGGTTTTCGTTGATTCCTGTGCGAAGAATATCGATGTCGGCTTGGCTTTATCGGCTGTCATTATTCCCCTTCAGAAATTGAGCAACACGGCTCTTTTTTCTTCTTTTTTGTCCAACGGCCTGTTGATTGGAATGATGATGTTATGGTTGTATGAAGAACGTTCATCCATTTTGGCATTTAACCTGAATTCCCGGATCATTGTAACGAGGCGGGGGGTGTAACCCCCAGTTTATCGTAGAGATCCATTTGGTGTTTCGTTATTTCACCAAGCTGTAGTTTCTTCCCCGGCACTTCAAAGCACTCAATCATATCGAGTTCATCTAAAACTTCCTGCAATGTATAGTCTTTGAACAGGTTGTTCATCTGCATTTTACGGCTGATGTAGGATAGAAAGATGAGGGCGATGAACTGCACAAAGAGCTTGCCGTCTAAGCTTTGTTCTGAGGAAACAGACAGGCGGCGGAGATTCAGCCGTTCTTTCAGATTCTCGAAGGCCTTTTCCACAAGGTCCTTGTTCCTGTAGGTCGAAAGGGCCTCAATCGGGTCTTTGATTTCGTTGCTCAACAGAGCGAAATAACCGTAGTTGCGTTTCGCCGCCGCGATGGCCTCTTCCTTGGCAATGATTTTCATGCCTCGAACCGGCGTGGTTTTTACCTCGAAATATTGGGCGTACTGCTTCTCGTGATCAGGATGGCGCTGATCGCTTTCCAGCTCTGCCTGTAAATTGGCCAACCGACTATTGAAGGCTTTTTCATCTTCCAGGGCCCGATCAGGGGAATAATACAGATGAAGGTACATACGGCGATCCGCGTTGAGCCTATCCCCTCGATAGGGTCGATCCTGGACATAGCTCCATGTAACCGGCAAGGAATAGGCGTAAAGCTGGTAGTCCTGATGATAATGGGTCCAGTTGCGCATCTTATCCCGAACGGTTTCCAAATGGGTCTGCACAAGCTTCAGCGATAACCTGGCGGCAATCAGAAACTTGATATGATGCCGATACAGGTCGTTGATGTTGGCCGCACTGAAAAAGCCCCGATCCATGACCACTTTGATCTTCTCATACCCCAGGGTGTTCATGTCGGCCAGAACGTTTCTCAGGGTTTTCACATCGGGAATGTTTCCCGCCAGTTTCCGGTAATAGAAAGGCAAACGGGATTCCTGCCCGAAAAGCAAAGCCAGGTTGATCTGTTCCAGGAGTTCGTGATCTTTGTTCTTCCCGTAACGCACCTGCCTGAGGCACTTGGAATAACTGGAGATGGACGTACTGTCGTAGGCCAGATATTCCCTCTCTATCCGCCGTTTTCCCTGAAGCCGAAAAAATCGCTGCCGGGCTTCCTCGGTAATGGATGCGAAGAGTTCGCTGCTCCGCTGTGAGGGGATAACCGCGCCATGAGGGTGGCGATGGATTGCGGCCCATCGGGGGAACCGGCTCAGAGGATTTCTATCCTCAAGAATCAGGTAATAGGCAATGGACAGGATCTGTCGATAACTCTCGGGAAAGCATGTCTTCAGATCTTCCGTCACACCCGTGTCCTCTCCGATGCGGTCAAAAAGATAGGGGGCGCCATAAAAACTCCGCGCTGTCATTGTAATCGGCACTGGCCCTCGTTTGATTTTTTCTCCGGCAATGCCTTCTTTTTTCTTTCTGGTTGGAATGACTTCTTGCGTTTTGGGATCCAGTCGCCCGATGCATCTGCGCTTCGCCCGGGACTGTCGTTTATCCTTGTCCCAGTAAGAAATCGATTCGTATGCATAGGTGACTCCTGTCTTTTTGTTGGTCTGATAGACGATAGCCGGCATATGCGATCCCTCCTCTCGTTACAATATATACATTGTAACGATGAACAATGCAAGGAAAAATCGCTCTTAACTCTTTTTTATTGATGGCTTATTCTATTTCTCGTTACACTTTCTCGGGAACTCAGGTCTAATGGGCAACAGCATCTCCGCATCTTGGAACCTATAGGAGCAACAATGCCTTATGTCAATAACGTACCGTCAATAAGGGGAAATAAGGCTGCAGTTTGTCCTGTTGCCAAATGCGTTCTTTATG
>JAVETB010000173.1:0-2518 GCA_034006265.1 Syntrophus sp. (in: bacteria) | reverse complement strand
AATTAGGAGCAACAGTATTAGGGTTCCATGTATTTTTATATACTCCTATAGAACCTTCCTGTGTATTGTATGGGAACCCAATATCCTCACCAAAATTATAACAAGAATACGGAGTTCCCAAGATAACTCTTTTATCATCCGGCAGAGGATGAGATGCAAATATGGGATTTATGTCTAAAAGCATAATTACCCCTCAATAAATTCGATAGCCATGCCATAAGCATTTCCATTCCTAAAAGTAGGATACACACCAAAATTACGAGTACCAAAAGAAACTGTATCATCCCCTTTAAGAAGACCTCCCATATAGATTGCCTGATACGGGAGATAAGCTATTGGGTAATGGAAGATATTCTCTGCGTCTAAACTCTCAAATAAAATTACCACAGGTTTGTGCATAAAGTGCTTTACAAAAGATGTGTTGTAACTTAATCCTCCTGTGTAATTGGCTCCCAATCTCCAAGAAGTGTAGTCCCAAGAGGAGTAGTGATAGGTAGATGAAGAATACCTGTAGTAATTGTATTGATCCCTATAATGAATCGTGGAGTACCACCTGGGACTGGTACGCAGAGTATACGTACCATCATTATTATGGAAATCTTTATTTACAGGAACAGGATCAAAAGGCTGCTTGTGCAACAAGCCCGTAACGGGCCTGACTGCGGTTGGGGATTCACCAGAGTAGTAGTAAGGGTAAAATCCCCAACCACCCATAAAGTTACAGGCCGCCCACCCCCTATTGCTCCATATGGTCTCATCCATGTAGTTCAATACAGTTTCCGTTTCCGGGAAAAAGGAATCCATGGCACCTATAGTAAAGTGCCACCACACAGGGTACACCGTACCTACACCGTACAAAGATATTTCCCCCTCCCAAAAAACATGAATATTCTGTTTATTTACAAAAATTACCTGCTTTGTTGTTGGCGTCTTTAAAAAATTACTCATGACACTATAATCAGATACACCATTCCAGGAATCAACAAGGCTTCTTTCAACTGTGAATCTTCCTGGCTGTGCCTCATAGCCCAAACCACTATCATAGCCTGTTTGTCCGCATATATGGATGTGGGAAGTACCACTGTTTGGATTTCTGAGCTTTATGGAATAGAATAAATTCTGATTCCCGTGGGCACCAAAAGAATGTGCCATGATCAAGCCATCGTCCCCTGAAGTGTAGCTATCTACTACCCAACCGTAGTCAGTGCCAATATTCGCGGCGTCAATGCTTTCTTTGATATTTCCCAGGAACGTTGCCTGGTTGCCTACATTCAAGAATGTGAATTTCTTGCTGATCATAATTCATCCTTTAGTGCCATCCAGCTATACCAGGTTGTTCTATTTAAATCGGGGAATATAATTGTGTCACCACCACTGCCTACTTCAGATAAAATGGTATTCCTCTGATTGGGTGCCCAGTACACACCATCAAGCTGTCCCAAAAGGTACAAACTGGCTTGGGATGCTGTATAAGCATACATATTAATTGGAAACAACAACATCTCAAAACCCCCATCAGGGTAGTTGAAGTGAGTACCTGAAACAATGTTATATGTGGTACTGTCTGGCTGTGTGGGATCCATTAGCCAGTCGTAACTCCATCCAAGAGGAGTATGAATTCTATTACATGCAAAGTGTCTTCTATCTGTATAGGACGTCGCAAAAGACCAGTATCCGTGATTAGACCAGCATAAATTCCTTCGGTGCCTCTGAAACTCAACACCGTTGTCCCAATCAACCACTGTATAACCCAAGTAAGAACTCCACAGCGTATCATTGTTACCACTTCCACCATTAAAAGAATCCGCAAGAACTACTAGAGGGTATGGAACTTCCTGTGGAGTCAAGTGTCGAATATACTGACCAACATAACCGTTTGCGAAACGACCCTCAGTATTAATAACAATTATAACCCTTGCCTTATTGGAATACACCCAAAGCTCAACAGGAGGCTTGCTTTCAGGTAGTGCCGATTCGTCGGTCTTGAAAGGAATAGCAGACCTTTGATAAGAATTTCCGTGACCGTTACCGTACGTTTGATCATGAAAACTTGTAAAGTACGTGTATCCATCCACACTCGAAATTATCGAATTATCAAAGTGAGTGAAGGCTTTCAAAACGATACAAGCTTCAATACCAGCACTCTGGTACGATGCCCATATACCTATGTAAACGTTCTCATTGTTAGACTTGCCCGTATTCCTAAGAATAACCCTGTGTTGCTGATAGTTCTCTGTAACCAACCCGGAAGCAGGTCTCCAATCAGCGTGAACAACCCAATCCCTCCCAGGGACAAGTGGATCACCTGTCAAAAAATCAATTATAGTATCAAACACACTTCCAGGGCCAGTTACGCCCCTCACTAGCTGCTGTTTAAGTAACGCCATAGTCCCCCCCTAGCTCTTCACTATATTTTTAATTACTTGAGGATTTCTACTCAAAACATTCATAATTGTTTTCTGTCCAGAATGAGAAGACATATACTGATCAAACATACCAGGATCCAGAACGTTTACAA
>JAVETB010000172.1:0-2538 GCA_034006265.1 Syntrophus sp. (in: bacteria) | reverse complement strand
CTTAGGAACTTTAACATTGCAAAGTTCTTCTGCAAGACTCAAAGCAACTTCACGATTCATCAGCAACCCAGTAGTCGGGTGTTTTTCGATAATCTTGATCTGTTCTCCGTTTTCCATTAAGGAAATAGAAAAATTCTCATCGATATCCGAAAAAAGTTCAAAATCCATATAACCTCCCTAGACGATATAATTGTTAAATGCCGGTGTAGTAGCTTCATACCAAATAACATTTTCGTTCACCGCTGGCAACGCTCTGAAAATTCCCTTGCTCTTAAATCCTTCATTATCACCAGGGTTGAACTCGAAATCTGATACTGACTTACACTTAGGGAAGATATACCACATAAACTTATCGCCTATTGGATAGGTAAACTTTACTTCGAATCGAAGATTCTTTCTGCTTGCCATCATAGAGCCGAGAGCTAGAGACACGTCTGTGACGCCTCCCCCAAACAGTACCGATTGTGTCTTGGCGTTGTGTTCGTATGCGCCGAACTCAAGAAAGAACTCCATTTCAGTGGTGAAGATATCGTCATCCATAACGATACCATTCACTAGCTGTTTGGTTATAGTGTTCTTCGTTTTTGTGTATATTTTAATTCCATCCATACGACACAGAAGATTGGCTTTCGTCGTTGCCGATTCCTTGTTGCTGTAGTTGGCAGAAAGTGCATCGACTACAAAAACATCACCAGAACCTAAAAGAATGGACGATCTATCAATAATTGTCTTGGACATGATTGCTCCTGTTTGAATTTAAACTGCAAGACGCCACGGGACCGGTTGCGACTTCAGGGACTTGGCGACGGGGGAGGATGGATGATGGGGTGATGGGCACTGCGGGCTCCTATGATATCGGGAATGGTACATCAGGCGGAGTAAACGAACTCGAATACCTGGCCGCCGCCGTGATCCTGATGGCACGAATATGTCCGTTCATATATCCCCCACCGGGGGCAGTCCCAACCGTCAACGTCGTTGCGTCGTTTGGAATATTGACCGCACCGCTGTGCGTACTTGCCTGTAACGAGCCTGCTATAAACATACGAGTCACCCCAGACTCCCTGCAAATTGCGACATGCGTCATAATGTCGGCAGGCAGTGCGTTGTCAGAGTTTATATTAATAGGAATTCCATCACCCGCTGTAAATCTCATCTTGCGCGAAGTTATCACCGCGTACGCCCTGAAATCAACATTTGTTGCCCACTTGACGAATTTACTGAGAATTTCCAACTGTGTTTCTCCGCTGGGTACTCTTACAAAAAATTCAATTGTAAAGTCCGAAGTCCCGAAGTTAAAATTCGCCCCTGTAGGCAAGTTGAAATAATCGCCTTGTCCGTCAAAAAGTATCGTCGGATAGCCAAGGGAGTCGTCAACCTGCGTATCGCCATATCTGGTTATCGTCGCCCCTTTCTCGTCGGTGATAGTCGTCGATCCGTCATCACCCTGCGCATTGATGCACAAGACAACATCATTCCAATAGGGGTCACCGGAAGGAGGAGGACTCATCGGAGGACTAATTTTGTATGGGTGGTCAGATGGTAGTGCGTCAACAAGGGTTGTCACGCCAAGTAGCGCGTCCCATTTGTGGGCAAGATAACCCTCGATCATCTGCCTCAAATCGGATGATGGGGCGACCGTCAACACCACGAGTTCGTGGGTATTGATATGCATCGGTGCCGCAAATGTGTCTCGCAATATCCCGCCGAAACAGAAACGGTCAAGCGTAACCGCTCCTGACCTGATGTATGCCCCAGATGTAGCTGCACCGCCGTTTTTCCGCATCCCAAATGAACTACCTGTGTCCTCAGATGACAAAATATACGCTTGTCCTGTAGCCCAAAAATCAGCGAACTGACCAACGGCTTGTGCGAGCCTAAGTGTTCCAGCGTCATTACGTAAAAAACCACAGCCAGAACTAGCAGTCCCGTCCTGCTGGAGCATAGCGGAATACAGAGGGTTATTATTACTAGACCTGCCCTCTGACAGTAGGTAAGCATTAGATACAGATGTTACGAGATTGGCGACACAATAAACATATGAGCTCCCTGCTGAGTACATGAATGGCAATGAATTAAACAGGTGATCGTCAACCCCATCAAAATTAACCGACTTTAAATCGTCATCATAAAGCGGTTGGCTTGATGAGCTAGATTGCTCAACGCTGCGCTCATGTCCACTCTTGTCTGCCCACTTTGTGACTGTTGAGCCGTTAAGCGTGATCGTCGCCGTATCAGCCGCATCCAGCCACAACGCCGTTGTGATCTCGGCAGGGGTCCAAGCAATACCACTTGCCCCTGAAACTGTAACCGTCAACGTTTTAGAAACTTCATTCACACCATCCGTAATATGGTAGGATGCGGAGCTATCTAACGTATCCGGAACAAAAAGATCACCAAATTCATCGTTGGGATAAAAAGTCCACGATCCATTAGCATATATTTGAAAAATACCCCCGGAAGTACCGGCTACCTGTACACCCAGATTTAGAGCATCACCATTAACTTTGGATATAGTTAATCCTGTTGTACCTTCTA
>JAVETB010000171.1:0-2559 GCA_034006265.1 Syntrophus sp. (in: bacteria) | reverse complement strand
TGGCCCCTTCCCGCCAGAGATTGTGCCGGAGGTGGTGGCGGATCCGGCCGGCATTGGCCATGCCGCTGGCGGAAATAATGATGGCCGGGCCCTCGGAGGTGTTGATGGCCATGGATTCGGCCGTCGTCTGCGTCATGCGAAGCTGGGGCAGGCGCAGGGGATCCTGCCCGTTCTTGATCAGGTCCTTTGTTTCATCGTCCAGGGCAGCGGTATTGCGGCGGAAGATTTCCGTGGCCTGGATCGCCAGGGGGCTGTCCAGGTAGATGGGCATGTCCTTCGGCAGGCGGCCATCCTGGGAAAGCAGGTTGAGGCAGTACATCATTTCCTGGGTCCTTCCGACGGCGAAGGCCGGAATGACCATTTTCTCGTTATTTTTGTAGCTATAGGCGATGGCTTCGGCCAGTTCATCGAGGCTGGCCTGTTCATTTTTGTGATCCCTGTTTCCGTAAGTGGATTCGAGGAAGAGATAATCCGCTTCAGCGACAACTCCCGGATCTTCCATGAGCAGTTGCCTGGGCCTTCCGATATCGCCGGAAAAGACGATTTTTGCAGGTGCTCCGTTTTCCTTCAGCCACAGCTCGAGGAATGCGGAGCCCAGAATGTGACCGGCATCTTTGAAGTTTACCCTCGCCCCCGCAAAGGGTTCAAAGGGTTGATCATAGGAGACGGTCTTGAGCAGGGGGAAAACCGCCTGGGCATCCCGCTGGGTGTACAGCGGCCCGACGCGTTTTTCGCCGAAGCGCAGACGCTTCCTGCTTTTCCACTGCGCCTCCATCTCCTGGATGTACGCGGAATCCAGGAGAAGAATCCTCAGCAGATCCGCCGTGGGCGGGGTCGTGAAAATCGGCCCCCGGAACCCGTTCTGCACGAGACGGGGCAGTAGGCCGGAGTGATCGATGTGGGCATGGGTGAGCAAAACAAACTCGATCTTCTGCGGCTCATAAAGCTCCGTATCCCAGTTTCTCTTTTCAATCTCCAGATTGCCCTGATGCATGCCGCAGTCAATCGCGAACCGATGCCCCGCCGTTTCCAGGATGAAGCACGATCCCGTGACGGTCCTGGCTGCTCCCAAATACTTTATTTTCATGGTCAGCACCTCTTTACTGATGAATTTGAGAAGAAAAAGTCCCCGCTCCCTCGCTCAGAGCAGAAACACACCGATCACCAACAGAATAATCCACCGGAAAAAGGCAATCACCGGGTTGAGAACCCCAAGGTAAAGCAGACCGATGATGATGAAAAATCCATACGGTTCGAGGCGGGAAAGGGTATGCTGAAATCTCTCGGATACGAATCCCATGAGGATTTTCGAACCATCCAGGGGTGGAATGGGGATCAGGTTGAAGGCGGCCAGCATGATGTTGATCTGGGCCAAAAAGGAAAGAATCTTCGCGATGTTGCCCATCGGCGGAGGCGCCAGAACCTTCCAGGCCAGCAGGGCAAAAAACGCCACGATCATGTTGGCAATGATCCCCGCGGAGGAAACCAGGATGAACCCCCGGCGCGTGTCGGGAATGTTGGCGAGATTGACCGGAACCGGCTTCGCCCAGCCGAACCCGAAGAGAAAGAGCATAAGCGTGCCCAGCGGATCCAGATGGTTCAGAGGATTGAGCGTGAGCCTGCCCATCCATTTGGCCGTGGGATCCCCCATGCGCCAGGCTACCCAGCCGTGCGCCAGTTCGTGCAGGATCACCGAATACAGAAGAGGGACAGCCAGGAGGGCAAAGGTCACCGGATCGTTTATCAGCAGGTTGAGAAGGCCCATCTCTATATTTCCCTCATCGTGGTCGAGTTCATCCGACGTTATCAGACATTAAAACGGAAGGTGATGATATCGCCGTCCCGGACGATATATTCCTTGCCTTCGAGGCGGACCTTGCCGGCCGCCTTGGCCTTGGCATGCGAACCTCCGCAGGCCATGAAATCATCATAGGCGACGACTTCCGCCTTGATGAAGCCCCTTTCGAAATCCTTGTGAATCGCCGCCGCAGCCCTGGGGGCCTTCGTCCCCTCCGAGATGACCCAGGCCTTCACCTCGTCTTCACCCACGGTGAAATAGGAAATCCGCCCCAACAGAGAGAAGGCGGCCCGGATCACCCGCCCGAAGGCAGGCTCTTCCATGCCCAGGTCCGCCAGGAACTCCTTCTGCTCTTCAGGCGGCAGTCCCGCCATCTCCGCCTCCAGTTCGCAGCAGATCCCCATCAACGGGTCGGTCAGGCCGGCCTCCTTCTGAAAGGCGTCCACATTGGGAAATCCATCTTCCGCGACATTGAGAACAACCAGCTCCGGCCGCAGCGTCCAGAAGGAAAAGCTCGAAAGGGCTGAGCGCTCCTCTTTTGTCAGCGTCAGCTCCCGGAGGGGTTTTCCCGCTTCCAACTGCTCCTGAAGGCGCGGCATCAGCTCCACGTGGAGAGACTCCGGCGGTTTCAGGCTTTTTTTCGCCACTTTCAGCAGCCGTTCGCGGCGGTTTTCCACCACCACCAGATCGGAGAGGATCAGTTCATCGGCCAGTTTCCGGTAGCGGTTCAGCATCGCGGAAACCGAGGAATCAGAAAAACC
>JAVETB010000170.1:0-2571 GCA_034006265.1 Syntrophus sp. (in: bacteria) | reverse complement strand
CGGCGGTATCCGAATTCGGTTAATGCCGCCATGGCTGCTCCCGCGATGAGCGCCGCCACTGTGACCTCGACTGCTGTCATTGGCACGCCTCCTTCCGCTAAATAAACACAGAAAACTGCGATTCGGGAACGATGAGCACGCTGTCGGGCCTTTCCAGTTCAGGGGCGGCCAGCAGGCCGGCCTCAACGGGAAGGGGAAACCGGATCCGCAGGAGAGACAGACGGCGCACATCCAGAACCTCGTGTTTGATGGCGATTCTCTTCAACCGTTCGCCGCTGCCGATGAATCCCGCCAGCGGCCCTGTAATGACGCCGATGATCGTGGCATCAGAATCCTCAGCCGGAGTAGACTTCATCCGGATCTCGATTTCTCCGTTCCAGTCGCCGGCAGCCCTATAGAAATCCGCGCCGCTTCCGTCCTGCTCCACAGCCAGGCTGAAGGAAATGTGCTCCCAGGGGATGCCCAGCACACGAGTCGCCACGGGGATGAGATTTGAAGAGACGCCGCTTCGAAAAAAGTAAACCGCCGGATTGCCCGTCTTCGGATCGATGACATAGGTGCGAAGGTTGAGCTGATCGTAACTGAAACTTGGCCATCCCAGGAAGGACAGGTGCACCTTTCTGCACTGCATGGCCACAATCGACAGAAAGACCCCGTTTCCCGCCGCATTGAGCCGCAACTCCGAAGGAACTAACGGGCGGAGACGGGCGACAGGAACAAGATAGGAAAGATACAGTACATTCTGCAGGTCCATTTTGACCATCGGCCGTTGAAATCGCGCAACCATTTCAACATCCTTCTCTACCCGGAGGGCCATTAAGAAAAGAACGCCTGCTTGACAAAATTGAAGGCCGAATCTAGTTTAAAAGGTCTTTTGCTGAATGTCAATGCATGGAAATTGTCCCGTTCGAGGCGGGCGTCTCTTCCTCGGCGCGGCAGGATGACCCTGAAGGCCGTTCGGAGGGGCTTTTTTATGAGGATTCTGATTTCAGGAGCGTCGGGTTTTATCGGCTCCATCCTGGTTCCGCATCTTCAAGCGCAGGGACACACGGTCCTTCGGCTCGTGCGGAACAGGGCACAGGACGGCCTGTTCTGGAACCCCCTGGAAGGCGTCATCGACCTGCAGGGCGATGAAACCATCGACGCAGCCATAAATCTCTCCGGGGACAACCTCGGAGAGGGAAGGTGGACGAAGGCGAAGAAGGAAAGAATCCTGTCAAGCCGGATCCGCAGCACCTCGCTCCTGGCCGGAACCCTTGCCGGTTTGAGCAGGCCTCCGCAGGTGTTTCTCTCCTCTTCCGGCATCGGCTTCTATGGGAGCTGCGGGGACACGTTCGTGGATGAAGAAGGGCCGGGGGGGAAAGGCTTTCTGGCCGAAACAGGACGGAAGTGGGAGGCCGCCGCCCTTGCGGCGCAGGAGGCGGGGATCCGCGTGGTCTACCTTCGCATCAGCCCTGTGCTCAGCCGGGAGGGGGGCATGCTGCAGCGCTTGCTCCCCTTTTACAAATTCGGCCTGGGCGCCGTTCTCGGTTCGGGAAGGCAGTACATGAGCTGGATCGCCATCGATGACCTCATGGCCGCCATCGATCATATTCTCTGCCGCGAGTCGCTGTCCGGGCCGATCAACCTGTGCGCGCCTTATCCCGTCACCAACCGAGAATTCACGGAACACCTGAACCGGATACTAAAGCGCCCCACCCTCTTCAGGATCCCCGCGTTCCTGCTGCACGCCCTCTTCGGTGAAATGGCCGACGAGGAGTTTCTCGCCTCCCTTCGAGCCGTTCCGGGCAAGCTGATCGCCTCAGGGTTCGAGTATCAATATCCGGGGATTGAAGAGGCGCTGCGGCACGCACTGAATGGGCCGCCGTGCGCCTGAACCGTCACTCCCAGCCGATAACCTCGTATCCCCTTTCCTGGAGGCAGCGGGTCACGAAATTCTTGAAAATGGGGCTCGGTTCCGAAGCCCGGATCATGCCGTGCACCAGTCCTGCCGCTGCGCCTGCCGCTGCGCCGACGCCTGCACCCCGCCCCAGGCTTCCCGTCACGGCGCCGGCGGCACCCCCGATAACGGCGCCCCCGGCCCCGCCGATAGCCGTACTCTTGGCTGCGGCAATGCCCGCATCGGATTTCACGTACTGGTCGGCAAGGGCTTCACACTCCCCCACCTCCCTCTGGGCCTGTGCTTCCCCGACCCGTTGAAGGTGCGCGTTGGGGTAAAGAACGGGGCCGCTGGAGCAGCCCGTTATTAAAAGCACCGATATACTCAGCAGCATCTTTTTCATGGGGTTACATCTCCTTGAGGAATAAATCGGGCATCGGACTTCAGCGGTCCGATGCGTTTAAAACCGTGATCTGATCGTTGAGGGTCCAGAAATCGTAGATATAGCCGATTCCGAAGATCCCCAGGGTAAACAGGTACAGAAAGCCGGTAAGCCATTTCCCCATGTAAAACCGGTGAACACCGAACGGTCCCAGGAAGGTGAGCAGAAGCCAGGCGACGTTGTAATCGATTTTTCCCTGAACAAAGCGCAGGTCCGCTTCGCGGGCCATGGAGGGGATCAGAAAGAGATC
>JAVETB010000057.1:0-17865 GCA_034006265.1 Syntrophus sp. (in: bacteria) | reverse complement strand
GAAAGGCCAGCATCCAATAGAAAAAGATTTTTTTTGACGCCGTGGGCAGTTCGGGAAGGTAGAAGGCGATCAGCACGATGATCAGATACACCCCCAGTCCCGCATAGAGCATGGGCTTTGTTCCCAAAAGCACGGCCAGCTTCCCGTAGAGCAGGGCGAAGGGAAAGGCGAGAATCTGGATAACCAGGATGAGGGTCAGAAGCTGGGACGTCGTCATTCCGATGTCCACCCCATAGGCGGTCGCCATGCGGATGATGGTGTCCACGCCGTCGATGTAGAAAAAATAGGCCAGCAGAAAGAGAAACGCCAGCCGGTACTGTCGGATTTCCTGGAAGGTGGCCATGAGGCGGCGGAAACTGCCGCGCAGAGGATGCGCCGAAGGCGGAATAAAATGGCGCTGATGGACATTCCGGATCATGGGCAGGGAGAAAATCAGCCACCAGAGGGCCGTGAGGACAAAGGCGATGCGGGTGGCCTGCAGCGGGGAATCGAGCCCGGCGAGGGAGGGCTTTTGAATCAGGATCATGGACAGGATAAAGGGGACGGTGCTGCCGAGGTATCCCCAGGCGAAGCCGTTGGAGGAAATCCAGTCCATTTTCGAGTCGGGAGTGACGTCGACCAGGAAGGCGTCATAGAAGATGTTGGCACCCGCAAAGCCGATATAGGCCGTCACATAAAGCAGGAGGCACAGCACCTGATCGCCTTCGCCGGGCAGGGTGAGCAGCAGCGTAAAGATCACGCCAAGGAAGAGGAATCCAAGGAAAAAGCGCTTCTTCCAGCCCTGGTAATCGGCCAGCGTCCCCAGCAAAGGGGCGAGCAGAGCCACCAGCAGGGAGGCAAAGGCGTTGGCCATCCCCCAGTTTGCCGTGGAGACGGCATTTTCCACTCCCCGGGCTGCCACATTTTTAAAAAAAATGGGCATAATAGCCGTGGAAATCGTCAGAATGAAGGCCGAATTGGCCACATCGTAGAGTATCCAACTTTTTTCTTCCCGGGTCATCTCATTCGGCTTCCTTGGAGTCTCGTCTCAGTCAATATCCTTCAACGTCTATCACGTTTTGCAGGTGAGCGGAACTCTTTTGTGAAGGGAATGGGATTGCACGGCAACGCCAGGGCCTGTGTAAGAAAAAAATGTCCGGGAGGTTCTTGAGGAATGTTTTTTCCCATGAATTGTGTTATAGGCCGTCGCAATTTATGGAAAAACACCGGGACAGACAGAGGACTTCCATCTGTTTCAGGCGTTCAGCGATTTATACTTGTTCGTGAAGAATAGAGGAGGTTGACATTTTCTTTATGCTGGAAACCATTTCGCTGCTGTTTCTTTCCAACCTGTTCATGACGTTCGCCTGGTATGGTCATCTCAAGTACATGAACGGCAAGCCGCTGCTTCTGGTGATCGTCCTGAGCTGGGGCATTGCCTTTTTCGAGTATATTCTGCAGGTTCCCGCCAACCGGATCGGCTTTCGCCATTACGATCTCGGTCAGCTGAAGGTCATCCAGGAAGTCATTACCATGACGGTTTTTGCCGGTTTCGCCTTTTTCATCATGAAACAGCCTTTGAAATGGGACTATCTATGGGCCGCCTTCTGTCTTGTCGGGGCCGTCTATTTCATGTTCCGGGGCGGACTGCCTCACGCCTGAACCGGATCTCCCTTCGCTGCGACTTCTACGCGGGTGTTGATGAAGCGGCGGATTTCTTCCAGGAAATCCGGGCCATAGCGCTCCAGCTTGTGGGCTCCGACACCGTGGATGTTCTGGAACGCCTCCGTATCGGTGGGCCGGAACGCGGCCATTTGAGCCAGGGAGGTATCGCTGAAAATGACGTAGGGAGGTACGCCGGCCTTGTCGGCCAGCCTTTTGCGCAGGGCGCGCAGAGTTTCGAAAAGCGCCCCGTAGGCGTCAAGCGTTTCCGCCCCCTTCCCGTGGCCGGCCTTGCTCTTTTCTTTCGCGGAAACGGCGTCCGCTCGGACTCTCGGTGCGGCCATGGTCAGGGTCTGTTCGCCGCGCAGGATGGGGCGGGCGGAATCCGTGAGCCTGAGTATCGAATAATTGCCCACGTCCTGTTCCAGAAAGCCGTTGTGAACCAGGTGGTGAAGGAGGCTTCCCCAGTACTGCTGGCTCTTGTCCCGGCCGATCCCGTAAGTTGACAGCCGGTGGTGGCCCATCTCCAGCAGCCGCTCCTTTTGGGAGCCGCGCAGTACGTCGATGACGTGCCCCATGCCGAACCGCTGCCCCACTCGGTAAACGCAGGACAGGGCCTTGCGGGCGTCCTGTGTCACATCGACCAGTTGTGGCGGATGGAGGCAGATGTCGCAATTGCCGCAATCCTCCGCAAGGTGATCGCCGAAATAACCCAGCAGGATGCGTCGGCGGCAGCTCAGGGCCTCGGCATAGCTCACCATGGAATTGAGCTTGTGCAGCTCGATCCTCTTCCTCTCAGGATTTCTCGTATTCTCAATCAGGCTCCGGGCCACGGCGATGTCGCCATATCCGAAAAGAAGCAGGGCTTCCGCTGCCAGGCCGTCGCGTCCGGCGCGCCCCGTTTCCTGATAGTAGCTCTCGATGTTTTTTGGGATGTCGTAGTGAACCACATAGCGGATATTGGATTTGTCAATTCCCATACCGAAGGCTACGGTGGCGACGATGATCCGGATGTCGTCCCGGAGAAAATCCTCCTGCACTTTTTTCCGTTCCCCTGCTGAGAGTCCGGCGTGGTAGGGGGCCGCCAGGAAACCGGCTTCGCGGAGCTGCCCGGCCACCTTTTCCACCCGCTGACGGCTCAGGCAGTACACGATGCCGGACTCCCTGTAGCGGGGCTGGAGAAAGGTGGTCAGCTGGGCGAACGGCTTTTGCTTTTCCAGGACCGTATAGCGGATATTGGGCCGGTCGAATCCCGAGATATAGCATTGGGAACTCCGGAGGCCCAGGCGGTCCAGGATGTCTGTGCGGGTGTGCGCTTCAGCCGTGGCCGTCAGGGCGATCAAGGGGATGCCGGGGAAGATGCCGCGCAGCCTCCCCAATTGCCGGTATTCGGGGCGGAAGTCATGGCCCCACTGGGAAATGCAGTGCGCCTCGTCAATAGCGAACAGGGCGATGGGAATGCCGGCGAGCCGTTCGAGAAACTCACCGCTCATCAGGCGCTCCGGGGCGATGTACAGCAGATCCAGGTCGCCGCTATGAAGGCGGGCCAGCACGTTTCGCGCTTCCGAGCTGTTGAGGGAGGAATTGTAAAAGGCCGCCTTTACGCCGTGGGCCTTAAGGCTGTCCACCTGATCCTTCATCAGGGAAATCAGGGGCGAAACGACAATCCCCACCCCCGGACGGTGCAGGGCCGGGATCTGGTAGCACAGGGATTTGCCTCCGCCCGTGGGCATCAGGACAAAGGCGTCCTCGCCGCTGATCAGCCCTTCGATGATCTCCTGCTGGGAAAGCCGGAAGGCGTCATACCCGAAGATTTTTTTCAGACTTTCAAGTGGGGTTCTATGGGAAAAAATTTTTCCGTCGCGTCCTTATTTCAAATTCTTTTATAGAGAGGCCAGGTAAAGAGCCAGGGAATCCCTTACCCTGCCGTACTCGTGTTCCAGGGGAGCTATCCGGTTTCCGGCGCCGTCGATCGCGCCGCTTCGTGCCATCATCTCCAGCTCTTTGCACTGCTCCGCAAAATTCACGGCTCCCAGGCTCGCGCTTGACGATTTCAGGGTGTGGGCCGCTGTCAGGAGGGCGGGAATGTCATGGCCGTTGACGGCATCCAGAATGTCCTTCATCTGCTTTGAGGAGCTGTCCAGATACACGGTGATCAGCTTTGTCAGCAGTTCCCTGGCTCCCTGCGGCTGAAGGGACGCCAGCATCTTGAGGGCCTCGTGATCAATGGCCGGGGAACCATCCCGTCCCTGCGTATCGGAGTCGCCGCCTTCCGGTCGCCGTGCGGCCAGCCACTTTTCCAGCATCGCCTGGATATCCGCGATCCTGCATGGCTTGGCAAGATGATCATCCATTCCCGACCTGAGAATCGCCTCGTTGCCGCCCGCCGCGGAAGAGGCGCAAAGGGCCACCATCGGGACCTTTTTCCCGGCCGTCCTCCCCGGGTTTTTCGCCTCCATGTCCCTGATTTTTTCCGCCGTTGCAAAGCCGTCCATTTCCGGAATAAGGCATTCCAGGAACATCATATCAAAGGATTGGCGGGAAAATGCGTCCACGGCCTCATGGCCGTTTCCGGCGACGTGCACCCGGCAGCCGCAGTGTTCCAGCATATCCTTGACGATTTCCCGGTTCAGGGGATCGTTGTCCACAAGCAGAATAACCGGCCTTGTTTCTTCGTTCCGTTTGTCCATGGAGGCCTTCCTTTCATCATTGGTATGAAATTTATACCGTGCGGAGCCTGTGCTGTAAATTAAAATTTTTTGTGGGAATTTGCAGAAGCGGTTTCATTCAGGGCGGTGCTTTCGCGACGGGAATGGGCGTTCACTTGTTTGCCGATCTGCAGGACGGCGTCTCGACGCGTTCCGCTTCCTCCTCTTCCGCATGACCTTCGAGGCCGTTCAGCCATCGCGAGAGAATGGAGCGGAGTTCCCCGATTTTAAAAGGCTTGCTGAGATAGTCGTCCATTCCGGCCATCAGGCAGATATCACGGTCACCATCCAGGGCATGGGCTGTGAGGGCCACAATCGGCACGTGACGGTCCTCGCCTTGCCGTCGGGATTCGGACTCCTTTTCCCGGATCACCGCCGTGGCTTCGTACCCATCCATTTCGGGCATCTGGCAGTCCATGAGGATCAGGTCATACCTTTTCTGATCCAGTTTTTCGAGGGCCTCCAGGCCGTTATCCGCCATGTCGGCGCGGCAACCGAAATAGGCGAGCATCGCCGTGGTCAGGGCCTGATTGACGGGATTGTCTTCCACCAGGAGGATGTGGAATGAAGCAAAAGGCTTCTGCTCCTGCTCTTTACCCCTGAAAGCGCCGATCCCGGGTTCGAGGGAGGACCCGACGCACGGTTCCTCGGTGATGGAGGGGCCGCGCCTTTTCTGCAACAGGACTGTAAACCGGAAAATGGAGCCCTTTCCGGGTGCGCTTTCTACATCGATCCCGCCCCCCATCATCTGAACGAGTTGTCCGGCAATGGCAAGGCCCAGGCCGGTTCCTCCGTATCGGCGCGTTGTGGATCCATCCGCCTGGGCAAAGGCTTTGAAAATGGACGGCAGAGCGTCCTGTGCTATGCCGATGCCTGTGTCTTGCACCTCGAACCGGATAAGGGAGGTCTGCCCCGCTTCTTCATCCTGGGAGACGCGGACCGAAATTTCCCCTCTTTCCGTAAACTTTACGGCATTTCCAAGCAGGTTGACGAGCACCTGGCGCAGCCGCACCGGGTCCCCCCTGAGGATCGACGGCGTTCCTTCGGCGAAATGGCAGGTCAGTTGAATCCCCTTTCTGTACGCCTGGGTTGTAAAGAATTCAGCCACCTTATTTACAAGATCCGGGAGATCGAATTCCGTGACGGAAATTTCCATTTTTCCGGCTTCGATCTTTGAGAAATCCAGGATGTCATTGATCAAATGAAGAAGGGTGTCGCCGGAGGCGAGCGCTGTGGTGATGTATTTCTGCTGCTGCGGGGCCAGTCTCCCGTCCTTTTGAAGCAATTCAAGGAAGCCCAGGATGCCGTTGAGCGGCGTGCGGATTTCATGGCTCATGTTGGCGAGGAATTCACTCTTGGCCTTGTTGGCGCTCTCCGCCTTTAATGCCAGATTCACGGATTCCGCCATGCTCTTTTGGAGGCGCTGGTTGGCGCACTCCGTTTCCTCCTTGGCCTGCCGGAGAAACTCGAAAGCCCGTTTGGATTCCGAGATGTCCGTTATCACGCAGAAGGATCCGGAAAAGGCGCCGTTTCCGGCGTACATGGGGGATGCGGAAAGCATGATGGAGACCGTACCGCCATCCTTCCGGATCAGCTCCAGCTCATAGCGTTCGCTGATCCCCCGGATGCGGCGGGCGATGCGTTCCCTCACCATATTCGCAGTGGCGTCATCCACGAAATCAAAAAGGGACCGGTTTTGTATGGATTCCAGATCGTAGCCGAGCATGCTGGACAATCTCGCATTGGCAAAGGTGATGTTTCCCTGGGGATCAACGGTGAGGATGCCTTCGTTGGACTGTTCCAGGACGCGCCGATAGTTTCCCTCGCTCTCCCGAAGCTCCTGCCGGATGTTCCAGTTTTTCAGCAGGGAGGTAACCAGCGAGTAGAGCTCGTCTTCATTGAAGGGTTTCTTGATGTAATAGATGTCGTCCTGCAGGCGCTTCCTCATTTCAGAGGGGCTGACGTCCGTATAGGCCGTGATGATAATGACCATGACTTCCGGATCAGCCGCACGGATCGTTTCGGCCGCCGTGAGCCCGTCCACGTTTGTCATGCGCATATCCAGCAGGCACAGGGGAATCCGCTCCCCCCGCCTGTGCTCGGAAAGAAAGAAATCGACCAGCTGAGCGCCATCGGGAAAGGTATGGACAGCGATGGGGGCTTCGGCTCTTTTTTTGCCGAAGAAATCCAGGCTGTCATCCTGTTCGAAAATGTTTCGATAGTACTCCAGCAGTTGAACGTCATCATCAGCAATCAACATACGCTTATTCATTGCCTATCTCCAGAAGCAATTCAGCGCCCGAATTCGGGTCGGGACTGGCGATCTTGATCGATCCGTTGTTCTCGTTCAGGAAATTCAAGAGCGAATGCAGACCCAGCCCATGCCCGTCGGCCTTGGTGGTGAATCCGGAATTGAACATGAAGGGCATATCCTCCGGGCGTATTCCGACGCCGCTGTCCACCACTCTTATGACTGCGCGTTCCCGATCTCCGGGTTTGCCGAACAGGTCGACGCGGATTTCCCGCTTTTCCCCCGCCCCGGCGTCTATGGCCTCGATTGCATTTTTGATGATGTTGGTGAACCCGTGAACCAGCGGGTTCTTTTGATTTTTTACGCTTATGCCACGATCCAGCTCCAGATGTACAGATATTTTATGCTTCGCCAGGGTCGGCTGGAAATCCTCCATGACATTTTCGATCATCTCCGCCAGGTTGATGGTCTGTACAAATTTGACATTGCGTTGCCGCGTTGTATTGAACATGTCCTGCTGGAACTTGATGGTCTGCACCATGTGATTCTGGGTCCTGGTAATGGCTTCCAGATTTTCCGCGATGCGCGGCAAGGCGCGGTTCAGCAGAATTTCCTCCAGGCGGTTCAGCAGTTCGGGAGTGCGGTCGTCCTTCCCCCCGCCGGCCAACGCCTCTTCATGAGCCTCTCTGAGCATCCTGAAGGCTTCAGGATACTGAGCGCCTGATTCCAGAACCCTGCGGATGTTGAGCAGCTTTCCGTTGATGCCGGCCAGGGAGTTCCCGATGTTGTGGAAGTAGGAGCTCGCCGATTCAAAAAGCCCCGCATTGTAGGCGATGAGGGCATCCTTCTCCTTGGTCTTCTCCCGCAATTCACTTTCGACGACTCGGCGGATCGAGGACTGCAGCTCATCGGCCATTTCATTGAAGGAGCGGGCCAGATCCCCCATTTCGTCATTCGAGTTCGCCTCCAGCCGATGGTCCATCAGGCCGCTCTGGAAAAGGCGGATGCCGGAGATGATGGCGGTGATCCGCCGAGTCAGCACGGCGGCCATCCAGATGGCCACGACGATGACGAAGGCCACCATCACCAGGGTGGAAAAACTGAGAGACTGGGCGGTCGTCGTCAGGGAATGATCGATCTCCTGCTGGGCCATCCTGTTTTCCCGATCCACCATTTTTATATACTCACCGGCCAGGTTCTGCAGCTGCTCGGAAGATTCCGTGGCGGCGGCGTGGAATTCGTTCACGTCGGCGCCGATTGTTACATATCCGAAACCCCTAGGTGAATCAGCGTACCGGCCGGTGTAATACGGGATCGTGGCTGCCGTGGTCAGTTTCCACAATCCGGTCCAGAAGATCAGGAACGATCCGGAGCCGCCCTTGCTTGTCAGTTCATGCCATCCCCTGCACTGGGGGGCGAAGTTGAGGAAGCGTCCGTCCAAGCCCACCCATCCCGCCTCGGTCAGCTTCGCCGCCGGTTTCCTTTTGAGCGAGGGCGATGAGAATTGCGTGGCCTGGCTCAGGAATTGTTCGAGCTCCAGGCCGCTTCCTTTCCAGGATTTGTAAATCTCGGCGTCCAGCCAGGGGATGGCCGCCTTTCCCGTTTGCGGATCGTAGCCGCAGATGCTGTGGTGCCTGGGATGACAGATGCTGCGCCCCTTGTAGTCCCATATGAAGGCATAATTGCCCGATGCGGCGTCGTTGATGGCGGTGTAACGCTCATCCGTGGGGACAATGGTGCGGGTGAATTCGTTGAGGTGGGTATGGTCCAGGGCCAGCGTGACATAACCGACAATCCGGCCCGCATCGACGACCGGGGTCGCCCAGCGGATGATGCCCCGGAACCGGGTGCCCACGGGGTTTTCCTTGCCGGCGTATGCCTCCTTCTCGGGCTGGAAGGGGATGCCACGTTTTCTGGCGGCTTCCTCGGTGTAAGGCCCGATGATGCGGCTGGGGACGTAGGCGCCGATGACATCGGAGACATGGACCTCGCCGGGCTTCAGGCGGCGCAGGAAGGAGCCGTAGGTTTCCGCCTTACAGAAGGTGTTCTCGCGCCGCATGATGTCCCTGAGTTTCGGAGACAGCCAGGGAACCGTGGTGACCTTTATTTTTTCAACTCCGTCGAGGCCGACAAAGGTTATTTCCGCGTAAAGGGGAATCGAGACGGGGCGGCCCTGACGCTCCGGGGGCCGGTAATGCCAGTCCGTCCGGTTGTCCGGTACTTCCGTCGCCACGGTATCCGCCTGGGGCGGCTCCTGCTCTGCAGGGGCCCATCGGCCTCCCTTGAACTCCCACGTGCCGTGATCCAGAACAGGGCGCGTCAGGGGTTTCAGAAACATCCGGTACCGATCCTCCGACGGCTGAAGGTGGGATGCGAGAATGACCTGCTGATCGCGCTGATAGAGGAAATCCGCCACCTGCCTTGCCGTATCCGTCGTCAGGCGCTCAATGGCCTCCCGCGATTTCAGATCCAGGGCGCGGATCGAATCCTCACCCGCCTTTCTGCCGACCTCCTTCACGAGCTTCCGGGTTTCCTCCACCATGAGGGCCGTCCGCCGTTCAATCTGCCCCCCGAGAGAATCGACTTCGTACCAGGCCAGCCAGCACAGAAGGATAAGGGGAATGACCTTGATCACGATGAAAATCGCAATCAGCTTTCCCCGGATGCCAAGCCAGAAGGGACGTTTCAGAAGTTGTCTTTCGGAAGGCGCAGCGGAAGAGGGTGTCCTGTCCTGCCGACCGCCGGCCTGTCCCCCGGTGGGGGTGCCGTTTTCAGCAGTCACAGCCATCACTCGTTCCCTTCCGGATTTTTATGCCTCTGTTAGAATTCAAAGGCCCCTCCTAGAACCTGTAAGTCAGTTTGACCCGGAACGTTCTGCCGTCCTGTGGGATGACATTCTGCAGGTGTTCATCGGCGGCAGGCGTTCCGTAATCCTCATCGAAAAGATTGTAGAGAGTACCGGATAATTCCAGATTTTTCCACAGTTCTCGGCTGAGCAGGGTCAGATTGGCAACGAAAAAATCGTCAACGCGGTGGCCCTGGTACGATTCGCAGGAAGACGTGTACTGGAGCTCCAGGCCGGCGGCGAGCTTCCGGCCGATAACCGGAACATAAAGCTTCGATTTTACGATATGTTCCGGAGAATTTGGCAGTCTGCCTCCCGTATCCTCGTCCGTACTCTTCTGCCAGGTGTAGCTGATCCTGCCCTCGATGCCGCCTGACCACTTCCTTTCGACCTCGAATTCCACCCCTTTTAATTGAACTTCTTCCAGATTTTTAAATACAAGCAGACCGTCGGCCGGATCTGTCCACAAGGTGATCAGATCTTGAATCGAACAATAATACCCGGAGAGAGAAAAGCGGTAGTTTTTCCAGTAGTGTTCAAGGACAAGCTCGTAGGAATCGATTTCTTCCGGTTGAAGATCGGGATTGGACTTTTGTGTCTCGCTGGCGTCGCTGTAGTAAAGCTCATAGGCATTCGGCGCCCGGAACCCCCTGCCGTAGTTCAACTTCACCGCAGTTTGTCCGGCGGGTTTATAGATCAGGGAGGTTCTGAAATTGGTCGTTCCCCCGAAGGTCGAATAATAATCGTAGCGCAAACCCGCGCTGATGAGGATCCGGTTTTCCAGCAGAGAAAACGAATCCTGAAGATAAGCCGCCCAGTTGTAGGAGCTGCGGCTGTCGTCGAGATAAGAGAAGGAAGGATTCTCATCGTAGTTCTTCTGCTTCAGGAGGAAATAATCCGTATAGGCTGTGCCGACAACAGCCGTGTGCGTATCAAGAAACCTCTTGATGAATTCCAGCTCGCCTCCCCACCATTCCCCCTTTGCATCGTCCCTGTTCAGGGTAAGGGGAGCCGTTTTGGTCAAGGGGTTATCGTCCGCGTCGAAGAGCCAGTCTCCCCGGTAGGAATAGTAATCGTAGAACGCCCGGAGCTTGATGCCCGTCGTTTCATTGAAATCCGATTTGTATGACAGATCCAGGTAGGCCCTTTCATCCTTGAAATGGGTCCGGTTGTCGTTGAAGACGGTCCCGTAGGCGGCCGTGGGAACATCCTTGTCCCGGGACCCGAAAAGCCCCTGGAGGGAGAATCCCTTGTGTTTGAGGGTCGCAAACAGGTTGCCTCCTTCCCGGGAATCACAGGAGTCGGCCCGGCCCCGGTGCGAGAGAGGGCTGTCGTATTCCTTGAAATAGAGATCCTGTCCCCTGCTGCTGAAGTGTGTACCCGATAAAAGTACCTGGGCGCCGCTGGAAAATTGCCGGCCATAGGACGCCCTTTCCTTGAAGGAATGAAAGCTTCCCGCTTCTCCGGAAAGTTCCAGGCCGTCAAGCTCCGCTGCGCTTCGGGTAATGACATTGATGACCCCCAGAAAGGCGTTGCTCCCGTACAGGGAATGGCTTGGGCCGCGGATGATCTCCACGCGGTCGATGAGATCCACATCGAGGGGAAATTCCGTGCCGAGAAATGCCTGGTTGTAAATGCCGTCGTTAATGCGGTGGCCGTCGACGATGAGGAGAAGCCTCGTATTGTAGTCGCCCGGACGGGAGAACCCACGGACCCCCGCATAGCTGTAAGACCGGTCATTGCTCGTATAGAACCCCCGGACGCTCTGCAGAATTTCAGCCAGGGTCCGGTAGCCGTACCTTTTGATGTCCTCTGCCGTCACGATGCTCACCGATGACGGGGCATCCGTTTCCTTCTGCTCGAATTTGGACGCCCCGGAAACGTCCGCAACTTCGATGGTCATGAGTTCCTCGATGTTGAGTTCCAGCAGGTCTTCAGGACCCTTTCCGCCTTCCGGGACGGCTGCAGAGGCGATTGGTGTGGATAAGAGGTACAGGCCAACGATCAGGAAGTATAAAAGGGGCGAAGGCGATGAATCACGACGCCCCCCGGCAGAGCCGCGAAAGGGGCCGCCGCCGTTCATCGCTGTTTGGGTCTTTCTTCCCGGGATCTTCATGAGATGGCTGTTCCTCTTCCCTGTAATGTGTTCATGATGCGCCTCTCGGGGCAACCGTCTCCGTTTTCCCGGGGAGGGACAAGAGCAGAGAAGCCATTGCGCTTTCCTCCAGGGGGTGTGAAAACAGGAACCCCTGTCCCCGGCTGCATTTCATTTTCTGCAGCTTCTCCCACTGTTCGACCGTTTCGATGCCTTCGGCGACAACATCCATGCCTAGGTTGCTGCCGAGCATCAGGATGGTTTCGATGATGTTTGTCTGCTCCCTGTTGAAAGCCAGCTTATTGATGAAGGAGCGGTCGATCTTCAGGGTGTCGATGGGGAGATTCTGGAGATAGCTCAGGGATGAATACCCGGTGCCGAAGTCGTCGAGGGAGATGTGGATGCCGAGGGCCTTCAGCTTGAGCAGCACATCCACGATGGAAGAGCTTTGCTCCATGAGGATGGTTTCCGTAATCTCCAACTCGAGATTTTCCGGATTTACCCCTGATTCCCGGATCACGTTTATGACCATGTCCGGGAACCCCGGATCCCTCAGCTGGACCGGAGAGATGTTGACGGCCAGCCGCAGCGGCGGGACACCGCCGTCAAACCAGGCCTTGAGCTGCCGACAGGCGGTGCGCAGCAGCCATTCCCCCAGGGGGACGATCAGGCCTGTCTCTTCTGCCAGGGGAATGAAATCGGAGGGCGCCACTAGTCCCTGGTGGGGGTGCTGCCATCGCAGCAGGGCCTCCATGCCGACGATGGAGCTGTCCTTCAGGGCGACAATGGGCTGGTAGAAAATCTTGAATTCGTTCCGTTCCAGTGCGGTGCGCAGATCGGATTCGAGCCGGATCAGGGCTACGGCCTGCGACCGCATGTCGGGTGAAAAAACCTCGTAGCGGCCCCTTCCCAGGGCCTTGGCCTGATACATGGTGATGTCCGCGTCGCGCAGAAGATCTTCGCCGCAGGGATATTCCGAGGAGCCCAGGGCGATTCCGATGCTGGGAGTGCTGACAATCTCGGCTTCGTTTACGTAAAAAGGCTCTATAAAGGATCTCTGTATCCGCTCGGCGATCCGTTTCGCGTTTTCCAGATTCTTGACGTCCTCGAAGAGCATGACAAATTCGTCTCCTCCGAGCCGGGCGGTGGTGTCTCCAGGACGGGCGCACTGCTCGAGACGCCGGGCTGTCTCGATGAGGACGGCATCCCCCGCTGAATGGCCGAGGCTGTCGTTGATCATCTTGAAGCGGTCAAGATCGAGGAAGAAAACGGAAAAGAGGTAATCCGGAAGGCGGCGGGTCCTGCGAAGGGCATTGTTGAGCCGGTCCATGAAGAGCGCCCGGTTGGGAAGTCCGGTAAGGCCGTCGTAAAAGGCATCGTGCTGCAGCTGCTCCTCGGCATGTTTCCTTGCGCTGATGTCCGTGTGGGAGCCGGCCATCCGGTAGGGGCTGCCGGTCTCATGGCGTATGGCGATCCCCCGGGACAGAATCCAGCGATAGCTTCCGTCCTTGTGGAGCATCCGGTGTTCATTGATAAAATGGGTGCTGAGACCCTCCAGGTGGGAGTTGATCTCGATCTTCACCTGCTGCGAATCGTCGGGATGAATGCGGCTGAACCATTCCTCGATGTCCGTGCCGATTTCCTCTTCGCTGTAACCGAGAAGCCCTTTCCAGCGGCTGGAAAAGTGGACCTCGTTGGTCAGAAGATTCCAGTCCCACAGTCCGTCGTTTGCAGCGAGCGAAGCCAGGGCATAGCGCTCCTCGCTTTCCCGCAATGCCTTTTCCGTCCGTTTCCGTTCCGTGATGTCCCTGACAATGTTCAAGGCCTCGTTTTCCCCGCTCCGGATGGTCCGAATTTCCCAGTCGCGAAGCGCTCCCCCGAGGGCTACACGGCATTCCAGCAACTGGACGAACCCCGTTTCCAGGGTCTTGTGCACCTGGCCCATGAGCTGGTGGGCGAGCTGTGACGGCAGAAACTCGAAGATGTTGGGGTTGTCCCCTTCCGCTACGGAGGGAAGGTTCCTGTCACTGGAATTTCTTGATTCGAGCAGGGTTCCGTCATGGGAAATCCTCAGCATGCCGTCCGGGATAGCTCCCAGCAGGGCCCTGCTCTTGGATTCCGCGCGATATACATCGTCAAAGGCCTTGCTGGCCCGCAGCAGATAGCGCACCCGATAGCCCAGGAGCAGCCAGTTGATCGGCTTGGTGATGAAGTCCGTTGCCCCCGCCTGGTAGGCCCGGTGAATGGACCCGGTATCCTCGAGGCCTGTCATCATGCAGATCGGGATCCGCTCCTGTCCGGGGGATCTCCGGATCTGTTCACAGGTGGAAAAGCCGTCCAGCTCAGGCATCATGACGTCCAGGAGGATCAGGTCCGGCTTCAGGGCGGTCAGAAGGGACAGCGCCTCCGCGCCGTTTTCCGCCTCCTTTACCCGGTAGCCTTCCCTCGCCAGGGAGGTATGGGCGAGTATGCGCATGATCGTGTCGTCATCAACCACAAGGATCAGGGGGGCGTTCTCCCCCTTCATTTCTCTCATCATGCCGTTCTCCTTTCAGGATTCCTCCCATGCAGCGGCTTTTTGCCGGTATTCATTCCTGAGGTCTTCTTTCCGCTCCGCCGTCTGCTTCTCCCTGTCCGCCGGGATCAAGCCATCGGGACAGGACGTTATACAGCTCGTGGCATTTGTACGGTTTGCTCAGATAATCATCCATTCCAGCCTCCAGACACGTTTCCCTGTCGCCCTCCATGGCATGGGCCGTGAGCGCTATGATGGGAATATGGCCGGACCCTCTACCCTCGAGGGCGGTCTCCTCCCGCCGAATCGCCCGTGTTGCCTCGTAGCCGTCCATCACAGGCATCTGGCAGTCCATCATGATGATGTCGTAGCTCCCGGAGGCAAAGGCTGCAAGGGCCTGCCGGCCGTCTTCCGCCACGTCGGTCCGGCAGCCCAGGGAGCTCAGCATGGCCACGCCCAGGGCCTGGTTGACGGGATTGTCTTCCACAAGGAGAACATGGAACGAAGATAACTTTCCCTTGCCCCTTGGTGCGTCGGAAGACTCTTGAACATCCCGGGCTCCGGGAGCGATCGATTCCGCGAAGGCGGCAAGGGCGTTGAAAAGCTGGGATTGCCGGACCGGTTTTTTAAGGAGCGCGTGGAAATCCAGGTCCGGATAATCTGCATCGAGGTCCGTTCCGGAAGCCAGGATGATGATTTTTGTACCCGCCGTCTCCGGATCAGCGAGAATGGTCCGGACCAGCCCCGGCCATTCCGCTTCCAGCATGGCTGTGTCGAGGATCATGATCCGGTATGGCTTCCCCGCCCTGGCGGCGGAACCAAGCATCCGGAGGGCCTCGGTGCGGCGCTCGGTGCTGCTGCTCCTTATTCCCCACCCCTCCAGCTGCCGGCTCAGGGTTGTTCTGGCTGTTGCCGATGTGGACAGGATAAGGGTCCTGAGCTGCTGAACCGACGAAGAAGAACGCCTGGGGATTTCGGGTAGGCCGTCCCGCTTTTCGAGCCGCGCTGAAAACCGGAATGTGGAACCCTTTCCAGGCGCACTTTCCACATCAATTTTTCCGCCCATCAACAGAGCCAGTTGGCTGGCGATGGTAAGGCCCAAGCCGGTTCCTCCGTACTGGCGGGTCGTGGATCCATCCGCCTGGGCAAAGGCGTCGAAGATCTTTTCCAGGGCCTCCGGCACCATTCCGATGCCCGTATCCCGAACCTCGAAGAGGACCAGCAGGGACTCTTCCTGTTCATTCCCCGGTGAGACAACCAGTGAAATTCCCCCTTTTTCGGTGAACTTGACGGCATTTCCCAGGAGATTGAAAAGAACCTGCCTCAGGCGTACGGGATCGCCCCGAAGAACGGAGGGGATGCTTTCTGAGACGTGGCAGGACAGTTCAATCCCCTTTATCTGTGCCTGTCCGCTAAAGGAATCGACCACTTCCTCAACAAGAGCCAGGAGGTTGAGTTCCGTCGCGACGATTTCCATTTTGCCCGCTTCGATCTTGGAAAGATCGAGGATGTCGTTGATCAGCTGCAGCAGGGTTTCCCCGGATCGAAGAGCCATGGCGATGTATTTCTTCTGCGGATCCCCCATATTCTCCTGCCTCTGCAGGAGCTCGAGAAACCCGATGACGCCGTTCATCGGTGTGCGGATTTCATGGCTCATGTTCGCCAGAAACTGGGATTTGGAGACGCTGGCCGCCTCCGCAGCCTCCTTGGCTGCAAGAAGCTGCAGCTCCATCCGCTTCCTGTCGGATATGTCGCTGAAGCTTTCGAGCAGGATATCCCTTCCCTCGTAATTCATCCGGACGACGTTCTTAATGATCGGAATGCGCTCCCCGCTGATGTGAAGAAGGATCCGTTCCGAATTGTCGATGGTCTGTCCAAGATCCGTCACCGGGCACCGGTTGATCTCGGTCGGGCAGACCGTCTGGTGGCAGATGGTTCCAACCAGCTCACCCTCCGTTTTGCCCGTCAGCTGGCAGGCGAGCCGATTGGCGTACAGAATTTTGTGGGTGCGGGCATCCATAATGAAAATGCCCGTGAGAACCGACCTGAGAATGTTCTTCAGCCAATGCTCCTGTTCACGAGCGAGCCTCTCGGCCCCGGCCAGCTCCTCGTTGGCCTTCACCAGTGCTTCCGTCCGCTCCCTGACGCGTATTTCGAGCTGATCCCTGGATTTCCCAAGTTCCTGGTCGCGCAGGGAAATTTCCGAGAGCATTTCGTTGAACCCGGCCATGAGAATTCCCAGCTCGTCATTCCGCCGATCATCGACTTTGAGCGAAAAATTCTTCGTTTCCGAAACCTCCTTCATGGAGTGGGCAAGGCTCAGAATGGGCTCCGAGATGGCCTTCTGCAATTTCCTGGTGAGCGGATAGGCTGCCAATGAGGTGGCGCCCATGATCAGGCCGGCAATGGAGAGGTACCAGGAAAACGCCGTGTAAAGATCGCTGAGGTCTGTGACGATGCAAAGAGTTCCCAGCCGATCCTTCTCGAACATGATGTTTCGGGAGACGTTCAGCCGATCCGTCTTGAACACCTCGCCCTCCGTGTCCTTTAAGGTCAAGGCGTAAGCGGGGTATGAACAGGCAGGGGGCTCGTTCCCGGAAGTGCCGGGGTTTCCGTTTTCCCTCAGATACCGGGCGAAGGGCCGGCCGTCCTGTTTGAAGACGCAGGCCGAGAGGATGCGCGGCTCCCCCTTGAGCGCTTTGAGCGTTTCTTCGGCAGATGTCGGGTCGCTGAAGAGAAGGGGGGCGGCAAGGTTGTTGCCCGTCACCTTTGCCAGGGTGTCTATCCTCGCCACAAGATTTTTTCGATACGAAAAGAGCTCGTGAGTTGCGAAGAGTGCGACGGCGAGGAACAGGGAGACGCAGCAGGTCGTCATGGTGATGTTCGTCAGTTTTTTGCGGATGGAACTGTTGCGGTGTGCCATCGTCATTTTCCTATCGGCTGTTTCTGACAAGTTTCGCCAGACTCAGGAGTTTCGAGCTGATCCGCATTTCTCCCGTTGCCGCTGCATCCGGATTGATCTCAAAGGAGATCCTTCTGTCCTTGATCACAAAGTTGATCATGCCTCCAAATGCGGCAAAATTTTCCATGTCCCCGATGGTCAGCACGCCCCTTGGCAGTTCTTTCAGGATTTCTTTCACTTGCCTCGATTCCGATCTGCAGATATAGAGGACCTGGCAGATGGACGCTTCATCCCTGGAAGAAATTCTCTTCACAGAAAGCGCCTTTCCGGCGGCCGCCTTTCCGGAGAGGGATTCAAGCTCGTTTCCCAGCGGATCGTTTCCCAGCACGCAGAGCGTTATTTCCGGGGCGTCAGGCGGCAGACTTTCCCGGGGCCAGAAGACAAACTTGATGAAATTGTAAACAAAGGCCGCCTTGACCTGGGAAGGGTCCGGTTCCGCTGTTTCCGCCTGATGGAAATTCCATCCGGTGAGCGTAAAAAAAAGAAAGAAAAGGAGCAGAATCCTGAAGATCGTTTTTTTTCTGGAAGTATCCAGGGGAAAAAAAGAGCGGGTAAGGATTTCCAGAACAGCTGTCTCCTCCGTGTCCAATTTCTTGACGGGCTCCTTATGCGTCTTTCCGGTGCGCGACGGTACGTAATCTGATCCCTGGGGCCGGGAAATCGTGAAATCCTTTTAGGAATGACAGGGCGCAAATCCCCCCGCTCAGGCGCCTATGGAAAAGATTTCCAGAAAAGGCACGCTGTTCCGGTATGTTCTTCCTTCCACACGATTTTATTGTATTTATCGCATTTGCATTACGAGATGCAGCAATTGGTGTGCCTGACTTGGATCTTTTTTGAAATGTCTC
>JAVETB010000056.1:0-18151 GCA_034006265.1 Syntrophus sp. (in: bacteria) | reverse complement strand
AAATACCATCCACATCCAAAGGCCCTTCCGCTCCGGTTCTCCGGATGCTTTTTGAAAACATAGACGACGGCGCTGAACAGTTATCCGTGAACCGGCTGCACGGTTCGGCCAATGCCTTTCTGATCGCGTCCCTGTCGCGGAAGCTCGGCAGGCCCATGGTCGTCCTGAGCCCGACGGAGAAAGAGGCACGGCAGACCTTTTCGGATCTTTCCCTCTTTCTCGGCGGGGACAAGGTTTTCCTGTACCCTCCCTGGGACATCCAGAGCATCGACATGTTCGCCCTGCAGCGCGAGGTCGAACTGGTCCGAATGGAGGTTCTGGCCCGTCTGCTGGCGGATGAACCGGCCATCATCGTCGCCCCCCTGAAGGCCCTCATGCAGAAAGTTGTACCCCGGGGCCTTCTTGACGCCTACCTGGAGATTGTTACGCAGGGAAGCGAGATCCCGCGGGAGGATCTTGTCGCCAAACTGATCGCCGGCGGATATCAGCGAACAACCCTCGTAGAAGAAAAGGGGGAATTCAGTCTGCGGGGGCATGTGCTGGACCTCTTTCCGCCCATGGAGGACCAGCCGCTCCGCCTGGAATTCGATGGAGACGACCTCGAATCTCTCCGGGCCTTTGACCCCGCCTCTCAGCGTTCCATCGGCCGGCGGGATGCCTTCGTGCTGTGCCCGGCAAGAGAGGTGATTCTTTCTGAAGACTGCCGACAGCAGGCGCTGCGCAACATCCACAGCCGGGCAAAAGCCCTGGAGCTGCCGCGGAACGTGCGGGAGCACCTGTCCGAAATGATCGACGCAGGCCTGTCCACATCGCTGAACCCTCTGTTTCTGCCCCTGTTCTATGAATCCCTGGAGCCGGACTCCGCTGCGCCAGAACGGGGAATCTCGCCGGAGACCATCCCGCTGGGGAGCTTTTTCGACTACCTTCCCGGGAAATGCCTCATCGTGATGGACGACGCACTGGCCCTGGAAAATGCCGGCCGGAGCATTGAGAACGAGATCGACCGCTGCCTGCTGAAGGCGAGACGGGAAGAAAAATTCTACCTGGAACGGGAAGCCTCCTATGTCAGCAGGCCCTCCTTCCTGAAGGATCTGCGTCGTTTTCAGCGGATGATCCTGGAGGGGCTTGCTCTTGACCGCCTGCCGGAATCCCGCCCCGGAGCCGGCGCGGATTCCCCCCCGGCAAGGGCGAAATCCCTTTACCTTCCCCTGGAAACGGACCCGGGGCTTGGCGATCTCCACCGGGGGCCCGGCAGCGAGGACACCCTCCTTTCACCGCTCATCGAACGGATCCGGCCGTGGCTGGAGTCGGGCATGCTGGTGACGATTTTCTGCTCGGGCAGCGGAAACCTTCAGCGGATGCGCCACCTCCTGGAAAACTACGAGCTGCCCGTCCGGATGCCTGAAGGCTTACTGATCGACGAGGCCCTGCTTGCTTCGGGACCCGGCGCACTGAGCCTGAGGGAAGGCAGGCTGAACCGGAGTTTTCTCTTTCCCGACCTGAACCTGGCCGCCATCAGCGAAGAGGAGCTTTTCGGGAAGAAAATAACGGGGAAGCGCGTCCGCTCCGCCCGGGAGGGATATTTTCTCCGCTCTTTCGGAGATCTGAAAGAGGGGGATTACGTCGTCCACAAGGATCACGGCATCGGCCTCTACCAGGGGCTGCAGAAAATGAACGTCGGAGGCATTGAAAACGACTTTCTCCTGCTCGCATACCAGAGCGGCGACAAGCTCTATCTTCCCGTGGATCGCTTGGATCAGATTTCCCGGTATCTCGGCCCCGACAATTCCATCCCCAAAGTCGACAAGCTGGGCGGGACATCCTGGGACGCCGTGCGGGAGCGGGTCAAGAAATCCATTCGGGAAGTCGCCGAAGAGCTGGTAGCCATTTACGCCGCCAGGGAGATCATGGAGCGGCGGGCCTTCGCTCCCCCGGATGCCGTGTATGAAGAATTCTGCGCCGCCTTTTCCTACGACGAAACCCCCGATCAGGCCCGGGCCATAGAAGATATCCACGCCGACATGAACAGCGCGAAGCCCATGGACCGGCTGATCTGCGGCGATGCGGGATTCGGCAAGACGGAAGTGGCCATGCGGGCGGCTTTCCGCACGGTCATGGACGGCAGGCAGGTCGCCGTGCTTGTCCCGACGACCATCCTGGCGGAGCAGCATTTTTCCACCTTTGCCGGCCGCATGAAGGACTACCCCATCCGCATCGAGGCCCTCAACCGCTTCCGGAACAGGGCGGAGCAGTCGGCGGTGCTGGATGGACTCCGCAGGGGCCAGGTGGACATCGTGATCGGCACCCACCGGCTGCTCTCGAAGGATGTGACCTTCAAGAACCTGGGGCTCGTGGTGGTCGATGAAGAGCAGCGCTTCGGCGTCTCCCACAAGGAAAAGATGAAAAAGCTGAGGACACTGGTCGATGTCCTCACCCTTTCGGCTACGCCGATTCCACGCACCCTGCATCTCTCCCTGGTGGGAATCCGCGATCTGTCCATCATCAACACGCCGCCCGAAGACCGCCAGACCATCAGGACCTATGTCCTGGAGTTCAACGAAGAAATCATCCGGGACGCCATTCGGAATGAGCTGGCCCGCCATGGGCAGGTCTTCTTCCTCCACGACCGGGTCAAATCGATCTATACCATGGCCCGCCTTGTGGAAAAGCTGGTCCCGGAGGCGGAGATCAGCGTCGTCCACGGACAGATGAAGCCCAGGGAGATCGAGGATGCCATGGGCCGGTTTCTCCGCAGGGAATGCAACGTCCTGGTCTGCACGACCATCGTCGGATCCGGTCTGGACATCCCCACGGCCAACACGATGCTCATCAACCGTGCGGACCGTTTCGGCCTGGCCCAGCTGTACCAGATACGGGGGCGCGTAGGGCGATCGAGCGAGGAGGCCTTCGCCTATCTCCTTGTCCCCAAGGGGGTGCTGCTCTCCAGGGACGCCCAGAAACGCCTGCAGGTCATCATGGACTTTTCGGAACCCGGATCCGGCTTCCGCATCGCCTCCAGCGACATGGAGATCCGCGGCGGCGGCAACCTCCTGGGAACCTCGCAGTCGGGACACGTTTCGGCGGTGGGCTATGAGCTGTACACGGAGCTCATGGAAAAAACGATCCGCGAGATCAAGGGGGAGGCCATTCCCGAGGAGGAGATTGTTCCGGAAATTCACCTGGGACTTCCCGCCTACATCCCGGAAGAGTACATGGCGGACGTTCACCGGCGGCTGGTGACGTACAAGCGGATCTCCACGGCCGACTCGGATGAGGAGCTGGAAGAAATCCGGGAAGAGTTGGCGGACTGCTTCGGCTACCTTCCGCCTGAAGTGGCCAACCTTCTCGGCGTCATCCGCCTCCGCAGCCGGCTGAAGGGGATCCGGGCCAGAAAAATGGGCTACGACTCGAAGCAGATGTTTATCTTTTTCTCCGCAGACACCCCGGTGGAGCCGGATCGGATCCTGGCCCTCGCCCGCCGGAAGTACCGCGGCCTGCGCCTGACCCCCGACTACAAGCTCTATATCCCCCTTCCCGGTCTCCAGGGGCAGGAAATCCTTTCCGCGGCGGGGGAAGTGCTGCGGCTGCTTTCCTGAAAAGGACGCCCATCGGAGGAAACAGATCCGGAAGCGGAATTAAGAATTGAAGCGGGAAGCGCATTCTGCTAGAGTCCCCTTCATCTTGCATTTTTTGCCTCCCAGGCGACTGGAGGGGTTGAGACGGACAACAGCAAAATACCATTTCATGAAGGAGGCATTCCTTGAAAAAGCTACGTATCCTTGCCCTGGTCCTACTGGCCATCCCGACCTTCGCGTTATCAGGACGGGCGGAAGTGGTCGACCGCATTGTCGCCTTTGTCAATGACGAGATCATCACCCTCGTGGAGCTGGATACAGCCTTTGAAACTTACAGGCAGAAGATCGAAGAGAGCTATAAGGGGCCCGACAAGGACCGGGTCATGGCGCAGACCAGGCGAAGCCTCCTTGAACGGATGATCGACACCCTGCTCATTGAGCAGGAAGCGAGGAAATCAGGCATTACCGTCACGGATGAAGAGGTGATGGCCTCGATCCGGGGGATGCTTTCCAGAAGGAAGATGAGCCAGGAGGCATTCCAGCAGGCCCTTGCCCTTGAGGGAAAAACCCTGGAAACCTACAAGAGGGAAGCCAAGGAAACCATGATGCGGACGCGCCTCGTCCGGCGGGAAGTCCGCTCCAAGGTTATGGTCACCGACGAGGAAATCGGCGAATACTATCGCCTGCACCGGGAGTCTTATGAAGGGAGCGAAGCGGTGAGGCTCAAGCAGATCCTCCTGGTCTTCCCCAGGGACATGAACGATGAGACCCGGGCAAAACTTCAGGCCGAGGCGACGGATATCGGAAAGCGCCTCAAGGGAGGCGAATCCTTCGACAGCCTTGCCGCGCAGTTTTCCCAGGGCCCGGCGGCCTCCTCCGGTGGAGACCTCGGGTTTGTGGAAAAGGGAACCATGCTGCCCGAGGTGGAAAAAGCCGCCTTCAGCCTGAGCACAAATGAGATCAGCGACGTTATTGAATCCCCTGTGGGCTTTCACATCCTTCAGGTGACGGACCGCCGTGGCGAAGGCAACAAGCCGATCGAAACGGTGCGGGAAGAAATCAAATCCAGAATCGAGGATGAGAAGATCGACAAGAAACTGGATTCCTGGCTCACCGAATTAAGGGCCAAATCTCACATAGACATAAAGCTGTAATCCGGAACCGGATGCACGCCTCAAGGCTTATCTTTGCATGTCAGAGTTTATCCGCATCAAGGGTGCTTCACAGCACAACCTTAAAAACATCAGCCTCGACATCCCCCGCAACCAGCTGGTCGTCGTCACCGGGGTCAGCGGTTCCGGAAAATCCTCCCTGGCTTTCGATACGATCTATGCCGAGGGTCAGCGTCGGTATGTAGAATCTCTTTCCACGTACGCCCGGCAGTTCATCGGCCAGATGGACAAGCCGGATGTGGAGTCCATCGAGGGGTTGTCTCCTGCCATTGCCATCGAGCAGCGTTCCGCCAGCCACAATCCCCGTTCCACCGTGGGAACCGTTACGGAAATTTACGATTACCTCCGTCTTCTCTTCGCCCGGATCGGCATCCCCCACTGCACCGTCTGCGGCAGGGAAATCCGCTCTCAGAAGATCGATTCCATGGTGGAAACGATCCTCAGTCTTCCGGAAAAAACCCGCCTGATTGTCCTGGCCCCGATCGTCCGGGGGAAAAAAGGGGAGTTTCAGAAGGAATTCAAAAAACTGCAGCGGGAAGGCTACGTCCGGGTCCGGGTAGATGGAGAGACCCGTGAACTGGAGGAGGAGATCCGCCTGGACAAGAACCGTCGGCACGATATCGACGTTGTGATCGACCGCCTGGTGCTTCGGGAAGGCATCCGGCAGCGCCTCCGCGATTCCCTGGAGACGGCCTCCGCCCTGACCGAAGGCCTGGTCCGCATCGATTTGGGCGACGGGGAAGAAATCCTCTTCAGCGAACATTACGCCTGCCCGGTCTGCGGAGTGAGCCTCCCCGAGCTGGCGCCCCGGCTCTTTTCCTTCAACAGCCCCTATGGAGCCTGCCCGGACTGCAGCGGCCTGGGAACGCGGATGTATTTTGACGAAGATCTGGTCGTCCCCGATCCGGACCTGTCCCTCCGCGAAGGCGCCATCGCCCCCTGGGCGGGACGCAGCTCCGTGAAGTATTTCTCGATGCTGGACGCCCTGTCTCAACATTACGACTTCGACCTCAACACCCCGTTCAGGGATCTGTCCGAGAAGATTCGAAATGTTCTCCTTTACGGTTCCGGGGAAGAGGAGATCCAATTCTTTATCGATCGCGGCGGTCGGCGCTTCTTTTACAACCGCTCCTTTGAAGGCGTGCTCACCCAGTTGGACCGGCGCTACCACGAATCCCCCTACAGCACCGCAAGAATGGATCTGTCGCGTTACATCAGCCTGCGGGAATGCCCGACCTGCCTGGGAACACGCCTCAGGAAGGAAAGTCTGGCCGTAAGGGTCAACGGCAGGAATATCCACGAGGTCTGCCTGCTTTCCATCCGGCAGTGCATGGATTTTTTCGTTTCCCTGTCCCTGAAGCCGCAGGAAATGCTCATCTCCGAGCGGATACTCAAGGAGATCAAGGATCGCCTGGCCTTTCTGCTCGACGTGGGAATGGACTACCTGGATCTGGCCCGCTCCGCGGGAACCCTCTCCGGCGGAGAAGGGCAGCGCATCCGGCTGGCAACCCAGATCGGCTCGGGCCTGGTCGGGGTCCTCTATGTGCTGGATGAGCCCACCGTCGGCCTTCATCAGCGGGACAACGAACGGCTGATCGCCACCCTGAAGCGCCTGCGGGACATGGGAAACACCGTCCTGGTGGTGGAACACGACCAGGACATGATGCTGGCTTCGGACTCCATCATCGACATGGGACCGGGCGCCGGCGTCCACGGCGGGGAGGTGACTTTTCAGGGCACTCCCGGGGAAATTATGCAAAGCAGCCATTCCCTGACCGGACAGTACCTCTCGGGACGCCTTTCCATTCCCCTGCCCCCCGCCCGGCGGCCTCTTCCCTCTCGCTTCATCCACCTGGAAGGCGCCCACGAGCATAATCTGAAAGACCTCACAATCAGGATACCGGTCGGTGTGTTCACCGCCGTCACAGGCGTATCCGGATCCGGAAAAAGCACAATGATCATTGAAACCCTCTACCGGGTCATGTCCAGGCGGCTGAACAACCGCAGGGGCGGCCAGGGAAAGGTCCGGCGCATCGTGGATCTTGGCGGCATCGAGCGGGTCATCCTGATCAACCAGCAGCCCATCGGCAGAACCCCCCGATCCAACCCGATCACCTATACCGGTGGATTTTCCTACATCCGGGACCTCTTCACCGGGCTGCCGGAGTCCAGGATGCGGGGTTACAAGCCAGGCCGATTCAGCTTCAACGTCAAGGGCGGACGCTGCGAGGCCTGTGAAGGAAACGGATTGATCAAGATTGAGATGCACTTCCTGCCGGATGTGTATGTCATCTGCGACACCTGCGGCGGCAGACGCTTCAATCCCGATACCCTGGACATCCGATACAAGGACAAAAACATCGCCGATGTCCTGGATATGACCGTTAATCAGGCCCTTGCCTTCTTCGAGAACATCCCTCCCATCCGTGGCCGCCTGCAGTCCCTCTACGATGTCGGTTTGGGATACATCCGCCTCGGGCAATCGGCCACCACCCTGTCCGGGGGCGAGGCCCAGCGGATCAAGCTTTCCCGGGAACTGGGCAAACGGGCCAACAGCAACACCCTTTACATACTCGATGAGCCGACCATCGGGCTGCATTTCGCCGACATCCAGAAGCTGCTGGATGTCCTGATGCGCCTGGTGAACATGGGCAATACGGTGGTGGTCATCGAGCACAACCTGGATGTCATCAAATCCGCCGATTTCATCATCGATCTCGGTCCCGAGGGAGGTCCGGGCGGGGGGCGGATTATGGCGGCCGGAACCCCGGAAGAGGTAGCCGCCGTGGAGTCCTGCCCCACGGGCCGTTTTCTGCGCGCCGTCCTGGAAGATGAAGACAGACGGACATCCTTGACCGGGAATCCCTGAATACGCGGCTCATTTCAGGAACCAGGAATTCAAGAAAGCCCGAATTTGCTGAGCATATCAGGCAGGAAGCGGGTGTTTCAGCAGCCGGGTGCGGAAAAACCCGTTGCCCTGAACAGAGTTTTCCGGTAAACGACAGACATCTTCTGAATGCAAAACAGGAGGTGAACCAATGGCTGCTCCACTCTTCCCGTTGACCTTCAACCCCTTTGAGAATATCGCTGTCCCGATCTCAAAAAAAACCGCCGCGCTTCCCCGAACCGCCGGGGACTCGGCAGCTCCGAAAGCCGGTCGGGGCGACACGTTTCTTGACGTCGAAGCGGAGCGTCGGCAGTTTCTGGACGCTATGAGAAGGGAGGGGGTTAAGCCCCTGGACGAAGGCAGAAGGGATGTGGGGGTGGCGATCGGAAGATCGCCGGCTGCAGCGCTCTGTCCGCCGGACAATGGAGCCTCTGAGGCTTTTCTGCGCCTGCGGAATCTCGTTGAGCTGGGAGAGGGATTCAACGTCTCTGACACGCCGGAATATATGGAGGGAACGGGATGCTCGGTCCCTTCGTCCTATGCATGGCGGCTTCACCACGGCGATTTTTCCATCCAGGCCTTCATCGATCTGCACGGCATGAACGCACAGGAAGCCAAAACAGCCATTGACGCCTTTCTCAAGGAGGCCCTGGCAAAGGGGAAGCGGGCCGTTCTGATCATCCATGGACGCGGCCTTTCCTCGCGTGCCGAGCCGGTGCTGAAAAACAGCGTCCGTGCCCGGCTGACCTCCAGAGCCTGGAAGAAATGGCTCATCGCTTTCTCCAGCGCCCAATCCTTCGATGGGGGCGCAGGAGCGACTTACGTCCTCCTCCGGGAACGCCCGTTCTCCGGAAAATCCGCGAAACGGCGGGGCAATTAAGGACCGGGCCGGTTCCTTGGCGGAAACTCCTGCAGGCCGGGGAAATTTCCGTCTCGCGGCCTTGAAATCATCCCCGACCCCGGGCAGCGTCCAACTCCCGAAAGGCCGCCCTTGCCTCCTCCACGAAGGAGCGCACCCGCTTTCCGTCCTTGCGGCCGTCCGGCCCTTCCACCCCGGTATGCGCATCCACTCCGGCCGGACGCACCTGGAAGATCGCCTGCCGAACGTTTTCCGGCCCCAAGCCGCCTGCCAGGATCATAGGTTTCGGGGAAAGGTCCGCCAGTTGGCGGCTGACATCCCAGTCATGGACCCGGCCCGTGGCTCCGCAGGCTCCCGTTGCCGGATCCCAGCTGTCCGTTATGAAGGCATCCACGAGCGGCGCATAACTCAGAACCTCTTTCCCCAGCTTTCCCAGACGGCTGTCCTTCACAATGACGCTTTTGATAACGGCCACTTCCGGAGCGATCCGCCGCAGCCGCAAAACTTCCTCCGGAGAGATTTTCCCATGAAGCTGAACGATCCGAACGCCCAGCCGACGGCACAACCAGGCTACATCCCGGGCCTCATCGAGGTAAGTGATCAGGATCGTCTCCACGGACGGACTCAACGACGCAATAATCGCCGCCGCCTCGGCATCACCCAGGTCCTCCCGGTGGACTGGAAGGCGCAGAGGAAACCCGAGATGGGTCACGCCGGCGGCAGCCAGCAGGCGGGCTTCGGCCATATCCATCACGCCCGCAATCTGAATCATTTTTTCAAATGCTTTCATTTCATAAAGACAAAGGACCCCTTCTCTCAATTTTTTTAAGATCGCAGCCCTTCGGTTCTCCCTGATTTTTTTGAGCCGTTTCTGAAACCATTTCTTGCCTTGGTGAGCTGAAGTGCATTAAAAATGCAGAAAAAGCGCTTTAAGCATCTTCCAGGTGATGATTCCATTTGACACAATTCAACAATGTTATTATTATGCCGTAGTTTAGAAGCGTGTTACAAATTAAATTTTGTAGGTTAAACTAAGTCAGAAAGGAGAAAAAAATGCACAGAAAAACAATTTTCAAGATCCTTGCTCCCCTCGCGATGTTTGCCTTGATGACGGGATGCGCCACGCAGAAAGCGGCACCCCTCGTCACGGCGGTGGACCTCAACCCGAAGCTGACCTCAGGACAGCTCGTTCAGAAGGTCAATTCCTTTGAGGTCCTTGTCGATCAGTCCAGATCGATGAATGACAACTGCAAATTGACCACCAAACTGAAGCAGGAAAAAGCCCTTATAAATCTCTTTAATGACACGATCCCCAACCTGAAGCTCAATGCTGCGGCGCGTGCCTTCGGCCAGAAGAACGTGTTCGAGGATGCGACTTCATGGAATCTCTTCGGCCCCGCGGCGTACAACAAGGCCGCTCTGCCGGATGCCGTTAGCCCCTTTACCTGGGGAAGAGGCCTCAGCCCGTTGGACAAGGCTCTTGATGGTGCAACCGCCGATCTGAAATCGGAGTCGGGCCAGCTGGCCGTCATCGCCTTCAGCGACGGCGAGGATATGGAAGCCTATGACCCGGTCGGAGCAGCAAAGAAAATGAAGAGTGCCTACGGCGATAGAGTCTGCATCTACACCGTTCTCCTTGGCGACAAAACGAAAACGATTGACATGGGTGACAAGAATGAAGGCATCAATATGATGCAGCAGGTAGCCGATGCCGGCAAGTGCGGATTCATGGTCAAGGGAGAGAGCATCTCCACCCCGCAGGGCATGGCTGATTTTGTGGAGAAGGTCTTCCTGACAACCCCTTCGCCGCTAGCCCCTGCACCGGCACCGGCCCCGGTTGTTGAAGAGCCCAAACCGGTTCCTGCTCCGGCAGCTCCGGAACCCCAGCCGGTTCCCGAACCCAAGGCAAAGGCACCCGCAGGCATGACCCTCAAGATCCAGTTTGCCACGGGAAAATCCGACATTCAGCCCCAGTACAGAGCTGAAATCGAGAAGGTTGCAGCATTCCTGAAAGAGAATCCAGGATCAACCGTCGTCATCGAAGGCCATACGGACAATGTCGGGGCGAGAGCCGCCAACATCAATCTGTCCCAGAGCCGCGCCAACAGCGTCAAGGATTATCTTGTCAGCGAATTTGGCATCGATGCCTCCCGCATCAAGGCTGTGGGTTACGGCCCCGACAAACCGATCGCCAGCAACGCGACCAGCGAAGGCAGGCAGAAGAACCGGAGAGTCAGCGCAGTGTTTCAGCGTTAAGCCTTAATCCGGCGCTTCGTTGAACCCTGAAAAACCGAAGGCCCCTCAATGCGATAGGTCGATAGCATTGAGGGGCCTTCTTTTTCCCTTCAGACGGGACCCTCTTCCCGGCTCTCTTCAACCCTCAGCAAGGCCTCCGCCTCTGTATCGGGAAGCTCCTGTACATCCTTGAGTTTTTTTCCGATCGCCCGCCTCCGGCTCTGAGCCTTGTCCAGCGTATCCGACGCCTCGGAGAGCTTCTTCTGGACCTTGCTCAGAACTTCTCCGTATTTTGTCCATTCCGTTTTCACCGCGGCAAGCAGGGCCCACACCTCGCTGGAACGCTTCTGGATGGCCAGGGTTCGAAAGCCCATCTGGAGGCTGTTCAGAAGAGACCAGAGCGTGGTGGGCCCGGCAATGACCACTTTGCATTCCCGCTGAACGTATTCCACCAGGCCGGTGCGGCGGACCACCTCGGCGAAGAGCCCTTCCGCAGGCAGAAACAGAACGGCGAAATCCGTCGTCTTCGGCGGGTTGATGTACTTCTCACAGATGTCCCGGGCGCATTGCCGGATCCGGCTTTCCAGCTGTCTCGCGGCAGCCTCCGCACCTTCTCCTTCGGTTTTCTCCCGGACTTCAAGGAGGCGCAGATAATCCTCCATGGGAAATTTTGCATCAATGGGAAGCCAGACCGCCTCATCACGCTCCATGTCCCGCCCGGGAAGCTTTACGGCAAACTCAACGCGCTCTCCACTTTCCTTGGTCGAAAGGTTTTCTGCATACATCTCGGGATGGAGAACCTGCTCCAGCATCGCCCCAAGCTGCACCTCGCCCCAGATGCCCCGCGTTTTGACGTTGGTCAGGACCCTCTTGAGATCCCCCACCCCGGCGGCAAGGGACTGCATTTCGCCCAGCCCCCGATATACCTGCTCCAGTCGTTCACTGACCTGCCGGAAGGATTCACCCAGGCGGGCCTCCAGTGTCCCCTGCAGCTTCTCTTCCACCGTCTCCCGCATCCTTTCGAGCTGGATGGCGTTGTCGCTCTGAATGGCCTGAAGTTTATCCTCCACGGATACCCGCAGAGCCTCGAGTTTCTGTTCATTGATACGGGTCAGGCTCAAGAGTTGCTGATGAAGGGTATCTCCAGCGCCCTTGAGGGTGCCGGCAAGCTCCTCCCTGAACTGCCGCAGGGCATTGGCCGATTCTTCCCGGTTCCTTGATATTTCTTCTCTGACGGTCCGCTCCGCCCGTTCAGTCGACCGCTCGATACCTTGAATTACATCGTTCCTGAAGGCCGGATCGACGCGGGGTTTACGGAAGATCAGAATCACCTGGAGAACGACCGCGATAGCCGCCAGGGCGACAAGAACCAGAATAACAGGGCTGTTCAGGACCAATCTGCTCACATCCTTTCAAGAAATCTGTCAACGGACTTCATCGTACACAAGGCGCACCGGATCGCCCGGCTTCATGGCCAGCAAGGACCGGGCGCTTCCGCCGTTTTCCGCTATCTCCACAAATCCATGGCTTCCCACGAGGCCCAGCAAAGCGCCCGGCGACACATCCCCATAGGTTTTTCCGCCGGGCACTTCCTGCCCGGCCGCCTGGATTTTCCAATGTTTTCCCTCCACGAGGTGCCCGGGAATGTCCGTCACAAGGTTGCCGAACGTGTCGACATACTGGATGCACCCTGAAAAGCCGTCTCCACCCTCGCTCCAGCCGGCGGGATCCAGGCGCACCAGCGTGGCCGGGTCAACGGCCTCACCCAGCCTGGCAAGGGGTGTCCCAGAGGCCAGATAGGCCGCTGCAGGGGCAAAAATATCCCGGCCATGAAACGTGCAGCCGGGATTTTCCGTCAGCCAGAATTCCGCCCTGGTCAGGTCCACAACCCTTTGGACGCCCCCTTTCTGAAAGACCCCGGAAAAGATTCCATTGTCCGGCCCGACGAGTACCGCATCGTCCATCGCAACGGCAACGGCCCGACGTTGTGTACCCACCCCCGGATCGACAACGGCCAGGTGGATGGTCCCCTTCGGAAAGTAGGGATAAGCCATGGCCAGGCACAAGCTCGCGGCCCGAACGTCCTGGGGGGGAATTTCATGCGTCAAATCGACAATCCTTACGGAAGGCGCAATGCCGATTATCACGCCTTTCAAAATTCCCGCATAAACATCCCTGAGCCCGAAGTCCGTCAGAAGGGTTATGATGCGGCCGGCATGCCCTTTTCCGGCCCGGCCCGAGTTCTCCTCTATCATCCCTGTTCTTTATTACACACCCCGGTGACAGGCAACAGAATAATCCACCGTTCTTTCATTTCACGGCATCCGGCAAAAAACACGCCCTGCCCGGCCGCACGGCAACGCTTCTGAAATGAAAAAGTAATGGAAATTTCATAAAAAATAATGTTATTTTGAAGCAACAAAATTCAAGAATTGCTTTTTTATTTCAACGAAGTCCTGTAATCACCAGGACGTTTTTTTAACAAGTTTGACCTTTTGCTTCAAGGCCCGTCCAAAATCACCGTTCGGCGGGCCGTGAAAACCGGGAACTTCAACCATGGAGGTTTGAATGAACAGTATTTTGAACAGGAGGATCCTGAAGACCGGATGCCTCTTCACTCTCTTGATATTTCTATCTCCCCTCGGGAACGGTCAGGCCTTTGCCCTGGACCGCAGTGCCTACAAACAGCTCAAAGTATTCAGCGAAGTATTGGATATCATAGATAAAAATTATGTGGAATCCGTCGATTCCAAAAAACTTCTTCAAGGCGCCATCAACGGGATGATGAAGGCCCTGGATCCTCACAGCACCTTTATGACCGAGGAAATGTTCAAGGAGCTCGAAGTGGAAACGAAGGGCTCTTTTGGCGGAATCGGCATTGAGATTACGATTCTTAATGACGTTCTGACCGTGGTGTCCCCCATTGAAGACACCCCGGCCTTTCTGGCAGGCATCAAGGCAGGGGACCAGATCATCAAGATCGACGGTCACTCCACAAAGGACATCACCATCATGGAAGCGGTCACCAAGCTTCGCGGCCCCAGGGATACAAAGGTGACCATAACCATCACGCGGGAAGGGCTCCCCAAACCGAAGGACATCACGATCGCGCGGGCCATCATTCAGGTGAAGAGCATCAAATCCAGGAGGATCGATGATCAGTTCGGCTATGTGCGCATTTCCGCCTTCCAGGAGAGAACCGCCGATGATTTGAGAAAAGCGATCACTGAACTACAGGGAAAGTCGCTCCTCCCCTTGAAGGGGCTTGTTCTGGACATGCGGAATAATCCAGGCGGGCTGCTCGCCCAGTCGGTCGAGGTTTCAGATGTGTTTTTGAAGTCCGGAACGATTGTCTCTACAAGGGGACGCATCAAGAGCGTTGAAAGCAAGTCCGTGGCACGGGACGACGGCAATGAGCTGACCTGCCCCATCGTTATTCTGGTCAACGAGGGAACGGCCAGCGCCGCAGAGATCGTGTCCGGGGCGCTGCAGGACAACGGGCGTGCCCTCGTTCTCGGAACTCAGACCTTCGGCAAGGGGTCCGTCCAGACCGTCATCCCCCTGGAGGAGGGTGCGGCACTGAAGTTGACAACCGCCAAATACTACACCCCCAGAGGGCGCTCCATCCAGGCCGAGGGGATCACCCCGGATGTCACGGTCAAATATATCAAACCAGCCGATGAAAATGGTACGGAAAGTGAAGGCGTGCGGGAAAGGGATCTCAAGGGTCATATCAAGGCCACCGGAGAGGATGACAAGAAACAGGCCGAGCTGAAAAAACGGGCTTTTGATGATCAGTCACAGGACAATCAGCTCAAGGCAGCTGTTGACATCTTGAAAAGCTGGGGCATTTTTCAGGGCACCGGGAAGATGTAAAGAGAGCTGAAGCCAGGTAAGACCTTTGAATAAAAAAGCCACCGGACGATCCCAGCGAAAAGGGAGAAAGGGAGCGGACCCTTTTAAAACAATCAAGCGAATCGTCATTCTGCTGCTTCTTGTTGTTGCCGCCGCGGTTTTTTATGAAATCTTTTCCGATCGCCCCGGAGAGAAAAAACTTCCCCCGGCGGTCAGCAGGCCGGTTCCCGGAAAACATGCCCCCACGAAACAGGATGTGCCCGGTAAAGCGCCACCCGGCGTTCAGGAAACCCGCGAAAAGGGGACACCGGCCCCTTCCCGGGAGCCGGAAAAAGGGAAGCCGGCTTCGCCGGAGAGCCTGTCCGGTCTGCAGGTGGCCATTCTCATTGATGATATCGGCGTTGATCTTTCTTCGGTAAAAAACCTCTTGAAGATTGAAGCGCCCATCAGTTTCGCCATTCTGCCTCATCGGCCTCACTCTGTTGCCGCGGCGGAAATGATCCATAAAGCGGGCAGGGACATTCTCCTCCACCTGCCCATGGAGCCTCATGCATACCCGAAGGAAAAGCCGGGGCCGGGGGCGCTGTTCACGGCGATGAACCACGAACAACTTAAAAAGGTCCTCACCAGGAACCTGGATTCCATACCACACGTATCCGGCGTCAACAACCATATGGGATCCCTGTTTACGGAGGATAAGGAGCAGATGGTCGTGGTCATGAAGGAACTGAAGGACAGGGGGCTCTTTTTTATCGACAGCCGCACGACATCGGAATCCAAAGCGGCTCCGGCCTCTCGAGAAGTCGGGGTTCCCTTTGCCTCCAGGCAGATTTTCATTGACAATGAACAGGATTACCATGCCACCCGCAGAATCCTGATGGACGTGCTGTCTTCTTCAAAGGGCAGCCATCGCGGCCTGGTCCTCATTGGCCACCCCTATGCGGGCACCATCGCGGCCCTGGAGAAGGTTGTTCCGGAATGGAAATCCCGGGGGGTTCTCATTGTTCCCGTGTCACACATGGTTCAGTGAAAAATCCCGGCGGCGAGCAGACAACCCTGAGGCACATGAAACTTCCCTTAAGAATCGAGATGTTATATCAAAAGGACGTATGCAAAACACGCTGATAGTCAAGATACTTCTTACCTTCTCAGTCTGTCTTGCCCTATGGGGATGCACCCTTGTCCCTCCGGAATCCGGAAGAACTCTTCCCGACAGGGCTTCAGCCGCCTCGTCCTCCAGCGCGGGATACCATTACATGCGGGGAGTCCTTGCCACGATGGACGGCAGGCTGGACGACGCCATCGAAGAAATGGAGACCGCCTTCCAGGAGGATCCTCTTTCCCCCTACCTGATGAAGGAACTGGCATCGCTTTATGTCGAGAAGGGGGAAATCACCAAAGCCATCGACCTGTGCAAACAAGCCCTTGTCTACGACCCCGGGGACACGGAGGTTTATCTCATTCTTGGAAACCTCTATATTACGATGAAGGACTATAAAAAGGCTTTGCGCACCTATAAGAAGGTGATTGAACTCGACCCGGACAACATCCCCGCCTATCTCTACATGGGAACGCTCTATGCTGAAAGCGGACGTTACGACGATTCCGTCAAGGTCTTCGCCCTCCTCCTGGAAAAAGATCCCGGCAATGTTCTTGGAACATACTACATGGCCAAAGTACTGGCAGAGTTGAAGCGATACGAAGAAGCGGAACGTTATTTCCTGGAGACCCTTTCTCTGAAACCCTCCCTGGAGGCGGCGCTGATCGATCTGGCTCAATTCTATGAGCGGCAGAAAAAATTCAAACAGGCCGTCACGGCATATCAGGACTTCATTCAGCGTCATCCTTCACGGGTCAACATTCGAATCCGCCTGGGAGAATTTTACCTGCGCCAGGGCAATTACGAGGCAGCGGAACAGACATTCCGTGAGATCCTCAGCATCGACGACTCCAATAAGGACATCCATTTCACCCTCGGATTGATCTATTATGAACGGCATAATCACCAGGCCGCCATTGAAGAATTCAAAAAGGGATTAATCCTGGCGCCCTCTGATCCAAAAATCCTGTACTTCCTGGCATCGGCCTATGAAGAAATTCATGAGAGCAAAAAGGCGATGGAGATCTATGAAAAGATCCCGCCGGATTCGGATCTGTATGCCAATACACGCATCCGAATGGCCATACTGCTCAAGGAAGAAGGGCAGAACGATCTGGCCATCGGCATCATCCGGGAAGCCCTCTCGAAGGGGAAAAAAGCGCCCAACCTTTACGCCTACCTGGCAGCACTTTATTCGGAAAAGCAGCTCTACCCGGAGGCGGAAAGCCTTCTCCAGGAAGGCCTGAAAGAGTTCCCTCAAAACTCGGAGCTCTATTACGGACTGGGTGAACTCTACGGCAAGATGGATCGCTTCGATGAAAGCATCCGCAGCATGAGACATGTTCTGGACCTCAATCCGGATCATGCGGAAGCCCTCAATTTCATCGGCTATAGTTATGCCGAAAAGGGCATCCATCTTCATGAGGCTGAAAGCCTGATCCGCAAGGCGCTGGCGCTGAAGCCGGACAATGGCTATATCCTGGACAGCATGGGCTGGGTCTATTTTAAAATGAACCGGATCGAGCAGGCGATCCGGTACCTCAAACAGGCCAGCCTGCTGATTCCCGACGATCCGACCATTGCAGAGCACCTCGGCGATGCCTACAGAAAGCTCGGACACATGAAAGAGGCTCGGGAAGCTTACGAGCGGGCGCTGAAACTTTCTCCCGAAAACCCTTCCCTGAGAAAAAAGATCGAACAGCCGGGTCATTGAGGAACCGACCGAAAAATTCAAAGAGGAAAGAAGCGGCTGCACCCATGAATCCCATCAAAAAAAGGGGCAAGGGCGGATCCGGACACCTGCTGGACCGCTGCCGGATGCTCCTTCTGGCCCTGCCGGCCATACTGATCCTTGCAGGCTGCGCCGCAATGCCGGAAACCGCGCCGGAGCCAGAGGCCATGAGCTCCGTACCCCCGCCAATACTCTGGCGGCAGCTTGCTGCGGCGGAAGAAAAACCCCCGGCCCTGAAGGCCCTGGCCAGAATCGACATTGCCACCCCCTCCGGTCGCTACCCGTTAAAAGCCGCTATTCTGCTGCAGTATCCCGACCGCCTCCGCCTCGAATCGATTCCTCTCTTCGGCCCCCCCGATTTTTATCTCACCTTTGAAAAGGACACGCTGAAAGTCCTTCTGCCGCAGGAGGGTAAATATTACATCGGCACGCCATCCCCGGCTCAATTAACCGCCCTTCTGCCCTTCTTCTCGCACCGTTTCCAGCTTTCCGACATGCTCGCCCTCTTCCGGGGAACCGTCCCCAGGATCCAGGGACAGGACGTCACCCTGAAAGGATTTTTGGAAGGGAAATACGACCGCCTGGAAGTCTACCGGGGGGGAAGCAAGATCCAGGCTTTCTGGCTGGAGAGGGGATCAGGCGCCCTTCACCAGGCGGCTCTCTGGGAGCTGGACGGGGAGCTGCGCTACAGGGTACGCTTCGAAGACCGCGGGAGCATCAAGGAGACGGGCGATTTT
>JAVETB010000169.1:0-2674 GCA_034006265.1 Syntrophus sp. (in: bacteria) | reverse complement strand
CTCCGCATAACCTCTTGAATTTTTGCGGTTATTTTGCCAAAAGTCAGACACGGAGTAAAGTGGCAACTTCGGCTATATCAAATTATTTCAAGACTTTATGTCGTTTGCTGGTTTTTGCGATGCCATCTATAAAAAAGGGCGCAACAAGTGCGCCCTCCTATAAGACAATCAAAAACTTAATCAGCACGCCTATATATGAGATATTGCTGCAAGATTGTTAAAAGATTATTTACTAACCAGTAAAGAACAAGTCCTGCAGGAAAATTAAGAAAAAGAAAAGTAAAGACGACAGGCATGGCAAGCATCATCTTCGCCTGAATCGGATCCATTGTAGAGGGTGTCAGCTTTTGCTGTATAAACATAGTGACACCCATAAGGACCGGCGTAACAAAATAAGGATCCTTAACAGAAAGATCTGTAATCCACAGCATAAATGGAGCATGACGCAACTCAATTGTATCAAGAAGAACTTTATATAGAGCGAAAAAAACAGGGATTTGAACCAACATTGGCAAACAACCACCTAAAGGGTTAACCCGGTTTTCCTGATACAATTGCATTGTAGCGCGATTAAGTCCCTCACGATCAGTGCGATATTTTTCACGAATTTTTTTCATTTCAGGCTGAAGCTTTTGCATAGCCTTCATTGAAACATAACTTTTCTGAGTGAGAGGCCAGAAAATAAGTTTTATGATTACAGTAAGAAGAATAATCGATACTCCATAATTTCCTACAATATTATAAAAATAATTTAGAAAAAAATGAAGAGGTTTGGCGAGGAATGAAAAAAAACCAAAATCGACAGCCTTTGATAAATTATAGTCAAATTTTGAAAGCTGATTAGTTTCCTTTGGTCCAGAGTAAAGCAACGTGGTAAAAGTGAATGTCTCTCCAGGTAAAACTGAAAACTCAGGATAATTGATTTGATGTAAAAAATATTTATCATTGCAACTAACAACTACTTGTGCATTATTGGATGCATTTATAAACAATGACATAAAATACTTAAGAGTGAATCCAGACCAAAGAGTTTTTTCGCTATAACTAGTGTGGCTATTAATTAGATCATCTTTGTCTTCCTTAACAAGCTCATCATTATGGAGAGTAATAGAACCCTCAAAATCAAATCGATTTTTAGATTTATTATTGTTGATATTGTTATAAAATTTTATGGAATAACTGTCTTGCAAAGAAGAGATTGTACAATTTTTTACTTCGGTGGAAAGCTTGATAATATATGAATCTTTTTCGAAAGAAAAATTTTTATATATCTCGACACCCTTTACATCTTTTCGAAAAACGACATTTGTATCACTTTTAGAATAAAGATGATATTCACCACCATTTAAATAGTTGGAAAAATTATCTTGAAAGTACTGCCCACCCCCAAGGCTATTAATTATACATACATTTTCCGAGTTGTTGGCGCTTTCTAGGTATTTAGGAAAACAAATTTTCTCTATCGATGCTTCATTTTCAGAAAAAACAATATCATAATTAGCGGAATTAAAAATTATTTCACTACCTGCAGCTTGTTCATTTGTTATGGAAATAAAATCTTTTTCTGGCTGAATCAAATTATCCCTATTTTCATCTTCAGCAGAAGTTATATTACTTGCCATATCCTGAAGGTCAGCAGTATCGACTGAATCCTTACCAGGAAACAAAAAGGAAAAAGTAAACCAAACAAGAACCATTAAAGTTATTGCAATTATAGTATTTTTATTTTCCATCAGTTCACCTTAGTGGATCATACCCGCCTTTAGACAGAGGATGACAACGTGCGATCCTATATAAAGAAAGACCTAAACCCCGTAAAAACCCATATTTAGTAATTGCCTGAATAGAATATTCAGAACAAGTTGGTAAAAATCTGCAACATTGTGGCTTAAATGGAGAAATAAATTTTTGATATAAACCAATTATAAATATAGAAATTTTCATTTTATATGCTTCAGGCTATTTTCTAAATCAATCCAAAAAAAACGGCTATCTATATCTCTGAGATCACATTTTGCTACATAAACATAGTCATAATTCGGAGAATATTTTTCGATATTCATCCTAAAAAAAGCTCTAACAACTCTTTTAAATCGATTACGCAAAAAAGCCCTACCGTTTTTACGACTTACAACAAGTCCTAAACGTGCAGGGCTATCCATATTTTGGCATTTTAATATAGTAAAATATTTACATCTGTATTTAATTCCAGCTTTGAATATTTTATTATACTCTTGTTTTTTTTTACAAGATTTTTTTTCTCTAACAAGTTAGCCACTACCCATTTATTTAACTGGAATGGAAACTACAAGACGCCTGCGCCCCTTAGCCCTTCTCCTATTAAGAACATTACGTCCATTCGAGGTTGACATCCGCTGACGAAATCCATGTGTTCTCTTACGGCTAACACGACTGGGTTGATATGTACGTTTCACTTAATCCTCCTATGTGTTTGGCAAAACAAGCCAGCATTATCTAAAAAAAACGCTGAAATGCAAGAACTTTAAAGACAAAAAGAGATTATAAATTTTATCTTAGAATATGATTAACTAGTTTCCATCCGGAAAGTCATAAGTGCATGTAATTGCGCCTAAAAGAGTAAATTCGCGCTTGAGTTTTTTGCCTCGACATGGCATTGTTAATCTATAACATGTTGAATTTACGTCTATTTCAA
>JAVETB010000055.1:0-18510 GCA_034006265.1 Syntrophus sp. (in: bacteria) | reverse complement strand
TGTTGCGGAAAAATCCACCGAGACGCTTCTTTGGACCATCAAGGAACTGGGCGTCAAATATAAACCCCGGTTGAGCCACCTGGGGGGGCATTCCGTGCCCAGAACCTACAACACGGCGAACACGTCGGGATCGGGCATCATCAAGCCGATGCTGGCCAAATGCCGTTACATGGGCATCCCCATCCGCCTCAGGACTTACCTGACCCAGTTTATCCTCACGAAGGGCGGCGAAATGGAAGGCGTTGCCGTCCGGGAGAATTATATCTTTCCCAATCGGGAAAGCGGCGTGCTGAAGCGAATCCGGGCACGGAGAGCCGTCATCCTGGCGACGGGAGGATTCAGCGAGGACAAGGAGTTCAGGATCATCCAGGACCCCAAGCTCACGGAAGACATCGAGAGCACCAATCACCAGGGCGCAACGGCTGAAGGGTTGGTCGCCGCACTGAAGGCCGGCGCCACACCGGTCCAGCTCTCGCTGATACAGCTCGGCCCCTGGGCATCCCGCGATGAAGAGGGGTTCGGCGTCGGTTCCATGTTCTCCATGCTGGCGGGGTTCCCCTACGGAATATTGATAGATGTCAATACCGGCAGGCGCTTCATAAACGAGCAGGCCGACCGCAAGCTCCTGGTTGACGCCATGTTGAGCTCCGGCAGGGAGTCCATCGCAATCGTCGACCAAAAGGGGGGACAGCACGCATCCACGCTGGACCAATGCCTGAAGCGCGGAGTCGTCAAGAAATTCGAATCCATCGAGGAACTGGCCGCGGCGAATAATGTGCCCCTCGCCCCGCTGAAGGAAACCATCGACGTGTATAACTCTCTCCTTGAAAAAGGCAGGGAGGACATGTTCGGCAAGCCTCTGCCCATGGATCTCCTTCCCATCAGTCATCCGCCTTATTATTCCATACGCCTGATCTCGAAAGTCCATCACTGTATGGGAGGCGTCCAGATCAACACGGAGGCGCAGGTCGTTCACATCGAGACACACCAGCCGATCAGCCGGTTTTATGCCGCGGGGGAGGTCACGGGGGGCGTGCACGGCGCCAGCCGGCTTGGCAGCAACGCCATTCCGGAATGCATCACCTTCGGCAGGATCGCCGGGAAAAATGCGGCGGCACAGAAACCGCGCACATAAAGTCTGCTGGACATCATATCGGGTATTTCACAATACCCGTTATCTACCTGTTAATTCCCCCTTTATTCCCGCAGCTCTCAGTGCTATACAATACAACGGCACGCAACGGAATGGCCTGAACGGCCGAACAAAACCATCCTGCCTGCCAAGCGAAGTCCGGCTGCTTGAAGAATTGGAGTCAGAACCGTCAAGTTTAGTTTTCTTTTAGGAGGAGCTCATGAAAGAAAAAGAGAAAGTGGGAAGCGATGGGGAGAGACAAGCAACGAATCAGCTGAACCGCCGTTCTTTCCTGAAGGCAACGGCTGCCCTGGGAGCTGTTGCAGGGAGCGGCTTCGCCCTGAACATGGCGACCCCCGGATCTGCGGAGGCGGCAAACCGGCCGCTTCCCAAGAAATGGGATGAAACCGTTGAGGTGCTGGTGATCGGCTCCGGCTTCGCCGGCTGCTCAGCCGCGGCCCAGGCCACGAGCAACGGGGCCAAGAATGTGGTCGTCCTGGAGAAGATGCCCACCTACGGAGGCAATTCCATCATCAACGGGGGCGTTTACGCCTCATGGGACGATAAGTTCCACTACCGCGAAAAGCTCAACCTGGGAAACGACAGCGTCAATCTTCACGCGGACGATACGCTCAAGGGCGGTGATTACTTCAGCATCCCGGCCCTGGTCAAGGTCATGGCAGAAGGCGCAACGGATGCCCTGAACTGGATGATCGACGAAGGCGGCGCGGTGATCCGTCCGACGGTCGTCCGGGCAGGCGGCCATTCAGCCTACCGGACCCATGCGGCGGGAATCGGCAAGGTCTATGTCGATGCCCTGAAAAGAATTGCGGAAAAAAACGGCACCAAATTCCGCCTGGGCACCGAGGTGAAATGGATCTGGAGGGCCGATGCCGACCCCAAGAGCCCTGTCCTGGGCGTGGAGGTGAAGCAGGGCCGGAAAATATCCAACATTAAAATCCAGAAGGGCCTGATCCTCGCATCCGGCGGATTCAGCCGCGACATCAAGATGCGCGGCGATCATTATCCCTTCCTGTCCGGCCCAGACTGGAACTGCACCAACCACAAGGGCGCCACCGGCGAGATGATCCGCTATGCCCAGGCCATAGGAGCGGACGCACTGCAGATGAACTTCATTCAGCTGTATCCCTATGCCGATCCGGAAACGGGAATTCTCGACACCCCGGCGCTTTATCCCTTCAACGGTCCCGGAAACGGCATCGTCTACGTGACCAAACAGGGTAAGCGTTTCATCAGCGAACTGGCCCGGCGCGACCACGTGAGCTTTGCCCAGATCGCCCTTGGACCGCAGGGCAAGCCAACCTACACGATCTTCAGCGATGAGATGATTGAGAAATTCGGAGGAACCCGTGAGGAGGCCGAGGCAGGCATCAAGAAAGGGCGCCTGGTCAGGGCCGATTCCATCGCCGAACTGGCGAAAAAAATCGGCATTCCCTCCGATGCCCTCGTGGATACAATCAATAAACACAACCAGTATCTCGCCGAAGGAAAAGACCCCGAATTCAACAAGCCGATCACCAAGGCGATGACGCCGATGACCAAGGGACCATTCTACGCCGTCGCCCAGTGGCCCGCGGTTCATCATACGATGGGGGGACTGCGGATCAATGAGAAGGCGCAGGTGATCGACATCTTTGGTGAAGTGATTCCGAAGCTGTACGCCGCAGGCGAGGTGACCGGCGGAGTTCATGGGACGAACCGCCTGGGGAGCAACGCCATCCCCGATTGCGTCGTCTTCGGCCGGGTTGCAGGGGGCAACGTGGTAAAGGAAAATGCCTAAACGTTATATCCCTTCTTGAAAAGAAAGGCCGTCTTCACTGAATCCGGGATTACATCTATCACGTCATCCCGGATTCAGAAATTTTTTTACGGGAACGATCGGCCCCATCAAAAGGAACCGACAATGAAGAGATTCAGATTGATACTGATTTTTGTATTTTCGCTTGCTGTTGTCGCCTATGTGGGATTTGGAGAGGGCCTGATCCAGGCAGCCAAGGCAGCAGGCCAAACAGCCGTGCCCCAGCAATCTCAGCATACCGGTAAGATCGACTGCGCCTCCTGCCATGGGAAGGGATCTCCGGAACCCGACAGCACAGTGGAAAATCCTCGCTGCCTGGAATGCCATGGCCCGATGGAAGAGCTGGCGAAGAGATCGGAACCGGCGGATTTTCCGGACCGCAATCCTCACAAATCGCATCTTGGCGATATCGCATGCACGGTTTGTCATCACGAGCACAGCCCCTCCACGGTCTACTGTCTCGACTGCCACCGGAACTTCAAAATGAAGATCCCGGGAGGAACGGAAAATTAAGAGGACCGGGTTAACACATCAGGAAGAACGGAAAGAGCCGCAAATTCTTTTGCGGCTCTTTTGCAAAGCGGCATGGCCATTCGATCCGCCCGAAATGGAGTAAGCTCACGGCACGATCGGGCCTCCTTCTTATCGACAGGGAAAGGAAAAGCGATGGTTGAGATCACGGAAAAGGCATCCGTTGCGTTACAGAATTTTTTTGCCGGGCTGAAATCATCCGAAGGGATCAGAATTTATTCGCAGAAATCCTGTTGAGGACCGGCTTCTCTGGCCATAGCTCTGGATGACGCGAAGGGAAATGACGAGGTGTTTACCGTGCGGGGCATTCCCCTGGCGGTAGACAGGGGCATCCTGGAAAGGGTCGAGTTTATTCGGGTTGATTACATCGATGCCGGGGGGCTGTCGGGATTTTTACTGACATCCGGCCGGTCGAAGGCGGGTGGCGATGACCTCAGTTACGATTTCATCTCTACCATTTCTTCCCACCCAATCGGAGGCTGAAAGGGCGGATGCGGTTTTCCGGCACTGGCTGCACGGCTGTCAACAAAGCGGGCGCAGGGGCTGATGCTTACGGGGGTGCCGTTCAAGGTGTCGTAATGACCATTTCAGAGGCCAGGCATCCCGCGGGCAGAGAGACGGACGCGACAGAGGGCCTCCTGATATTTATCAAACCGGGAGGCCCTCTGTGTTGATTATCGCTGCAATTATTTTTTCGCCACGGCATCCTTCAGTTTCTTGCCGGCCGTAAATTTGGGGACCTTCTTTGCTTTAATCTTGATCGGTTTGCCTGTCTGCGGGTTTCTCCCCGTTCTGGCGGCTCTCTTCGCAACCTTGAACGTGCCGAAACCAATGAGTGTTACGCTATCACCTTTTTTTAAAGCTTCCGTCATGGATCCAAGAACACATGCGACGGTTTCCTGCGCCAACTTCTTTTTTCCAACAACTTTTGTTACTGCCTCAACCAAATCACCTTTGTTCATTACCTTATCCTCCCTAGAAATGTTGTGCTTCAATGACCACGGCAGTTTCACAGTCCTCGCAAACCAGTTTATTATTTAAAGGCCATTAAATAAAAAGTCAACAAATATTATGAGTGAAATCAACAAGTAAGGAAGGAATATTTTGAGGAACTTCTTCAGGTGGGATTGTGGGCGTCACATCAGGGACACACGGCTTGAATTGAAGAGGCACCGATCGGGGCAGAATGTTGAAGCGAACCGGTTTGCCTCCCCGATTCCGTAAACGGCTCCAACGGTAACCGGCACGGCCGAAACCGAGGAATGGCGCCTCGGGAACTTCTGGTTACCATAAGGGATGACGATCAAAAAGGATGATACAGACAGAAAAACGGTTTGGAATCCCTGAGGCCTTTGTTCGTATCATCCTGAAGCGCGTTGGCCTTTTCCAGTTCACGACGCAGGCTCCTCTCGTCCGACTCCCTCCCACCAGCCATCAGGAAGTTTTCCATTATTCTTCTGCTCCAGTTCGTGAGTCAATTTCCACATTTCAGCAGAGATATTCCGGTTATCTTCCATAGCCTGGTTCTTTGCATCCAAATCCTTGTTTGCATTGGCTTTCCTGATGCGCGTCAACGACTTGTTCAGGTCCGCTTTGAATTTTGCCATTTTATCCTGGAAAGCCTTCAGATCAATCTCTGCGGGTGGTGTTGGGGTTGAAGCAGTCTTTTCAGGCTTCTGTTCGGCTTCCTCGAGGCGCTTCTCGGCTTTCGGGGCTTTATAAACTTCTTGTGCATCGATGGTGTATGTTTCAATTGCTTTGACTTGGTTTTTTTCAATACCCATCACCCCAAAGCCTGCGTCGAACTTCAGCAGCTGGTTTTCTTCCCAATACCGGAGTGTTGAAAATTGCCCCCCATTTTTAAGGAGAATCCGGTAAGCGGGGTCCCCGACGGCAGGAACCAGCAAGACCGCAATGAGGAATGAACAGAACAGGATGTATTTTCGCATGGCTGTCATACCTTCCGGCCATACCCGCTAAAGAACAACCCGCCAGGCAGTCCTTTGAATCTGGCTGAGTTCATCGATGTTGGCGAGATTTGCCAGGGCTGCCGAACTGTAGAACAGGTTGATGCTGCCGGTAAGGTCTATCAATTTGCTCAAATGGCCAATCGTAACAAGGCTGCCGAAGATGTTGGCAGTGCCGCTTCCGAACACCCTGCCCGACCCTCTCAGGATGACAAGGCCTTCAAAGCAGAAGTTTCCGTTTATTTGAAGCGACCCTCCGTCATCGACGATGATGATGCCCGCTCCGTTTGCAGTGGCATTCAGGGTTGTTCCGTTCGGAATGACCGTAACGGCGGGATTGGCCCGCGTTCCCAGGGTGGACTGATACAGGGGGGTTGCGGTGCTGCCGCTGGCAAGGACCATCTCCACAAAATTATTGAATTCCGTTTCTCGGCTGGTGCCCAGCGTCTGTGTCGGCACCCCCCCAAGGTGCGCGGTATCATTTCCGGTGAGAGTGGGAGTCATGACGGTGAACAGACCAGGCAAGGCCGGCAAGGCTGTAGCTGTTGTGTCACAGGAACTACCATTGCAGTTCGGATCCGCTGGAACAGGATAATCGTGCCCGTCGATGGCGTAGCCCCCTCCGCCGCCTGTTTTAAATTCAACCGCGGGCCCGCCTCCGTACATCGCCACCGCACCGTCCGCGTCTTGAGGATAGAGCGGCACTTTCCTGATGTGGGTTTCGATCGTCTTTGCGGCACTATTGGCCCCCGTGCCCGTCATCTGAAACTTGTAGACGTTGGGAGAAACATAGTTGAGATTCACTGAGGTGTTGAAATTGAAGCCTGTAGGACAGCTCACTGCAATTGTCGTAGTAGGTGTGCTGCCGGTGGGATAATTCACCGTATTAGTGCGCAGGTATGCAATGACCCGCTCCACCCCGGCATCAGCATTATAAAAGGCCTTTTTGTTCTGCGTATAATTTGAAGTGATCTTGAGATCCGTCGTGGTGGTCATGACAGCCGCAATCCCCAGGACAGCCAGCACGGCCATGACCAACAGGGACACGACAAGGACCATCCCCCTTTCGCTGTCTGCTAATAGCTTCGAACCGCTGATCCTCCTCATGGAAAGTTACCTCCTGCTTCTTGATCAATACGCGAGATTTCTCGGCGTTACATAGGATGTCAATGTATAGGTTCGATACCCACCGTTTGTTGCATAACTCGGGTCTATCCGGGCTGTCCGGGTTCGAATCTCGATCTTGATTTTCCTGATATCCGCCAACGTTGCCGTTGTGGCCCCTGCTGCGTTATAGTATGTATAATTTAGAGCTTCGACATTTTCCGCATAAGGTTGAGGGCCTCCACCGGTATTTCTGCTTATTCGCAAATGGCCTGAATCGTAACTGTAAGCAATGCTCTCATTGGGATCACTCACATCAGCATCCCCGTTCAGGTCTTGAGTGAAGGCAATGGAATTTGCCGAGAAGGTGCTTATGCCGGCCGGGCTCGTCCCTGCGGGATCATAACCGGTCATTCCCATCTCCGTCGCCATCATGTCCATGGCAGCACGGGCATTCTGCTGCATTTCTACAATGGTTTCCTGAACACTCAGGGATTTGTTCTGCGCGGAAAAAAGATTGTATAGAGCGGCCAAAATGACTAATCCGATTGTCAGGGCAATCATCAGTTCCACCAGGGTAAATCCCCCGCAACTCTTCGTGGATCTGCAAATTTCCTTCTTTATGCCTGCCTTGAAGCTGTTCAACCTTCGTTGTCTTCCTTCCATGGATTTTACCGACCGATAATGGTTGAGGCGGATACGCTCCGGCTGCCCTCATTCCAGGAAACCGTCACGACCACAGTTTTCATCGTATCATTCGGCTCCGCTGCATCGAGCTTACACGTGCAGTTCCTGGTAAAATAGGCTCCTGTCGAGGAGGCCGAAACCTGGCCGGTTGCGGATGCATAATCCGTTGAAGTGATGCCGGAAGTACTGGCGCTGACGCTCGCGTAACTCTTATTTTTCAGGTCTTCAAGCTTATCTTTTACCAGTGTGGTTGCCATGGTCGTCATCTTGCTGGCGTAGTTTCCCTTGATGACCGTCGTGGTTAGAGAGAGCAACGCCAGCAGGGCGATCAGGAGCAAACACATCGCAACTAGAATCTCGATCAATGTGAAGCCTTGCTTATCGGGAATTACCGATATCATGACCTAATTCCCCCCTTGATACGTTGATCTATAAAACAAGCTTGTTCCATCTCCGAATCCGTCAACCGCTGATCACAACGCGTCCGGTAATTGCCACACTGACTGTTTTTGAACCTGCGGAATTGGTCAGCGTGACGGTTGCAAGTGCGGCAGCCGTTCCCCGCGGATCAAAGACAGGATTTGCGGTACTGCTGAATGTCACATCATGATAATCCACCTGGATGTCCTTCGCCACATCATCACCTTCATTATCGGCAACGGTTCCGTTGCTGTTGGCGTCATTCCAGATCTCATAGGCATGATTGCCGGTAAAAGAGACCTTCACTTTCTGATTGATCGTGACCGCCTTCATTCTCGCCGCCATGAGATCCGACATCACCTGCCGGGCGGCCCCGTTCAGGCGCCGCTGGGCCATGAAAGACTTGAAGTTGGGAGCGGCGATGGCCGCCATGATGGCCATGATGGCGATAACGACCATCAGTTCAATCAGCGTGAAACCCCTTGTCCTGTAATACGTCACCGTCTGCCTCTCCTGAAATTCATCGACTTCATGCATTCATTATCGTTGTTTTGTTGAGAGATCATACGTTTGGGAACAGATACCTGTCAACGCTTATGTGACATGGTAATATGTGATTATATTCACTTTTTATTTTCCTGCTTCCCACCGTCCGTTTTTGGGATGCAAATTGCAGTCCTGGGGAAAGAACATTGACTATTCTTCCAAATCATGGGAGAAGATATTCATTAAAAATGGACTTGTTTACCCGGGACGATCCAACCCGTTCACGGAAATGATGAGGTGCAAATCTCCATGGCTCTAGTCGATTTACTCAAGCAGATCCCCCTTTTTGAGTCGATGCTGGATTCGGAACGCGAGCATCTTGCCACCCTTCTGAGACGCCTCTCCCTTCCCAGGGGAGAAGTTCTCTTCCGCAAAGGCGATCAAGGCTCTTCCTTTTACATCATCGTCAAAGGACTGATCAAAATAGGAGTTACAAGCCGGGTGGGTGACGAAGTCACCCTGGCGCTGCTGAGAAGCGGAGACTTCTTCGGCGAAATGGCCCTTTTGGATGAGCAGCCCCGCTCGGCCGACGCCACGGCCGTCGAAGACACTCTTCTGTATGTCCTTGAGCGCGACGATTTTTTCTCGTTTCTTTTTCAAAATGAAAACGCCGTCCGCTCCATACTCCGCGCCCTTTCGCTGCGTCTGCGCCGGACGGACGATCTTTTTGCGGAGATCTCTTTTCTCACCGTCCCGGCCCGGCTGGCCAAACGCCTCCATGAACTCGCGGAGCCGCTGCAGACTCAGGAGAGTGAGCGACAGGAATTTCGGATCCGGATGTCACAGCGGGAGCTTGCCGCCATGCTGGGCGTCACAAGGGAAAGCATAAACAAGGAGCTGAAAATTCTGCGGGACAAGGGTGTGGTGAGGACCGGCAGAAACGCCATCATCATTCAGGACATCGAGCGTCTGAAGCGCCGGGCCCATTGAAATCGTTCCCGCGTCAGATCTGATGGTACAGAAGGAGATTGACGGCATAGTCGCCGACAAAGAGATAGGCCGTGGCGGCAAGCGATAGAAAAGGCCCGAAAGGCACGGCATATTTCATATCGCCGCCCTTTGCCCACATCACCGATATTCCCACAACAGCCCCTACAAGCGAACTGACCAGGAGGATAAAAAGCAGGGATTTCCATCCCAGGAAGGCTCCCATCATGGCCAGCAGCTTGATGTCCCCGCCGCCCATCCCTTCCCGTTTTGTCGCCAGCTCATACAAAACGGCAATCAGGTAAAGCGAACCGCCGCCGAGAACGAGCCCCAGGAGCGCCTCCATAAAGGGAAGCTCCATGAGAAAAACGGACAGGAGAAAGCAGATCGGGATGCCCGGAAGGCTGATGACATCAGGAATAATCTGGTGATCGATGTCGATGAAGGCAACCAGGATCAACGCGCTGACAAAAAGAAAGGCCGCGGCAAATTTCAGGGTGAGGCCGAATTTCCAGAAGAGAAGGAGGGCCATCAGGGCCGTCAGACCCTCCACAAGGGGGTAACGCAGAGAAATCCTTTCCCCGCAGGAGCGGCAGCGCCCCCTGAGAAGGAGATAGCTGACCAGCGGGATGTTGTCGTAGAAGCGGATGGAATGGCCGCATTGCGGGCAGGAAGATGCCGGGGAAACAATAGACAGGCCCTGTGGAATCCGCCAGATGCACACATTGAGAAAACTTCCCACCACAGCGCCCAGGACAAACACCACTATACCCGCCAGGTCCGTCATAGCCATTTCCTTCTCTTCCCTTCCTTTTGCACTCCCCTTACAAACGACGGAATGAAGCCCATCTTCCAATCTTGACTTCGCCGGAAGGGTAACCTATACACCGAACGAGAAGTTCATACCCCCCCACCATATGGGGACAGCGCATGCAAAGGGGAAAAGCTTTTTGAACGATGAATCTTTCATGAAACGTGCCCTGCGACTCGCCCGGAAGGGAGAGGGATGGGTCAGCCCCAACCCGATGGTCGGCTCTGTGATCGTCAGGAACAACCGCATTATCGGTGAGGGTTATCATCGGAAATTTGGACAGGCTCACGCGGAAATCAACGCCCTGGAGAGCGTCACGGAATCGGTGGAGGGTTCGACCATTTACGTGACTCTCGAGCCCTGCAGTCATTACGGAAAAACGCCGCCCTGCGTGGACCGCCTCATCGCCTGCCGGCCGCAACGGGTCGTCATCGGCACGGCCGATCCCAATCCTCTCGTAGCGGGAAAGGGTATCGAGGCCCTGCAGCGCTCTGGAATTCCGGTATCCGTGGGGATCCTGGAAGAGGCCTGCCGGCAGATCAACGAAGCCTTCTTCAAATTCATCCAATCCCGAACCCCTTTCGTCACCCTGAAATACGCCCAGACCCTGGATGGAAGAATCGCCACCGCCACCGGTCATTCCCGCTGGATCAGTTCCCTCCCCTCGCGGCGGTTCGCCCACCGCCTCCGTCATGCCCACGACGCCATCATGGTCGGCATCGGAACAATTCTTTCCGATGACCCGGAATTGACCGTCCGCCTCGTGCGGGGAAAAAATCCCCTGCGGATCGTCCTCGACAGCCGGCTCCGGATTCCCCTGACATCCCGGATTCTCCAGGATCAGGGCACAGCCGGAACCCTGCTGGTTACAACAGACCAGGCAGACCGGGAAAAGCTCACCCGGCTGAAGGATCTCGGCAAAGACGTGCTGATTCTCCCTGCGGATCCGTTGGGAAGGATCGGTCTGCCTTCCCTTTTCCATGAACTGGGAACGCGCAATATCGCTTCGGTGCTCGTCGAAGGGGGTTCCGGCGTTCTCACCGCCCTGCTGGCGGAGGATCTTGCCGACCGCCTGGTTGCCATCATAGCACCCAAGATCGCGGGCAAAGGGATTGAAGCCATCGGAAACCTCAACATTACCGATATGAAGAGCGCCATCAAATTGATTTTTCGCAGGATCTACCGAAACGGCGACGATCTCATCATTGATGCCCGCCTGCGGGGACCTGCCTGACTTCGCCCCGGAATCGGGGAGGATCGTCAGGACGCAGCAAAGAGTGGATTGACTCATGCCAGGGACTCCAGCAGGAGTTCAGCCGCCCGAATCCCGTCCAGAGCCGAACTGACGATTCCTCCGGCATAGCCGGCGCCTTCTCCGCAGGGGAAGAGGCCCCGGACCGTCACGCTCTGCCCGTCTGCTCCCCGGACAATGCGGACCGGCGACGAGGTCCGGGTTTCCACACCTATCAGCACAGCCTCCCCGGTAAGAAATCCGGGCATCTTTTCGTTGAACGCCGTCAGGCCACGCTTTAACGCCTCTGCGGCAAAACCGGGAAGAACCCGCTGCAGCGGTGCCGGAACAACACCGGGAAGAAAGCTGGTCTCCATGCCCCCCTGCGTTGGCCGGCCTTTCAGAAAATCCACGAGGCGCTGCGCCGGGGCGAAATAGTGACAGCCGCCCAGGGCATAAGCCCCCGCCTCCCATCGGCGCCGGAATTGAAGACCGCTGAGGGGAGAAAGCGACGTTCCCGCAAAATCCTCCGGCCGGATATTAACCACAACGGCGCTGTTCGCGAAGGTGCCATCCCTCCGGGAAAAGCTCATTCCATTGGTGACGACTCCCTTTTCCCTGGCGCTGCAACCGATCACCTGTCCACCCGGACACATGCAGAAGGTGTAGACCGCGCGGTCCAGATCGGGAATCCGGACGGCCAGGGCGTACTCGGCAGGAGGCAGCTCCGCGCTGCCGGCCCATGGGCCGTACTGTATCTCATCGATCAGCGCCTGGGGATGTTCGATGCGCAGGCCTGCGGCGAAGGGCTTGGGGGCAAGCTGAACCCCCCGGTCATGGAGCATCCGGTAGGAGTCATCGGCACTCTGGCCGATCGCCAGGATGATCTGTTCCGCTCTCAAATGTTCCCCGCTGTTGATCACGATCCCTTCAACACCGCCGCGCTGAACGATCACATCCGTCATGCTCGCTTCAAAGCGGATTTCACACCCCAGGTCCTGCAGCTCCTGCCGCATTCGGACAACGATTCTGCGCAGCCGGTCCGTACCGATATGGGGCTTCGCATCGATGAGGATATTACGGGGGGCCCCCATCTCAACCAGGATTTTCTTGACCCAGGCCGTCAGGGGATTTTTGACACGGCTCGTCAGTTTCCCGTCGGAGAAGGTTCCTGCGCCACCTTCTCCGAAATGGACATGACTTTCCGGGTGAAATTCCCCCTTTTCCCAGAAAGCCTGCACATCCCGGATTCTCTCGGCAACGGCTTTCCCCCTCTCAACCAGCAGAACGGGCAAGCCGGAACGGGCCAGGACCAGGGCGGCGAAAAGCCCCGACGGTCCGGAACCTACCACAACGGGTCTTTTCCGGGTCCGGATCGGCCTCGTCTGTGGAGTTCCCAGGAACGCCTGGTCGGCCTCCAGGGAAATCCGCCGATCCCTGCTGTCCGGGATGCCGATCGAATCGGGAACGGTCACGACCACGGCGTAAACAAAAAAAGGTGGACGGTTTCGGCGCGCATCGAGAGACTTCCGCAGGACATCCACGGACAAAACGGACTCCGGGGGGACGCAAAGAATTTCGGCGGCAGCCTCTCGGAGATTTTTTGCGCCGGCCTCCAGCGTCATGGGAATATCGTTGATTCTCAACCGCATGGATCAGTTCCTTATTGAAAATAAGGCTGTTCTGTTATAATGCTACGCCATTGCTCATGGAAAGCAGGCAGATTTCTCATGGAGCTACGATGCGGCACGTTGTGGTCCATACTGAAGTTTTCTTGCGGGATTTGTCAACCCCGATTCTTTGAAGCGGCTTGTCCATTTTTTCAAACTCCGGAAGGGGATAATTCCACAAAGAGAGGATGCGGTAATGCCCTGGTATGCTGTCCATACAAGGAGCCGGCACGAAGACAGAGCGTATGTCGGCCTTGTACAGAAATCCATCCAGACGTTCCTGCCGAAAATCGAGGTATGGAGCAAGAGGAAGGACCGCCGGAAAAGGATACTGGTTCCTCTGTTCCCCGGATATCTGTTCGTCGAACTGCTTTCGCTGGACAACCAGACAAAGCTGGATGTGCTGAAGACCTTCGGGGTCGTCCGCATTCTCGGCAAGCCTACCGGGTCGGAGCCCATTGCCGTGCCTGACGAAAAGATCGCCGCCATACGGCGTATTGTGGAATCCAAGGTCGAGGTTCAGAACCTTACCTACCCCCAGGTGGGAGAGGCGGCCCGGATTGTCGACGGACCGTTCCGGGGCATAGAAGGAACGGTGCTCCGGACGGATCTGGAAAAGGATCTCTTCGTCGTGACCATCGAACTGCTGCAGCGCTCCGTGGCCATCAAACTGGAAGGATACCAGATCGAAAAGATCTGACAAAGGGGACGGGCCTATACAGGGCTATAAACGATGAGCATTTCACCGGAAAAGGAAAAGGCCATCCTGGAGCGGATGACCCGTCTGGGGATCTCAGAAGAAGATCTGCGGGAAACCTTCGTCCGGTCTTCGGGGCCGGGCGGCCAGAATGTCAACAAGACGTCGACCTGCGTCCACCTCGTTCATCTGCCCACGGGGCTGTTTGTCAAATGCCAGCAGGACCGTTCGCAGAACGTCAACCGCCTGCTGGCCAGACGTTTGCTCCTTGACCGGATTGAACGGCTGAGAACGGGCCAGGTCATGGCCGAGAAGGCCCGGATCGAAAAGATCCGCCGCCAGAAAAAACGCCGTTCCAAGCGCGCACAGGAAAAGACCCTGGAACTGAAGCACAGGCAATCTGAAAAGAAAAAGCTCCGCGGGAAAATCGAAGCGGAAACCCCGTAAATTCTTCGGTAGGAGATGTTCATGCCCAAGACGATGGAAAAAGGGGAGGCAGCCGTTCTGACATCGGAAGAAAAAAAGATTCTTCAGGCACTTCAGGGAGACATTCCCGTGACTTCCCGCCCCTTCGCCGCCCTGGGAAAAGAAATGAACCTGTCGGACGATGACGTGGTTCGGATCATCCGACGGCTGGAGGATCGGGGAATCCTCAGGAAATTCGGGGCCATTCTCCGCCATCACCAGGTGGGATTCACGCAGAACGCCATGGTGGTCTGGGCCGTTCCGGAGGGCCTCATCGAAAGCGTGGGAGAACGTCTGGCCTCCTTCCCGGAGGTTTCCCACTGCTACGAGCGAACGCCCCCCTTCGAAGGGAAGTACAATCTTTTCACCATGGTTCATCTTAAAACAGCGGACATCCCTTCTTCGATCCGGGGGATGGCGGAAGCGGCAAACATGGATGACTATCAGATCCTTACCAGCGACAGGGAATATAAAAAGAGCAGCATGACCTATTTTCCGGCTGAAATTCCGGAAAAAGACGGGGGAGAATGATGAGCTCCAGATCGGAAGACTTGTTTGAAATCGCAGCGAAACTATTGCCGGGCGGGGTCAACAGCCCTGTGAGGGCCTTCCGTTCTGTCGGCGGGATTCCCCGCTTCATCGACCGGGCCTCGGGATCCCGGATCTTCGACGTCGACGGGCGGGAATATATTGATTATGTCGGATCCTGGGGACCGATGATTCTCGGGCACGCCCACCCGCAGGTGCAGGAAGCGATCCGGAAGGCCGTTGAACGTGGGACAAGCTATGGGGCACCGACCGTCCAGGAGATCGCTCTGGCCCAAACGATCATTGATGCCTTCCCCTCCATTGAAAAGATCCGCATGGTCAGCTCCGGAACGGAAGCGGCGATGAGCGCCATCCGACTGGCCCGCGGCTACACAGGCAGGGAAAAGATCCTCAAATTCGAGGGATGCTACCATGGGCACGCCGATTCGCTCCTGGTCAAAGCCGGCTCCGGCATTGCCACCCTGGGAATCCCCGGCAGCCCCGGTGTGCCGGCCTGCCTTGCCGAACTGACGATCACCCTTCCCTACAACTCGATCGAAGCCTTCCGGGCGGCGCTGGATCGCCATGGAAAAGAGCTGGCCTGCGTCATTGTCGAACCGGTAGCCGGCAACATGGGCGTTATCGAACCCGCCCCGGGATTTCTGGAAACGCTGCGGGAGCTGACCCGCCAGCATGGAATCGTGCTCATCTTTGACGAGGTGATTACCGGATTTCGACTTGCTTACGGCGGCGTTCAGAATCTCTGCGGCATCGAACCCGACCTGACCTGTCTGGGAAAAATCATCGGCGGAGGGCTTCCAGTGGGCGCCTTCGGTGGCAGCCAGGCGATCATGGATTATCTGGCCCCTGCCGGTCCCGTGTACCAGGCAGGCACCCTCTCCGGGAACCCCCTGGCCATGGCGGCGGGTTTGGCCACCCTGGAGATCCTGGGCAGCCGACGGGATGACTATGCCGCATTGAACCATCGTACGGAGGAACTGTGTCATGCCATCAAGGACCTTTTCGGGGCGGCGGGTATACCCCTGCGCATCAACCGCGCCGGTTCCCTCTTCACCCTGTTTTTCTCCGACCACGATGTCGTGAACTACGAAACGGCCAGTTCAACCGATGCCGACCGTTACGCCGTATTCTTCAGGGGCATGCTGGAACGGGGCATCTACCTCGCCCCCTCGGCTTTTGAAGCGGCTTTTGTCTCTTTCGCCCATTCCGATGAAGATCTGGAAAAGACCCTCCAGGCATGCGCTGAAACGATAGATACCATGAAAGGCGGACTATGAAAAAAGCATTCATCACCGGCATCACGGGTCAGGACGGCTCCTATCTGGCCGAGTTCCTCCTTGAAAAAGGCTATGAAATACACGGCCTGATCCGCCGTTCCAGCACTTTCAACACGGATCGGATCGATCATCTCTACAAGGACTTCCACGATCCCCAGGCCAGGCTGTATCTGCACTACGGCGATCTGTCCGTTTCCGGCCAGCTGACCGATCTGCTCTACGAAATCAACCCCGACGAGATCTATCACCTCGGCGCTCAAAGCCATGTCCGCGTCAGTTTCGACATGCCGGAATATACGGGAGACGTCACCGGGATAGGAACACTCCGGCTTCTGGAGGCGATTCGCAGAACGGGCATCAAAGCGCGTTTTTATCAGGCCTCCTCCAGCGAGATGTTCGGTTCAGCACCCCCTCCGCAGAGCGAAGTCACCTCCTTTCAGCCTCAGAGCCCTTACGCCGCCGCCAAGGTCTACGCCTATTACATCGTCCGGAATTACCGGCAGGCCTACAACCTGTTCGCCTGCAACGGCATCCTTTTCAACCACGAATCCCCCCGGAGGGGAGAAACCTTCGTCACCCGCAAAATCACACGGGGAGCGACGCAGATCAAACTGGGACTGCGCGACAAGCTTTATCTTGGCAACCTGGAGGCCAGGAGGGACTGGGGATTTGCCGGCGACTACGTAAAGGCCATGTGGTTGATGCTTCAGCAGGACAATCCGGATGATTTCGTCATTGCCACGGGAGAAACCCACTCCGTTCGAGAGTTTGCCGAAAAGGTTTTTTCGGAACTCGATCTGGACTATCAGAAGCATGTGGAAATCGATCCCCGCTATTTCCGTCCTACGGAAGTGGACGTTCTCCTGGGCGATGCCTCGAAAGCCAGGAGGGTCCTCAATTGGGAGCCGATAATCGGATTCGATGAACTGATCCGCATGATGACGGCCGCCGACCTGGAGCTCGCTCGAAGAGAAAAAACGCTCCTGGACGCCGGCTATGCCTGCAATCTGAATCCGCACCTTGGTTGAAGGAAGACCTGTGGAACGGAACTTTACACAAAAGCGCATTGTAGTTACCGGCGGCAGGGGATTCCTGGGAAGGCATCTCCTGTTCCGCCTGTCAGAGCTGGGGTGCCGTCACCTGGCCGTCGCCGATCTTCCCGAATACCACTTGGCCCGCCGCCCGGACATCCTCAGGATGTACCGGAATATCCAGCCGGAGGTCGTCATTCACCTGGCGGCAAGGGTCGGGGGAATCGGGTTCAACCAGGCCAATCCGGCGACCCTGTTCTACGAAAATCTCATGATGGGCGCGCAGCTGCTCCACGAAGGCTGGCGTCAGGGCGTTGAAAAATTTGTCGCCATCGGCACGATCTGCGCGTATCCCAAATTCGCCCCCGTTCCCTTTAAAGAGGAAGACCTGTGGAACGGGTATCCGGAAGAGACCAACGCGCCTTACGGACTGGCGAAAAAAATGATGCTCGTCCAGGCGCAGGCCTATCGGCAGCAGTACGGGTTCAACGCGGTTTTTCTGCTTCCGGTCAACCTCTACGGGCCGGGGGACAATTTTGACCCCCGATCCTCCCACGTGATTCCGGCGCTGATCAAAAAATGCGTGGAGGCCCGCCTTCGGGAGGAGAAGGAAATCGTCGTCTGGGGCACGGGCGAAGCCACGCGGGAATTCCTCTACGTCGAGGATGCGGCGGAAGCCATCGTCCTGGCCGCGGAAAAGTACGACAAAGGCGACCCGGTCAATCTTGGAGCCGGTTTTGAAATATCCATCCGTGATCTCGTTGAGCTCATATCCGAGTTGACCGGTTTTTCCGGCCGAATCGTCTGGGACAAATCCCGTCCGGATGGCCAGCCTCGAAGGATGCTGGACACCCGCCGGGCCTTCGACGAATTCGGATTCCGGGCAAAAACCGATTTCCGTGAAGGATTGAGGAAAACCATCGACTGGTATGTTAAACAGAGGAACCGTGAGGTGAGCCTTAACGAAATTTCATAGAAAACATCTTCAGCAAATAATTTTTGTTTTTAACGGATCAATCGTCTGCTTTCTGATTGACTTAATAAACGGATTCGTGATAGAAGGCGCACCGTGAATGGATAAAGAATCAAGAACGACCCTCATGCGGATGGCTTACGCAAGCAGCGTGGGCATCGGAATGGTCCTTGCCATTTTCGGCTGCTTGTACCTGGGCAGATACCTGGACGAGCAATTCGGAACGGGATTGCGCTTTACGATGATCTTCCTGCTCCTGGGCATTGCGGCCGGATTTCGAAATCTTTATTACATCATCAAAAAATATTCCGCCGATGAAGAATCGTCGGTCGATACGGACGATACAAAAAAGTGAATCGGATAGAAAAAGCCCCTCTTCAAAGAAGACTTGAAATCACGAACTGGGTGGTTCTGGGCTTTCTTCTCCTCGGCAGCACCGTCCTTAAGTCCTTCTCCTTTTCGCTTGGGATCCTGCTGGGCGGCTTGATCAGCATCTTCAATTTCTACTGGCTCCACCAGAATCTTCGCGACACGTTCGAGCACCTGATGGATGGCTCCAAGTCATCCATCCTGCTCAAATACGGCGTCCGGCTTGCCGTTACCGCCGTTCTTCTCTATTTCATCATTGCCTATCGCATAGCGGACGTTCTGGGCCTGCTCCTGGGTCTTTCCA
>JAVETB010000054.1:0-18645 GCA_034006265.1 Syntrophus sp. (in: bacteria) | reverse complement strand
TGCGCAAGCAACCCTTTTTTTATGCCATTATTGACCCCGTGAAAAAGAGCCGTCGCGAAGAACGGCTTTTTCGTCTTTTTGATTCTGTGGGTTTCTGATCTGTCGTTAGACAGCGTTTACTTGACAGCATGTGTAAAGACGGCCTCTGGTCAGTAACTCCTGTTCTTTTTCTTCTATAAGCTTTTAAAGAAGTATACATTACACGCATAAACAATAAAGGTGCGGTCGTGAGTAAAACCAAGGAAAAATTTTTGCGTATACCATGATAATAGCCGTAATTTCAGTTATTGCTGCCCTCGCGTCAGCTTTTATCCCTTATGACCAAGCGACCGATGTCCATAAAAAGGTGCATGCTCACCATTGAGCCAAAAGTCCGTGTTGATCCGGATCTTTACCATAGTAAAATGCGCTACGTTCAGCCAGTCATCATCATCAGAAATTTAAGCCAAATTGATATCGTGTCATCAGGGGCTTACTATCAGTTGGTAACTTTCAGCAAATCCAAAAAGAAATTCGTCTGGCAGGAGGCTTTCATAGCGGATGATCCGTTTTTCAAGAGACAGCCGCTTTATGAGAAGAAACTGGAACAGAACAGTCAGCGTACTCCAGGATTTGTTCAGACACACCATCGACAAAAGATGTAATAGTTCACACACATCAAACTTGCACTCTCATACGGCAAATCTTACCTCTGCCGGACGTTCTGACTCAGCGGAAGAACAGGAATCATCGTTCAACATATAAAGATCGGATTTTGAGCAGGGGAAAAGTTTGTTATACAATCAGTAAACGAGCGTTGTTTGAAGTTTATAGGGATAAAAATGCTGGAGCTGTGATTTTATCTTCGGGATCCACTCACGTCCCTCTTCTCACACATGACATCTGTGACAAGGTACAATCTGAGGTTGAAAAATGGTTCAAAGATCTGGAGTGACTGAATCTAAAAAATCGGGTTATCAGTTCGGGACATTTAAAGGGGTTTTTACGCCCAGTATTCTCACGATACTTGGCGTCATCATGTACTTACGCTTTGGTTGGGTCATTGGAAACGTCGGATTGATCCCAACGCTCATCATAGTCACCCTATCCACATCGATCACATTCCTTACGGCGTTGTCTATTTCGGCGTTGGCAACAAATATGCGGATAGGGGGAGGCGGGGCTTATTTCATCATCTCCAGATCTCTGGGCATCGAGACTGGAGCCGCCATTGGCTTACCGCTGTTTCTGTCCCAAGCATTGAGCATTTCTTTTTATATCATCGGTTTTTCCGAATCTGTTGTACAGCTCCTTCCTTTCCTGAACCTGAATATGAAAGTGGTCGGCGTCATCACTCTTGGGATTGTTTTCATACTGACACTGAAATCGACAGATCTTGCTCTGAAGGCTCAGTATCTTATTCTTCTGCTCGTCGTTCTTTCACTGGTCTCCTTGTTTATGGGAACCGGGGAAAAGGTGCTGCCTCTTGAACCGAATACAATGCTCCCCAAGAAAGAATCGTTCTGGATTGTCTTTGCGGTATTTTTTCCTGCTGTCACCGGAATTCTAGCGGGATTATCGATGTCGGGAGATCTGAAAAATCCGGAGAAGGCAATCCCATGGGGAACACTGTCCGCCGTTACATGCAGCTACTTGGTCTACATGATCATACCCATCTTTTTGACAGGAGTTGTAAAAGATCACAATGTGTTTCTCGTCGATCCGATGATCATGTACAAGGTTGCGCACTGGGGGCCACTCATCATCCTCGGTCTTTGGGGTGCAACCCTCTCAAGCGCCGTCGGGTCATTATTAGGGGCACCTCGCACCCTGCAGGCCATCGCAAAGGACGGAATCATTTTACAGTTTATCGGCCGCGGCTTCGGCAAGAACCAGGAACCCCGGGTAGCGATCTTCATCACCTTCATGTTGGCCCTGGCGGGTATTCTGGTCGGTAATCTGAACATGATTGCACCTGTTTTATCCATGTTCTTTTTAACAACCTATGGACTTCTCAATCTCTCGGCTGGTTTTGGAACACTTATCAGAAGTCCTGCCTGGCGTCCGAAATTTCGGATCCATTGGGCTCTCTCCTTTGCAGGCGGCTTTGGATGTTTTGCCTCCATGTTCATGATCAATCCGGGAGCAACCTTTGTTTCTATATTCATCTCTATTGCCGTGTATGCCTTCATCAAACGAAAACGCCTGAAAATGAAATGGGGAGACATGAAATATGGAATCCTCATGCTCATGATTCAGTTCGGCCTTTACAAACTTTCAGAAAGAAAAGCAAACATAGAATCATGGCGGCCAAATATTTTGGTATTGAGTGGAACTCCTTCCACACGCTGGTATTTGATTGAGATCGCTAATGCAATTTCCCAGGGACGTGGGTTTCTGACCGTTGCCGCCGTCGTTCCCCAGAAAAATGCATCCCCTCGGCGGAAAGAAGAAATGGAAAAGGCCATAACAAGTTACCTTCAGGAGAGAAAGGTGATGGCTATGGTCAAGGTTTTTCCTGCCGACGATGTCATTGGAGGCATCTCTGCGCTGATTAAAGGGTATGGATTCGGACCGATCGAGCCAAACACAATCCTGATCGGTGAAACAGCTCAGGACAGCAATCTTCTCGGATATGCGGAACTGATCAGCATGCTGCACGAAGCGAAAAAAAATGTCGTTATCGTTAAAGAGGGAGCAATCCCCAAGGATGGAGACAAAGACCGACAAATAGACATATGGTGGGGACAAAAGGGGGAGAATGCCGGACTTATTCTTGCTTTGGCGCATTTGTTGAAAATAAGCAAGTATTGGAGGAGCGCAAAGATTGTCCTTAAAACGATTTATTCCGCTGATGATGATCAAAAGGATATCGAATTGGGCTTGCTCACATTTGTTGAAAAGGGGAAACTTAACGTTTCTGTTGAAACGGTATTGTCTGAAGAACAAAATTTATTCTCAACAATCGAAAAGGTATCGAGAGATGCCGATTTCATTTTTATGGGTCTTCGCCCCCCTCTTCCCGATGAACCGGCTGAGCAGTATGGTGAGTATCTGCGGAACATCTTTCAAAGCACAAAAAGGATTCCGTCCGTCGCTTATGTCATGGCATCGGAAGGTCTCGATTTTAAAAAAATGTACTTATCCGTCTGACTGCTTCACTTTTCTTCATGTCAAGCGGCACTGTTTTTCGGAGTCAATAACCTTCAACGGAGGGCTGAAAGCCTTCTCCGTAAAAATGACCGCATCAGCCACTGCACACAAATTGATTCGTGTTGTCTATGCCATGATGACACGACAGACAACGTTTTTCCCACATACAGATGGATTCTTGATGATCGTCTGAACTCAATCATTGACTGATTTTGTGAACCATGAAAGAGTACAGACGATAATTCCTGAAGTATTGTGGCACCGGCGGACAAGCAGCCGGTATACGGGGCAACTGATTGTCAGAATGAACCATTGCATTCAGCCTTTGTTTTTTATGACGGCCAAAAGAATTATATGACGGAATTCCTTAAATCGACCGCGCTGTTACTTATGCTCCTCAACCCATTTCTGATCATCATTTATCTTATCGATGTGGTGCAGAGGATGGACAGGTGGCAATTCGCCCGGGTGATCGTTCGCGCCGCGCTGATCGCAACGGCGGTCTTCTGGTTTTTCGCCATTCTTGGGGATGTTGTGTTCATCAGCGTTGTGCAGGCAGAGTTCGCTTCCTTTCAAATCTTCGGGGGCATCGTCTTTCTTCTCATCGGTCTTCAGTTTGTCTTTCGCGGTCCCACAGCAATAGAGATTCTCAGGGGCGATTCGAAACAACTAGCGGGTGCGATTGCGATGCCGTTGCTCATCGGGCCAGGTACGATCAGCGCAAGCATCATCGCAGGGAAAAAGCTTGCTCCTCTCGTTGCATGCGCCGCTGTCTTGTTGGCAGTAAGTGTCTCCATTCTGATTATGATTAGTCTCAAGGTCTTACACGATTTTACCCTACCGAAGAGAGAGGCCCTGATTCAGAGGTACATTGAAATAGCAGGACGAATCACGGCATTGTTCGTTGGAACCATTTCCATTGAGATGATCATGAAAGGGATTCGGACCTGGGCCGAGAAGTTCTAAAAATCAAAATCGTGTCACCGAAAGCTTTTCTCCATTACTCCAGTGCCCCACATGTAGATGAACGCCAAGCGGTTTACAAAGATTTCGGGTCCGAACGAGTAGGCCCTTCATTTCTCGTAAAAAATTCAGGCTGTAAACTCCTGTTACCTGTACCGTTTTTTACGACCATCGTTCAATCCCTCGGGCAGTCCCTTCTTTGTGGACAACCTGGCCTTTTCACAACCTTAAATTCCATTGACTTCAAAAATGAAAAAATGATAGGGGTCCAATAATGGCTTTTCATTGACGATTGTCAATTAAAACCCCCAGGAGGAGGTTCCAATGCTCATCATTCGGCAAATGCAGGTCAGTTCCATGGCTGTCTTCGCATATCTGGTCGGCGATTCGGATACGGGAGAGGCTCTGGTGATCGATCCGGCCGACAACATTGACGGCATCCTGACCACGGCCGCCAAAAACAATCTGCAGATCAAATACATTGTCAATACCCATGGGCATGTGGACCACATCAGCGGGAACAAGGAAATGAAAGCAAAAACAGGCGCACCCATCATCATTCATGAGGGGGATGCCTTCATGCTGGGCCATACTCCACCCATGCTGCTCCAGATGTTCGGGGCAGAAGATTCGCCACCCGCCGATATGACGGTAAAAGATGGCGATACGATTTCCATAGGGAACATTTCCCTGAAGGTCATCCATACGCCGGGACACTCTCCCGGGGGAATGTGCCTGTACATTAAAGGATTTGTCTTTACCGGCGATACTTTGTTCGTTGAGAGCGTCGGCCGAACGGATCTAAACGGCTCCTCCGCTTCGCAGCTGTTCACCTCCATCAGGGAAAAGCTCTTCGCCTTACCCGACGACACCCAGGTTTTGCCGGGACACAACTATGGAAGAACAAACACTTCGACCATAGGTCACGAAAAGAAATACAATCCCTTTATGCGGTAAGCAGAAATTCGGAGGCGGAAAATGGAAAGGGCAGGCCTGATTAAAACCCGTTATGAAGGACTGAAATTGTCCAATGTCGGCAAGGTCCGGGACATTTACGATCTCGGCTCTCATCTTCTCATTGTTGCTACGGATCGAATCTCCGCTTTCGATGTGGTCATGCAGGAACCCATTCCGGATAAGGGGAAGATTTTGACGAAAATGTCCGCTTTCTGGTTCAAAAAGGTGGAGGATATCGTCGGCAATCATCTTGTCTCCACCGATCCAGAGGATTATCCGGCCCAGTGCGCCCCCTACCGGCAGGAGCTTGAGGGAAGGAGCATGCTCGTTAAGAAGGCCTCCCCTCTTCCCGTGGAATGCATTGTCCGCGGCTATCTGAGCGGTTCGGGATGGCAGGATTACCGGTTGACCAAAACGGTTTCCGGCATTCGGCTGCCTGACGGTTTGAAAGAATCGTCCAGGCTGGCGGAACCGATTTTCACGCCGTCGACCAAAGCCCCCGAAGGGGAGCATGATTCTCCCATTACCCGCAAAGAAACCGAAGACATCCTCGGCCCCGAAAATACGGCGAAGATCATTGAAATAAGCCTGGCCATTTACAACCGGGCATCAAGGATCGCCGACGAGGCAGGGATCATCATCGCCGACACGAAAATGGAGTTTGGCCTGATTGGCGGAGAACTGATTCTGATTGATGAGCTGCTTACGCCGGACTCCTCCCGCTTCTGGCCCAAAGCAGATTATATTGAAGGTCGACCTCAGAAGAGCTTTGACAAACAGTTTCTGCGCGACTACCTGCTTTCCCTGAGCTGGGATCAAAAGCCACCGGCTCCGCACCTTCCGGAAGATATCATCAGAAAGACCCGGGAAAAATATGAAGAAGCTCTGAAGCGTCTTGTAATCTGATCAAGGCGGCAGATCAAAGGGAGGTTCAGGGGACGCGGCAAATTCCGGGACTCGCTCACGTCAGCCTTCTTCATTGAAAGATAGAGATAAGACCCTGTGCCCTTAAAACGCATTCCGGCAGGAAATTGGGGCCGGCCTGCTTCCATGCCTTGACAATGCGGCCATCGATCATTATCATTCTTACCGAAAATTCAGAAGGCACTCTAAAAGGGCGGTTTTCTCTATTCGGAGGAATCGGAGAAACGAGTTCCGGAAGCATTCACCTTTCAGTTTCCCCTTTGATCCAGAACAGACATAGGATTTGCATGCATTCCCTGCATCATTAGAAACAAAGGAAGCTCATGAACACAATGGTTAAAGTTTGTTATTATGAGGTCTTGGAAATAACCCGGGACGCCACTGAGGAGGAAATAAAGAAAAGCTATCGCAGACTGGCCATGAAGTACCATCCGGACCGCAATCCAGGGGATAAGGAAGCGGAGGAGAAATTCAAGCAGGCTGCGGAAGCTTATGAGGTGCTGAGCGACAGGAAAAAGCGGGATATTTACGACCGTTACGGACACGATGGTCTTAGCAGCAGCGGGTTTCAGGGATTTTCAGGATTCGACGACGTTTTTTCCAGCTTCGGCGACATCTTTGAAGACATCTTCGGATTCAGCAGCTCCCGTTCCCGCTCACGGACAGCAGGGCGTGCGGGCGCCGATTTAAGGTATGATCTGACCCTGACTTTTTCGGAGGCCGCCTTCGGCACCGAAAAAGACCTCAATATCCGCAAATCCGTCACCTGCGAGGAATGCCGCGGATCAGGCGCCGATCCCGGCTCGGAGATCAAGACCTGCAGCTATTGCGGCGGCAGGGGACAGGTTCTCCAGAGCAGCGGATTCTTCAGTATTCGAACGACCTGTCCTGAATGCAAGGGCTATGGCAAGATTATTTTGCAGTACTGCAGTGCCTGTCACGGAAGTGGCAAAACCGCCTTGGACAAAAAAGTCCATGTTAAAATCCCTGCCGGCGTAGAAACAGGATCCCGCCTTCGGCTTCGCGGCGAGGGCGAAGATGGTGAATTCGGAGGACCAAGCGGGGATCTCTATGTGTTTCTGACTGTTGAACCTCATGAATTTTTTGAACGAAGAGGCTATGACATTTATTGCAGGGTCCCGATTACCTTTGTGCAGGCTGCTTTAGGGGCGAAAATTGAGGTCCCTACGCTCATGGGAACGGAAAAGCTGAAAATTCCGAAAGGCACGCAAAACGCCACACATTTTCGTCTGAAGGGTCGGGGCATTCCTCACATCAGGGGATTTGGAAACGGCGACCAGATCATTGAAACCCTTGTGACCATCCCAACTTCCCTGACTCGGAAGCAGGAAGAGCTCCTGCTCGAATTCGCCAAACTGAACAACAAATAATGGAGGTGTCAGAATTGTGTTAACGTTATCCAAAAAGAAAGAGCTGTTCGTTATGTTGTCGATTTCCCTCTTCTTTCTAACCTGTGGATGTGCGGCCATCGTCGCCGGCGGCGCCGCGGTGGGAGCTGGAGCCGGAACGTACCTGTATGTAAATGGGGAATTGAAGACCGACTATCCCTATACTTTTGAAAAAACCTGGACCGCCTGTGAAAGGGCGGTGGCGGATCTGCGCGGCACCGCCGTGGATCCGATGAAAGGAATCAGTGAAGGGACGATTTCCGCCAAGATCAACGAGGAACCCGTCAAACTGATCGTAAAATATAAAGACAAGAATCTGACAACCGTGGGGGTGCGTGTGGGCATCATGGGCGACCAAACCGCCTCAAAACTGATTCATCACAAAATCAGCGACAACCTTCCCAAACCGTAACCAAGGCGACCCGGCTGCCCCTTTCTTCATATCGGCAGGGTGAGACCATTGGAATTTCACCTGAAAGACACCTCCTCACCCTGCTGCTACTCACCCTTACTTTCCAAACCATAGGCCTTGATTTTCTTGTGCAGGTTGCTTCGCTCCAACCCGATGGATTCCGCCGTCCTCGAGATGTTGCCTTCAAATTCCCGAAGTTTTCTAGACAGATAGGATTTCTCAAAATCCATTTTGGCTTCCCGGAATGAACCGGAGACAGAATCCTGCACGGGATCCTTGAATGGCTCAACTTTATGGCCCTCTTTCGGGAGTGGAGGAATGTCATGGGCGGATATGCCGATTGAGGGGGTCATGATGGCCAGCCGTTCAATGAAATTTTTAAGCTCCCTCACATTTCCCGGCCAGGAATGCTCCATCAGGATGGCCAGCGCATCCTCGCCCAGTATTTTTTTGGGCTCCCCCTCCTTCAGCGCAAAATCAGCCAGAAAACGCTCCATCAACAAGGGGATGTCTTCCTTTCTGCTTCTCAAGGGGGGCACCATCAGGGGGATGACGTTCAAACGATAGAAAAGATCCTGCCGGAATCGCCCCTCTTCCATCTCCTTTTCAAGATCCTTGTTCGTGGCAGCGAGAACCCGGACATCAACCTGAATGACCTTGTTTCCGCCGACCCTTTCAAACTTTTTTTCCTGTAGAATTCTCAATATCTTGGCCTGGGCCTTCAGGCTCATGTCCGCCACTTCGTCAAGAAAAATGGTCCCTTCATGGGCAAGATCGAATTTTCCTCTCTTCTTTTCCGTCGCCCCCGTGAAAGCGCCCTTTTCATGGCCAAAGAGTTCGCTTTCAATAAGCTCTTCGGGAATTGCAGCGCAATTCACTTCGATCATAGGCTTGTCCGCCCGTTTGCTCTGGCGGTGTATGGCCCGGGCTACGAGCTCTTTGCCCGTCCCGTTTTCCCCCATGATCAGAATCCAGGCATTCGTTGGAGCCACAATGGAGATCATTTCCTTAAGCTCCATGATCGGCGGGCTTGTCCCGGTCAGCTCATAATCCTGGTTGATTTTCTGCCGAAGTAAAAGATTCTCCTCTTCCAGGCGGGACATCTCGAGGGCATGCCTGACGGTCAGGATGATCTTCTCCAAAGAAAGCGGCTTTTCAATAAAGTCGAATGCCCCAAGTTTGGTCGCCTTCACTGCTGTTTCAATTGTTCCATGACCGGACATCATGACCACCGGCAGCCTGGGATAAAGATTCTTCGCTGTCTTCAGAACCTCCATCCCATCGATTCCAGGAAGCCATATGTCGAGGAGAACAAGGCTGGGAAGTTCCTCATCAAGGAGTTTCAATGCCGCTTCACCGCTGTTTGCCGTCAGAACGTCATACCCTTCATCAAGAAGGATGTTCCCCAGGGATTTGCAGATGCTCTCCTCATCGTCGACAATAAGAATTGTTCTTTGCATACACGAACTTCTATCCAACGCAGAAAGTATATTTCAAAAATAATTTCAAAAGGTTGATATCACAATTACCGTCAGCGGCGCAAACTCCTTTTGAAAACATTACGTCACAGTCTCCGCCGCCACCGGTAGATCAAAGGTGACGACCGTGCCCCGGGGTTCATTGTTGGAGATGGTGATATGCCCGTGATGATCGGAAATGATGGAGCTCACAATAGCAAGTCCAAGCCCCGTTCCGCTTTTTTTGGTGGAAAAGTAAGGTTCAAAGACCTTCATTTTATATCCAGCGGGAACCCCGCAGCCATTGTCCGCAACTTCCGTGATCGCCAGGTTTCTTTCCCGGTCATAAGCCGTGCGGATTTTTATGGCTCCATCGCTTTTGTTGACAGCAGCTATCGCGTTATCCAGGAGGTTGATCATAACCCTCTTGATCTGCTCTGAATCCAGGATCACCTTCGGCAGGTCTTCACTCAGCTCAAACTCGAAGGAAATTTCCTTGTGTGCATCCTGGTACAGGACCACGGCATCGGTGAGCGTCTCGTTCAAATTTCCGGGGACAGGGCGGGTTACAGGCATCCGGGCGTAGCGGGAAAATTCATTCACCAGATTTTTTAAAATTTCCACCTGGTCGATAATGGTCCGGGTGCATTCATAAAAGATCCCCCCATCTTCCCCCAGTTGATCCCCATACTTACGCTGAAGCCTCTGTGCCGATAATTGAATCGGCGTTAAGGGATTCTTGATCTCATGAGCCATCCGCCGGGCGACTTCCCGCCACGCCGCCGCACGTTCGGCCTGCTGCAGCTGCGTCAGGTCCTCAAAAACAACCACCATCCCCATCTCATGGCCCTCATCATCCCGGACGAGGGTCAGGGTCATGAGAATGGTCAAAGCCCTGTCCTTGAGCACCAGTTCCAGCTGCCTCTCGATCTGGCCCTTTGCGCTTTTCTCCAGGTCCTTCAGCAGGACCTCCGCCAGGGTCAAATGCTCACTGAGCAGAATGTCTTCATAGCGCCTGTTGATCACGCTCTCCAGCTTGATGTCAAGCATTCGCTCCGCCGCTCCGTTGATGGTTGTAATGTATCCCTTTTCGTCAACGGAAATCACGCCGGCGGAAACGTTGTGAAGAACCGTTTCCATGTATTTTCGGCGCTGTTCAAGGTTGATATTGGCCTGTTCGAGACTTTCCTTGCTCTCCTTCAAATCCCTCGTCATCGAATTGAAAGAATCCACAAGGACGCCAATCTCGTCACTGGCGACAATATCGATCTGATGCGTCCAGTCCCCTTTGGCGATGCGCTTGGTCGCATCGGCAAGATCAAGGATCGGCACCGTAATTCCCTTGGCCATGAACAGACCGAACCAGGTTGCCGAGAAGATAATCAGGAGCGTAATGATGGCCAGGGTGATCATGTAGCTGATCTTGATGGGGCTCTGAATCAGGTGCAGCTGGCCGTACTGCTCCGAAGCCCTGGAAACAATGGCTATTTTGTCAACAATTTCCCGGGGAACGAAATAACTTACGACAACGGCGCCGACAGCTTCGGAGGGATGAGCATTCGAGTAAATGGGAACCAGTCCGCTGATGAATTCTCCGTTCTCCGAGGGCTGGATTAAGGACACCTCGTTTCCGGAAAAGACCTCTTCCATAACCTGAGGCGTTGGAGACGATGGTTTGGCGTCGCTTTGCTCAGGACCAAGGAACACCATGCCCTTCGTCCGGTCGTCGATATATATTTCAATAACGGCCGCTCGGATCTGCTTCTGTCTCTGCTCCACCAGCTTCCGGAGATAATCAACCCGCTCGCCTTCATCGAGGCGGTTCTCCATAATATCGGCACTCAGCTGACCTGCATGATACTTGGCATGCTCTTCATACCTTTTGTAATAGATCTGGGCAACCTCCAGGGTATTGTTCAGGGCGTCGCCCACCCTTACATTAAACCAGTTGTCGATACTGGAAGCCAGAAAGTTGCTCGCCACCAGGAAAAGAAGGATGGTCGGGATGAGAGAAAGACAGACAAAAGCCGCCACCAGCTTCGTTCTCATCCTTGACCCGATGACCCCCTGCCGCCTTTCAAAGACGAGCTTTACAACGTTCCTGATGATCAAAAAGATCAGAAGAATGATCAGGATGATGTTGATATTGATCAAACCGAAAATCAGGATATTGCTGGACTCGTGAAACAGGTATTCCTCCTGGAAGAGGAAATGCTCGATAAAAGACAAGACAATGATGCACAAGACGGAAACGGCGATCAGGATGAGATCGCGACGCCTTCTGTTTACTTCTTCGGGTCCCAGCGCCGGGCGGTCGTTTTTTTTCATGTTTGAAGACGAAACGTCTGGATCTGCCACTCTGTTTCAAAATCCCGGAAGGATAAGAAAATTCTCAGAAATTCCGCGTAAAAGGGCAAGCGGTAATTCTCCCACGCCAGCTTGATTCGTGCGTAGTAATTCTGATCTCTACTCAGATTTTTGATGTTCACGACGGGTATTCCATTGATTTCGGCCACAGCGAGCCTGGCCATCGCAAACTCCTGAAAGGCCTCTGCCGTCTGCGGGAACGTTGACGTCACATAAAATTTCTTTTTGGCTTGATCGTACTTGATGTTCTTTATAATCTCTAGCTGTGCCAGCCGCTCATCAAACCAGTGCTTCTTTTCCCGGTAGAACTCTATTTTAAAAGAAAACGTTGTTGAAACACCCGCAAGAATCGCTTTTTCAATATCCGGCGGAAAATGAGACAATTTGGCATAAACCAGCACATTTGTCTGATCGTTCGTAACCAGAACATCCTTTATTTTCATCTCATCGGGATTCTGATCCATCACCAGATGATAGAGAAGGGGAGCGATGACAAGCAAAACAACAATCGCCAGCAATAGTGGTGTTTTTCTTTTCATGATTTTCAACTTTTTGTTTGTATGGAATCTGTGATTCAACGGAGAATCGGACAGATCGTTTCACCGTCGCGGCTCCGCCAAAAGAGGTTTTTCACGTCCATTTCTAACAGGATTGGCGTTCCCGTGCAACTTCCTTTTAAGGAACGCTTTTTGTCAGGTTTTTTACAATTCTGATCAGGAATTGCCCATCTTCGCCATCTTCCCTTTCAAAAGATATTTGTTCCGCTTCATAGAGATTATACTCTTTGACCATAAGCTGCCTGCGGATCTTCAAGGAGTTGAGAACGGCGTCCCTGGCGTTTCCCTTGGCAAAGGTCAGCACCATCTCGCATGCCGGTTCCAGATCGATTGCCTTCCAGAGGATTATTTCCGTATCCATAAGATCTTCCATTCCATCAAAAGAGTTGGGATATTCCTCACCATATGGCGGTACCAGCTTACCGTAAAACGTGAAAATGTAGAAATTAATTTCTCAAAATTCTCTGAAGACAGCCGGAAGACTCTGCTTCGAATAAACTTTTCATTGGAAAGAGAGCGATGGTTCTATTTGGTAGACCAGAAGGACAAAACAAAGAAAGGCTCAGCAGGGAACTATCATAAACGATATGACCTCCAGCCGTTCCTCCTGGCCGGGGGTCGCGGTGATTCACCCCAGACGAGGAGGAGTACGCCATCGACACAATGCGCCGACACCGTCAACCGTCTGCAGGTTCCGGATCGATCCCTTTCGAAGGGGCTTTTCTATAATAGCGGTCCCTCTCGCTGTAGACGCATCCGCAATATTGCTGCCGATACATGCCCTGGGCTTTCGAGATGCGGATGCCGGTTTCCCAGCCTTCGCGAAAGTCATGGTAGAAAAAGGCCAGCCCCTGCTCTTTCGCAAGGCTTTCTCCGATGCTGCAGATCAACGAGTGATTCTGGTACCGGCTGTATAGAAGCGTGGAGGAGAATCCGTCAAAGTTTCCCTTTCTGGCGACGTGCGCCGCATAACTCAACCGCTTGTAATAGCAGAAGCGGCAGCGATCCCCTTCGCGAAAGGCGACGCTCCTTAAAAAGTCTTCCAGTTCGTAGGAATCTTTCCAAATGACCGGAAGATTTTCCTGCTCGGCATAGGCCTTGAGCGTATCCCTGCGGCGGCAATATTCAAGGTAGGGATGGATGTTCGGGTTGAAGAAAAGCCCCCGCACCTCGTGATGCTGATCCCTCAACACCTGCAGGGGATAGATGGTGCAAGGCGCGCAGCATATGTGCAATAAGAGTTTCATGGTTCACAAAAAGCCGGGGTCAGATCAGCTCCTCCTGCTCAAGTGTTAACGTCCTTTTCCCGAAATGGTCATAGGCCTTTCTCGTGGCGATTCGGCCCCGCGCCGTTTTCTGCAGATAGCCCTCCTTGATGAGATAGGGCTCATAAACATCCTCAATCGTCGTTTTTTCCTCTCCCACCGTGGCGCACAGAGTGTCAATCCCGACGGGGCCGCCGCCGTAATTCTCGATGATGGACAGCAGAATGCTCCGATCCATGTGATCAAATCCCTGATGGTCTATCTCCAGCATTTCCAGGGCGCTGACGGCGACGGTTTCGTCGATTGCCCCTTTTCCCTTGACCTGTGCGAAGTCCCGGACTCTCTTCAGAAGACGATTGGCGATTCTCGGCGTTCCACGCGAGCGCTTTGCGATTTCGACAGCCCCTTCATGATCGATCTCAATCGACAGGAGACTCGCGGATCGGATGAGGATCTTTGTCAACTCGTCAACGGCATAGTAGTTCAGCCGGAAACTAATCCCGAAACGGTCCCGGAGCGGCGAGGTCAGCAACCCGGCCCGGGTCGTAGCCCCCACCAGGGTAAATCTCGGAATATCCAGCTTCATGCTCCGTGCGGACGGCCCCTGGCCGATCACCAGATCGATGTAGAAATCCTCCATGGCAGGATAGAGGATTTCCTCGACGGCATGGGGGAGACGATGAATCTCGTCGATAAAGAGGATGTCGGCATCCTTCAGATTGGTCAGAATGGCGGCAAGGTCGCCGGGCCGCTCAATGACCGGCCCCGAGGTGACCTTGATATTGAATCCCATTTCGCGGGCGATGATGACCGCCAGGGTGGTCTTACCCAGGCCGGGGGGGCCATAGAGGAGCACATGATCCAGGGCTTCCTTTCTTTTCTTGGCCGCATCGACAAAGATGGAAAGGTTCCTCTTGACCGTCCTCTGACCAATATATTCCCTGATGCTCTGGGGGCGTAAGCTGTGTTCGTAGGTGCCATCCCCTTCGATACATTCAGGACTTATCAGATCGTCTTTTCTCATGACCTTCCCTAAAAGGGTGCTCTGCCATTTTATCTGCGGATTCTTTTTCAGATTACACCTGTGCAATAAATGATCTGCATCGGGTGTGTCAACCTATTTATGGGCCGCTTGCCGGTCCTTCCCCGTGAAATCCCATGCGCTTCAGCCCCGGCGGGTTTCCTGGAGGCGGGAGATGGTCACCTTTTGGTGAAAATAGCCGGATATGTTTCCCTCAGAATATCGCCGGGATGATAGGTCAATTCCATACGATTTCCCTTAACGTTCTTTACACTGTTATGCCGGTAACCTCTTCCGTTTCTACCTCTCCCGCCAAGCCTGGAATTTCCTCTCTTCCAGGAGCCGATGACCAGTGGCCAGGATTGCCCTGTCTCTCACTCTTTGCGTGCGGGCATCCACCAGAGCAGCGCAGACCGCATGCCGTCCGGCCAGGTATAGACACCGTCGGAGAACTTCAACCGCCGGTTCAACGTGGAAGAGATCAGGTCATCGTAAGCTTCGGAGATCCCCAGGTTTAAATGTTTCCTGGCTCGACGGACCGCGTCTTCCAGAGAGACATTGACCCAGTTGGTCATGCCCTCTTCGACCAGGACATTGGCGTAAATCCCCAGGGTATAGAGGGCATTGTACGCAATCACCGCATCGGGGCTGTCGTGGCGGCAACCGGAAATCTTCAAGGACAGCTCACCCAGAATCCCGTCGGCCGGAGGCAGCCGGACAGCAAGATAGCATCTCTTCCGTGCACACTGTTCCATTTTGCGCACGAAGGCCGCCAGGTCCGGACTTCCGTACATGCCATGGGCGCAGATAACCAGATCGTGCATTCCAGGAGAGGCATCTTCCCACGTCTGCGAGAGAATTTCCACATTGTTGACACCGGCATTGGCCAAATTCTCCTTGAGCATATCGGCCATGGCTGCTGTCGGTTCAACAGCCGTCACCTGTCTTCCGGTCCGGGCCAGCGGGATGGTCCAACGTCCGGTTCCTGGCCCAATCTCAAGTACAGTGTCCCCGGCGTCCATTTCTTTGAGGATTAAATCCAGCAGCGGATCCCGTCTTTCCAGCTTCTTTCGGGAATGCCTTTTATATTTTTCGACCATCCCCTTCCGCCTGGGACGGAAATTTTTCATCACCAGTTCCCGCCACAATTTCAGCCAGTCATATTCCTCCATTGATCGCTCCTCACCGTCATCATAATGTTCCGTCAACGTGCCGCCTCCAGAGCTTTCGCAATACGAAAGCACCGTTGATCCTGGCATCATCCATGCTCTGTCCGCCGCTTCAACTCTGGTCGTGATGGCGTTTCCAGTTTGCAGATGCAATCAGCAACAGCCAAAAGGGCTGTTCCGCCTGAGGTCACAATCCCAGCGTCCGGGCAATGATGACTTTCATGATCTCGTTGGAGCCGGCATAGATCCGCATGATCCGGACGTCACGCCAGGCCCGGGCGATGGGATACTCTTCGCAGTACCCGTATCCACCGTGAAGCTGCAGGCAGCGGTCAGCCACCCGGCCTGCCATGTCGGTGATCCAGTACTTCGCCATGGATACCTCCCGGGTTAGATCCCTGCCGTCCATGTGCTCAACGATCATCTTGTCGATGAAAGTCCGCCCGAGCTCAATTTCCGTCGCCATCTCGGCAAATTCGAACTGGGAATTCTGAAACCGGGAGATGGGCCTTCCGAAAACCGTCCGCTCCCGACAGTAGGCGATAGTGTTCTCCAGCATGAATTCCGCAATCACCTGCGCCCCGATCGCCACAACGAGGCGCTCCTGCTGCAGCATCTCCATCATTTTCCGGAATCCCGTTCCCTTCTCCCCCAAGCGGTTCGAACTTGGAATCCGGCAATCGGAGAAAAAGAGCTCCGCCGTGTCCTGGCTGTGCCAGCCGATTTTTTTCAGATTGCGCCCTTTTTCAAATCCCGGTGTTCCCGCTTCCACAAGAAAGAGATCAATCGCCCTGTGCGGGTCCACCACCGCCGGATCCCTGGCCACCAGGACGATGAGGTCACAATTGATCCCGTTGCTGATGAAGGTCTTCTGCCCGTTGATCACGAACTCGTCCCCGTCTTCCACGGCGGTGGTGCGTATGGCCGCCAGATCGCTGCCCGTGTTGGGTTCCGTCATGCCGATGGCCGTAATGATATCGCCGGAGATGCAGCCGGGAAGGTAGCGGCACTTCTGCTCCTCTGAACCGTATTCGATCAGATAGGGAAGCACGACGGTGTTGTGCAGCCGGGCCGCGAGCCCCGTGAAATTGGTCCGGGCCAGTTCCTCGATGACGATGACCTCATAGAGAAAATCAGCGGCCGGTCCGCCGTAGTCTTCGGGAACGCTCATCCCGAGGTAACCCTGTGCGCCCATCTTCTTCCAGACGTCCCGGGGAACGATCCCCGCCTCTTCCCACTCCTCGATGTAGGGGATGACTTCCCTTGCCAGAAATTTCTTCACCGCATCCCGAAAGATCCTATGTTCCTGTGTGTACTGGATGATATCCATCATCAGGCTCCTTTTTACACCTTTTCTACTTTCTTCAGCTGACCGCATCGGCCCCTTCGTCGGTTCCTCAACTCGCCAGTTATTGGCCCCTGCCTGGCCGCCTTTTTACGGCTCTGACCTTTATCGATCTGATTGAAATAACCCTGTGGGTTTCAATTGATTATACAATATTTTCCCAAAGATCCCATCCCCTGTCTGCTCATAGCTTATAGAGCACAGGTCAAAAATGTGTCAACAAGAAAGCCTCCCATTGCCGATTCTTTGCAGGTGCGGAAAAGCGGATTGACGGTCATGATGCCGCGGGATTAAATGTTTGCATAAAGAGAGGAACTGGTTTATGAAATTACGAAATTTTTATATCCAGCCTGGAGGTAAGCGAATGAAGCACTATGGATTGATTCTGTCCCTGTTCCTGATCTGCCTTTTTTCCGGCAGCTGTCTGTCACTGGCTGCAGACGGCTCCAACGTACCGCTGAAGATCGGCGTTGTCGACTATCAAAAGATCATGAGAACGGCAAAAGCCACGAAAAGCGCTCAGGAAGTCTTTGAAAAGGAATTGCAGACAGCCAAAGATGCCCTTGCCGCCAAAGAGAAGGAAGTCCAGGCCATGGAAGAGGATCTGAAAAAGCAGTCACCAAAACTTTCCGTCAAGAAACGCAAGGAAAAAGAGGAAGAGATTGCCAAGGCGGCCAGTAACCTTAAACGGCTGGACAGCGAAAAGGGAGAGGAGTTTCGCCAGAAGGCCGCTGAAATCAATCAGAAGATCCTGGGAGAAATCCGGGAAGTCGTCGATCAAATTCGCCAGCAGGAGCAGTACACGCTGATCTTAGAAAAAAACACCCTGATATCGTACGACCAAGCCATCGATATCACAGACAAGGCCATCCAGTTTTACGACACGAAAAAGAAGTAACTCCTTCTCCCCGGAACGACACAAGTCCCTCATCCATCCCGATGCATGGGGGAAGCGGAGATACGCCCCCGTTTCCCCCGCGCCGACTCGCCCGAATAGTTTTGATCATCAGCCTTACGGATAGATAACCTTCCCGTTCAGCAAGACTTTGCCTGGAGCACTGGACACCAACACATCCAAGTCCGCAGGCCCTCTAAGATTCGCTGAAACGCCATTCACCAGAGATGCCGCCTTCAAAGTCAGCAAGCCGCTTGCATTCACGTAAGGACGCGCCACCGTGCCGATGGTCGAGCCACTCAGGGTTGCATTTCCGGCGGTCAGTGTATAGGCGCCGTTCATGGATCCCAATCCGGCATTTAGAGTCACACGATTGGTTCCGGCATTCAGACTGCCCGATAGGGTAAGATTTCCATGTGACGCGACATTCACCGCACCGGAAAGAGTGGAACCACCGAGGTTCAGATCATCGGCATCCACCAGGATCAGTTTTTTGCCAGCCTTCACAATGACCTTGGAAAAATCGTTTGTCGACGTATTCAATACAATATTATGAATCCCGGCGTTCAGCGTTGTTGTCCCCGATACCGTAACCTTCCCGCTGTCCGTAATGTCGCCCCCGGCGCGAACGCTCAGGGACCCGCCCGCCGTCGTCGTCGTCAGGTTGATCCCCGTCGAATCGACCAGCGTCACGTTACGGCCGAACGCCGACACCGTACCGTAATCGCTCTTCCCATAATTCAGGACGATGTCGCTCTCGCCAGAATTCAGC